>NZ_BMJB01000001.1:2569560-2890755 GCF_014642855.1 Edaphobacter acidisoli | reverse complement strand
TGATTCGGCGCGTTCTCATCGCCGCTCGGCCCCGGCCGCAACGCCACAATGCCAAGCTGCTCCATCATGTCCTGATGGTCCTGCTCCGCAGTGAACGTGACCGGTGGTTTCCGCGATGCGGTCTGCGCAAGCGTCGCGCAGGAGCAGCCAGCCAGCGCCACTGCCAGAAAAACTCGAAGACCCGAATTTAGTGTGGACAAATCCGCCTCCAGCGGTGCTATTTTTAGAGCGCGCCTATATAAACGATTTAGTTCGACACCCATAATAAGACACCCATGCACCCAGCAGGAAGAATCTTCACCCTGATCGCCGCACTCGCCCTCACCGTGCCATCGCTGGCGAAGACGCCTCATCCCCAAACAGACCCGCAGACACACTGGGTCGGCACCTGGGCCGCATCACAAGAAATTCCCCTCCGCGTAAACTCGCTCCCGCCCGAAGACCTCACCGACGCAACCCTCCGCCAGATCGTCCACATCTCCATCGGCGGCACCGAGCTGCGCGTGCATCTCTCGAACGCCTTCGGTACAGAGCCGCTCCACATTACCGCCGCGCACATTGCCGTGCCGCTCTCACCCGCAGCCGCGCAGATCGATCCCGCAACCGACCGCGCCCTCACCTTCGCAGGTAAACCCGACGTCATCATCCCCGCTGGCGCCGAGTACATCTCCGACCCCATCCCCTTCACCGCAGCCCCGCTCTCGAACCTCGCCATCACCATCCACTACGACCAGCCGCCCACATGCGAGACAGCCCATGCCGGCTCACGCTCCACGTCGTACCTCGTCCACGGCGACGAAGTCTCCGCCGCAGATCTACCCAACGCGAAAAAATTCGATCACTGGTATCAGCTCGCCGGTGTCGATGTCGAAGCCCCCGCCAACACCGCCGCCATCGTCACCCTCGGCGACTCCATCACCGACGGCCACGCCGCCACCACCAACGGCAACGACCGCTGGCCCGACGTGCTCGCCGCCCGCCTCCAGGCCGCACCCGCCACACGCAACTTAAGCGTGCTCAATCAGGGCATCGGCGGCAATCATCTCCTCACCGACGGCCTAGGACCCAACGCCCTCGCGCGCTTTGACCGCGACGTGCTCGCCCAGCCAGGCGCAAAGTTTCTTATCGTCTTCGAAGGCGTCAACGACATCGGCGGCCTCACGCGCCTCAACGAAGTCAGCCCCGCCGAGCACGCCGCCTTCACCGACCGCATCCTCGCCGCCTACCAGCAGATCATCCTGCGCGCCCACGACCGCGGCCTCAAAGTCATCGGCGCGACCATCACGCCCTACACCGGCTCCGATTACTACCACCCCGGCCCACTCAGCGAAGCCGACCGCCAGGCCATCAACCAATGGATCCGCACCCCCGGCCACTTCGACGCCGTCATCGACTTCGACCGCGCCATCCGCGACCCCGCACACCCCAACCGCCTGCTGCCCGCCTACGACTCCGGCGATCACCTGCACCCATCTCCCGCAGGCTACCGAGCCATGGGTGACGCCATCCCCCTCACCCTCTTCACGCGATAGACCTGAGCCGAGCGGCCAGCATCGCGAGAAACCTAACACCGATTGACACCGATACCACCGATTAAAAAAGACCGACCACGGATTTCGCGGAAGAACACGGATGAAATCTAAAGATAAAATCCGTGCAACTCCGCGAAATCCGTGGTCGTCCTGCGCTTTTAAATCGGTGTTATCGGTATCAATCGGCGTTAAGTTTTCAAAGCTACTTCATCGTCTGCACCGGATACCCTTCAGGAATCTTCAGCTCGAACTGGTCATCATCCAGCTTCTGATTCAGCGTCAGCTTCGTAATCACAACGTCCAGTCCATAGTGGTCCTGCGGCCGCTCGATCTTGATGTGCATCGGAAAAGGCGTGTTGTTGAAGTACTGGTAGTCGCTATAAAACGCCTTGGTCGAGATGTTCCCCGCCGCGTCATAAATATCCTGCTGGTACGGCAGCAGGTCCATGCTGCTGATATGAATCACCCGCAGCGTATGGGCATGTTGCCCCTGGGGCTGGTCCAGAATCTGCACCGCATACGCAGGCTCCTCCACCAGGTCATGCTTCTTCTTGCCCTCGTCCACAATGCGCGTGTCCGAGGTCATCGAGATAATCTGGTTCGACGCCGGCCCCTGCACAAACATCGAGTCAAAGAACACCACCGGCCGCAGGTTCTCCAGCCCGTTCTTCGAAGGATGCGTCACCTCGTTGGTCCCCACCATCGCCTCATGCCGCGAAGGAATCAGCAGCTTGAAGTTCGTGCCGTCCGTCACCATGTCGATCGCCCGCGTTCCCACCACCGGCACCAGCAGCAACACGCGCAGGTCTGCCGGCTTGCGCATCAGAATGTAGCCGCGCAGGCTGGTCGTCTCCGTCACCTTGCCCTGCAGGTTGCCACCGGTCGAGGCCGAAATCTCCACCGCCGCATTCATGCTCTGGATCGAGTCGAACCGCTGATTGATCTCCAGTGCCAACTGGTCCAGCGACGTGCTCATGACAACGCTCGGCAGCCGCGTCTTCACAACCGCGTGCGTATGGGTCAGGCATCCGGTCAACGCCGGAGCCAGGCCAAGCAATCCCGCCGCAAAAGCCTGTCGTATCCTCATTTGCACAAAATTCAAGTATATCTGTCAGACTGCCCAAAGGCAGCCAGACACACCGGGGCCTCAAGCCGCTCCTGACTTCTCCATGTGATATCAGTTGGATGCACCGGCCTCCCGCTTCGGTGCGCAGCTTCAACCGCCAGGAAACCTAACACCGATTGACACCGATACCGCCGATAGAGCAACGCGACCACGGATTCCGTGGAAGAACACGGATGAAATTTAAGAAAGGATAAAATCCGTGCAACTCCGCGAAATCCGTGGTCGTCCTGTGTTTTTAGATCGGTGGCATCGGTGCCAATCGGTGTTAAGCCTTTTGAAGGAAATGAGTTGCGACCTGGCACGCCCCTGCCGCACACCAAAAAAGAGGGCCATGCCATCGCTGGCACAGCCCTGGAGCTAGGAAGATCAAACCTCTTTGGTTACTTCTACTGCCACAACAGCTTGCTGATACAACATCCGATGATTTTTATGCCGCCTCCGCCAGGCTTTTGCCCTTAGCCGTCAGACGCTCAGGCATGTTCTTCTTCAACCACACGTTCGCCCTCCAGCGCCCGAAGAATGGGGCGATGGCGACCAGTGCAAACGCTATTGCCAACGCAATTCGCATATGTTTCTCCTTTGCTGGTACCGGGCGTCAAAAAGGGGCCCGGAGATGAACCGGCAGTGCAACAAAGTGCAAAGCAGCAACCTTACCGCTCGACTAGTGCAAAACTTTGCACATTTGCCGCTGAACTCACTATCCTCCGCCCGTATCTCTCTCGATATCCCCCAGAGGTGGTATCGCACCGACCTTCGTATCAGCGCATCCCATCGCTCAACTCACCCATCGGTGCGTTACCCGATACACTCGCAGACAGCTCGTAAGTGGTTGTCGGCTTAGAACCAATAACCTACAACCTGTAACAGGTAACTGACCTAAAATAGCCCCATGTCCTACACCGCTGCGGTCGATCACCTCTACGCCTTGGGCCACGAGCTGGCCCCGGCCTCTGCCGCTACGCGCCGCAAATTCGATCTCGCCCACATGCGCATCCTCGCCGAAGCCCTCGGCGACCCGCAAGCCAGCTTCCCATCGCTCCTCATCGCCGGAACCAACGGCAAAGGCTCCACCGCCGCCACACTCTCAAGCATCCTCACTGCTGCTGGCTACCGCACCGCGCTCTACACCTCACCGCACCTTATCCGCGTCAACGAGCGCGTCCAGATCAACGGCCTTCCCATCTCCGACGACGACTTCGCCCGCCTCTACTTCCAGGTCGACTCCGCCGGCTCCGCGCTCGTCACCGAGGGCCGTCTCCCCCACCACCCCAGCTTCTTCGAGGCCCTCACCGCGGTCGCTTTCCTTTATTACGCTGAGCAGAAAGTCGACATCGCCGTCCTCGAAGTCGGCATGGGCGGCCGTCTCGACGCCACCAACATCGTCGACCCGCTCCTCTCGATCATCACCGACATCTCGCTCGACCACCAGGAGTACCTCGGCCACACCATCACCGAAATCACCCGCGAAAAAGCCGGCATCCTCCGCTCCAACGGCACCCTCATCACCCTGCCCCAGCACCCCGAAGCCAACGAAGCCATCGGCGAAGTTGCCACACGCCTGAACATCCGCGCCATCAACGCCGCCCAATTTATCCCACCCACTACCGTCAACCAGACCCAACAAGCCGTCATTCTGACCCTGAGTGAAACGAAGGGGAAGAACCCCCGCATTTTGTCTGAAGAGCCGCGAGTCCATCCGGAGAGTCAGCTCACCCCCAATCACTACACCCTCACGCTCGACAACCAGCCTCTCGAAGTCCATTCCCCGCTCACCGGCCACCACCAGCAGCGCAATATCGCCTTAGCCATCGCGGCCGCCATCGAATTACGTAACCAACCAAGTTACAACCTACCCCCAAAAAGCAACCAAACCAGTTACAAAATCACCCATCAGGCAATCGAGACCGGCATCCGCCACACCCGCTGGCCCGGCCGCCTTGAGCTTCTGCCCACCGCGCCGCCCATCCTGCTCGACGTGGCCCACAACCCCGCCGGCGCCTGGACACTCCGCGCCGCCATCGCCCAGCTCCCCGACGCCCAGCCCCGCACCCTCATCTTCAGCTGCCTCCGCGACAAGTCCCTCACCGAGATGGCGCAGATCCTCTTCCCCCTCTTCGACCGCAGCAGCTACCGTCCCTACGACAACATCCTCTTCTGCCCCATCAACAGCCCTCGCACCTCCAGCGTTGAATCGCTCCTCGAAGCCGCCCGCGCCCTCGACATTCCCGCACACGCCACCCCCGACGTAGCCGCAGCCCTCGAGCGCGCCCGCGAACTTACCCCTTCCAACGGCCTCATCCTCGTCACCGGCTCCGTCTACCTCGTCGGCGAAGTCCGCTCCCTCGCCCTCACAAACAACGCAACACCGACCTACACCGATCAAGCACAGACAAACAGCACAACCACGGATGACGCGGAGAAGCGCGGATGAAGGCAACCCAGTCAGCGGTTCAATCTTTAGAGCATTCTCCCCACGACCATCGCTTCTATGTCATTCTGAGCGCAGCGAAGAACCCCCGCATTTTGCCCATGCTGTCACGAATATTCGCTTTGGAGAAGGACTACACCCATACAAAAAACGGTACAAAGTTTCCCATCCACGACGAGGAAACTCGACCCTTCCGCAAACTCTGCCATTCCACCGGCAGCAAATCCGTTCGTATCCTCTCCAATCCGTGGTCGCACTTAAATCGGTGTCATCGGTGAAAATCGGTGTTATGCCTTCTTCCGAGCCCGCTCCCGCCGCGCCTGCAAGCGAGCCATCGCCCCCTCGTGGCCCATCCTTCTTCATGCGCTGGCTCACGTACCTGGTCCTGCTGCCGCTGATTGGCCTGGCCACGGCCTTCTTCGGCGCCATCTCGCTCATCTGCGGCCTCTGGGACAAATCCGGTCGCCAGCAACACTTCATCGCGCACCTCTGGGCACGCACGCTGCTCATCCTCAGCCTCTCGCGCGTCAAAGTCATCAACCGAGAAAAGCTCCACCTGCACGAGACCGCCGTCTATGCCTCCAACCACCTCAGCTACATGGACACCCCGGTCCTCTTCTCGCATCTCCCCTTCCAGTTCCGCATCCTCGCCAAGCAAGGCCTCTGGAAGGTCCCCTTCATCGGCTGGTATCTCAACCGCTCGGGGCAAGTGCCGGTCGATCAATCCAGCGCCCGCAACGCCGTCGCCAGCCTCAACCGCGGAGTAGCCACACTCAAACACGGTCTCCCGCTGGTCATCTTCCCCGAAGGAGGCCGCGCCCACGACGGCGAAACCAAACCCTTCGTCTCCGGCGCAGCGTACATGGCCATCAAAGCCCAGGTCCCGCTGATCCCCATCACGCTGATCGGAACCTACGAGCTGCTCCCCATCCACACCTACGCGCTCAACCCGCGCCCGCTGGCCATCATCATCGGCGACCCAATCCCCACCACCAACCTAACCACCCGCGACGCCGACACCCTCACCCAGCAACTCTTCCAAGCAATCACCACTACCTACATGCAGCACTCGGCTCAATAAGTATCACTGGGCAGCTTGCGCGAATTGTTTCTCTGGATCACTCATCACAATGCTAAAGCGGCTTACCGATCTCCCAGCGATGACCGAAAGGGTCCTGGACTGAGCCGTCACGCCATCCATAGTCACGATCCTGCATGGGCGAACGAACGACCGCACCAGAAGCCACGGCCTGATCGAAGACCGCATCCGGGTCGTCTACGATGAGCATCAACCGCACCGCTGTTCCACCGAGCTGAGCCGGCGACGGATTGCCGATCGCTTCTCCCTCAGGATGCACCCAGAACTCTGCACCATGCACCAGAAGCTGCGCCACCATATCTTCAGCAGGAGGCGTACTCCACCCAGTCGTAGCGCCAAACGCACGTTCATAGAAGGAGACAGCCTCGCGAACATCGCCAGGAATATGCAGCATCGCGGTAAAACGGTAGCTCATACACCTAAAGCTACTCCTCCCGGCTTACAAGAACGAATAGGGTGTTCAATTAAGCTAGAACAGTGAAACTCCGGTAAGCGCGCTGGAAGAGGGGCCGCAGGATGCGAAAAGGGTTTACAAGAAGACCTAAGTTTGAGGAGCCAGCAGCGAATCATGCCAAAAACTACATCACTCCAGGCGGGCTCCAGCGCCTGAAAGATGAGCGCCTTTTTTTGCTCAACAAGGATCGCCCGGCGGTGGTGGAGGTAGTGGCGTGGGCTGCGGGCAACGGCGATCGCAGTGAAAACGCCGACTATCAGTACGGCAAGCGGCGACTGCGGCAGATCGACGGACGGATTCGTTTCCTGACGAAGCGAATAGAAGCCGCGGAGGTGGTAGATCCGCAAGCTCCGAGAACGGGGCTGCGGGCAACAAGAGCGTTCTTTGGAGCCACCGTGCGCTATGCGAATGCCGCGGGAGAAGAACGCGTGGTGAGCATCGTCGGCACGGACGAAGTCAATCTCGATCTCAACCACATCAGTTGGGCCTCACCCCTGGGCCGCACATTCATGCGAGCAGCAGAGGGTGACGAAGTTGTTCTTCATGCGCCGGGCGGCACTGAAACCCTGACCGTGCTGGAAGTGCGGTACGAGCACATTGCTGTAGAACCGTTCCGCGAACCACAGGGGCTCGAGCTCTCGCCAAAACTTGATCGCTGACATGAGCGAACCTATCGCATCCGAAGAGAACGTGAGCCCTGATAAAGCGCTTCTCATCAGTGAGCGGTATGATTACTTCCCATAAGCCGACTTATGAGGACTAATCGAGAAGCGGCGGCTTTCCAATATAGTCAGAAGCACGATGAAATTGACAGACAGTGTACTCGAAGAGATTGCCCGAATGGTCGTCGGAGATGCTGCTCACTTTCCGTACCGCAGTAGCTATTACATAACGCGTTTCTTCAAGCGTTGCGGCCTCCCCTTTACCCATGACGGAACGACCCGGCCGAAATGGGCGAACGAACGCCTTCAAGAACTCAATCTTGGGCCAGCTACCTCTGTTGATTTACCGCCTGACGACCTTTGCCGTGTGATTTCGGAGCTTTTCGAGCAGGACGATTTCGACCGGCACAACCGTCAACTGCGGCGGCGGGGCGAGACAAATCCGGAACACTTTGCAGACATCGCGAAGGCTCTTGAGAGCTTTAACAACATCGTCAAACGTCATGGCATTACCGCATACCTTGACGAATCGGGCCGATGTTTCCTGCGCACCACCGGCACTGGAATCAGCAGTGCCTCCTATTCACAGACCAGCAGGCCACTCTCTCAGGAAGAGATTGAACAACGCAAAAAGCTCAACATCTTTCTTGATGGAGCAAGCGAAGACGAATTCATCGAAAAGATTCTTGTTCCGCTCTTTCAACGGTTGGGATACAGGCGCGTGACCCCGACCGGCCATAGTGACCGATCGCTCGAGTTCGGCAAGGACTTATGGATGAAGTACCAGTTGCCGACCGGGCATTGGATTTACTTCTGTGCTCAAGTCAAGAAGAACAGGATCGACTCCAATAACGCCTCAGCCGAGAAAAACGTAGCGAACATTCTTACGCAGGCTCGCATGGCGATAGATCATCCCATCCATGATCCGGAGATCAACCGTATGGTTTTGCTGGATCACTTGTATTTGATTTCGGCGGGAGACATTACAAAAGCTGCTCGGAGTTGGCTGGCTCAGCAGCTTGATGCCTCCCAGCGCCGACACATCATCTTCATGGATCGCGAGGAATTTCTCGAGCAGTCAGCAAGGATACTTCTCGATTTGAGATTCGAAGCTACCGAAGCAGCGGAAATCTCTGACGACGATATCCCGTTCTAGTCCGATTAGTCACCATAAAGGCCGTTCTCATCATTTAGACCAGCAAGCGAAATCGCAGTTGGAGTTACCATCTTCATAGAACCATTCCCAGCCACTGGTTCCTGATCCTGCCTATGAAGCCCCGCATCGCCATTCCCGTTCCGACCAGCACCAATCCCGAGTACAACCAGCGCTCCTGGCCTGTCTACGCGCAGGCGGTCGAGCGCTCCGGCGGCGAGCCGGTCGAAATTCCTCTCACTGGAACCCCGGCTACTATTGTCAATTTGATTAACACCTGTCAGGCCGTCCTGCTCCCCGGCAGCCCCGCCGACATCAACCCGCACAAGTTCGGCGCGGAACCCATCCCCGAGTGCTCGCCCGCCGATCCGGCCCGCGAAAACGTCGACGAGCTCCTCATCCAGGACGCGCACAACCTCTACAAACCCATCCTCGCCATCTGCTTCGGCACCCAGTCGCTCAACGTCTGGCGTGGAGGCACGCTCGTCCAGCACATCGACCCAACTCATACGCCGATCAACCACCGCGCAGGCCGCGACGTCCCCGTCGCCCACACCGCCAACATCGAACCCGACTCCGTCCTCGGCGGCATCCTCAAAAAGGACACACCTGAAGAAGCGCCCGAACAGACCGGTCACCTGAACCTCCGCGTCAACTCCAGCCATCACCAGGCCATTGAAACCCCCGGCGACGGTCTCCGCATCACAGCCCGCTGCCCCGAAGATGGCGTCATCGAAGCTGTCGAAGGTGGCTTAGCCACCGAAACCGGCAATCCCCACTGGGTCCTCGGCATCCAGTGGCATCCCGAGCGCAGCTACGACATCAGCCCCGCCTCGCAAGCCATCTTCCGCCGCTTCATCAACGAAGCCGCCGCCTGGACCCCTCGCGCCATCCACACCTCCGTTGCCAAAAGCCAGTAGCCATCAAAAATGCTCCACGTGGAGCATTTCAGCAGCACGCGAGTCGTCACCGCGCTTCAACCCATCTAACTGAGCCATGGAAAAGGTAAAGCTTGGTTCACAAGGCGCAGTCGTCTCTCGCATGGGACTCGGCTGTATGGGTATGAGCGAGTTCTACGGAGAGCGCAATGACCAGGAGTCGGCCGCGACCATCCTCCGCGCACTCGATCTCGGCATCAACTTCCTCGACACCGCCGACATGTACGGCATCGGCGACAATGAAGAGCTCATTGGCAAAACTATCCGCAACCGGCGCGACGAGGTCTTCCTCGCCACGAAGTTTGGCAACAAGCGCAGCAAGGACAATCCCGCGAGCGTCGTCGTCGGCACCCCTGAATATGTTCACTCCGCCTGCGACGCCTCGCTCAAGCGACTTGGCGTGGACCATATCGACCTCTACTACCAGCACCGCGTCGATCCCAACACTCCCATTGAAGACACGGTAGGGGCGATGGCCGAGCTGGTAAAGGCTGGCAAGGTCAAATACCTCGGGCTGTCCGAGGCGTCTCCCGCAACCATCCGCCGCGCCCACAAGATTCACCCCATCACTGCGCTTCAGACCGAGTACTCCCTGTGGGAGCGCCACGTTGAAGCCGAGATACTCCCAACCGTCCGCGAGCTAGGCATCGGGTTCGTTCCGTACAGCCCGCTGGGACGTGGATTTCTCACCGGGGCCATCAAAAACACTCAAAACCTGGGTGCCGAAGACTTTCGTGCGGCGCGCTATCCTCGCTTCGCCCAAGGAGCCTTCGACAAAAATCTCGTTCTGGTCGAGCGGCTGGAGGCCATTGCACAGCGGAAAGGCATCAAAGCCAGCCAGTTGGCGCTGGCGTGGGTGTTGGCAAAGGGCAAGGACATGGTGCCAATCCCGGGGACCAAGCGCAGGAAATACCTCGAAGAGAACGCTGCTGCCGTGGATATCCACCTGTCGTCGGCAGAGATCGCCGAGCTCGAAGCCGCCGTGCCGGAGTCCGAGATTGCGGGTGACCGATACAACACGGCTGCCCTCAAGTCCGTTGACCGCTAGCGAAATTGCTCCACGTGGAGCATTCTGCCCTCTGGCGCGAGAGGCTGAACACGGATCTACACCGATAACACCGATCTAAAAACCAGAACGACCGCGGATTTCCTGGATGGCCTCGGATTTTTCCTTTTTGGATTTGATCCGCGCTGATCCGTGAAATCCGTGGTCGGATTGCCTTTATCGGTGGGGTCGGAGTAAATCGGTGTTAGGTTTTTCGAGAATGCTCCACGTGGAGCATTTCTGACCTTAAAATGTTCCACGTGGAACAATCTGACATCTCTGAAGCCCAAATCGAAGCACTTCTCGCCCCTTACCTACCCGAAATACCAGCCGGGCTTGCGGCAAAACTCTCGCAGTATCTCAATCTGCTGTTCAAGTGGAACGCTCGCACGAATCTGACCGCTATTCGTGACCCGGGTCAGATAGTCCAGCGCCACTTCGGCGAGAGCTTGTTTGCAGGCCGCCACGTTGGCTTCGAAACCAAGACTTTGCTGGATTTAGGCTCAGGAGCGGGTTTCCCAGGGCTTCCCATCGCCCTGCTTCGTCCAGAGATCGCTGTTACGCTGGCCGAATCGCAGAATAAGAAGGCTACTTTTCTCCGTGAGGCTGTTCGGACACTTGGGCTTCAAAATGTTGAGGTGTGGGCCGAACGGGCGGAAGCTCTACCTGAGACAAGACAGTTCGATATCGTTACCCTGCGGGCCGTCGATCATATGGCTGCTGCCTTCGCGGCTGCAGTGCCGCGCGCATCCCGGGAAATCCTTTTGCTAGCGGGCGCTCATCCTGAGCTCCCAGCGGATTTTACCGTCGAGCCACCTGTTCTTATCCCCGGGAGCCAGTCCAGTTATCTCATCAGGGCTATGAAGTCTATTCCCGACTGACAAAATGCTCCACGTGGAGCATTCTGCCCCCTGCCGTGAGAGGCTTACACGGATTTACACCGATAACACCGATTTAAAAACATAGGACGACCGCGGCTTGCGCGGATGGACACGGATAAAAGCGAAAAGGAGAATCCGCCCCGATCTGTGAAATCCGTGGTTGGGTTGTTCTATCGGTGAGATCAGTGTGAATCGGTGTTAGGTATTTCAAGAATGCTCCACGTGGAGCATTTTGGACGTGCTGACGAGGTAGAAATGCATTTAAGTTTTCCACATTGGCTCGGGCAGAAGCCTTCTATATCCAGCGGAAAGCGGAGCTTCCACACGTTCTCCACAGGGGTGGTAACTTCTCCACAACCCTTTGGACGTTGCCATGATTTTCACGTCCCGATAACCTGCTTCTACGCCGATGATTACCATTCATCCTGCCGATAAACCCGCATCTGAGGCCAAACCGAATGGCGAGGCCAAGCCTGAGGCTGCGCCTGCACCCTCGAAGGTCCTTGCTGTTGTCAATCAGAAGGGCGGCGTGGGCAAAACAACCACAGCCATCAACTTAGCTGCGTCGCTGGCGCTCGAAGGATTGCAGGTTCTGCTGATTGACTGCGATCCGCAAGCAAATTCGACCGGCGGGCTGGGTTTTGCCAGACCGAAGGATGACGACGAGACGCGGCAGAGTACATACGAGTTATTGCTGGGTCAGGCCACGATTGCCGAGGCGACAGTTCCGACTGAGATCGAGAAACTGAAGCTGGTTCCGAGCAGCAAGAACCTGATTGGCGCGACGATCGAGTTGATTTCGGCTGAGAAGCGAGAGTTTCGGCTGCGCGAGGCAATCGAGCCGGTTCGCGCTCAGTACCCTTTCATCATTCTGGATTGCCCGCCGGCGCTGGATTTGTTGACCCTGAATGCTTTGGTTGCGGCCGATGGGCTGTTGGTGCCGATGCAGGCCGAGTACTTTGCTCTGGAAGGTATTTCGGAGTTGATGAGCACGCTGGACAAAGTGACGCAGGCGTTCAATCCGAAGCTGGCGCTTGAAGGCGTGTTGCTGACGATGTATGACGACCGCACGAACCTGGCGATGCAGGTGACAGAGAATTTGAAGGCGTTTTTCGATGACAAGCTGCTGAAGACGTCGATTCCGCGCAATGTAAGGCTGGCGGAGGCGCCGAGCCACGGCAAACCGGTTGCGCTGTATGATGCCAAGTCGCGTGGGGCCGAGGCTTACCGGGAGCTCGCGCTGGAGCTGCTGGCGCGGAATGGCATGGAGAGCCCTGAGGTCAAGCGGCGCAAGGCTGCTGCGGCCGCGGCTGCGAGTTCGCTCAAGTCGTTTCAGCAGCCGGAGAAGAAGAGATTCTGGTCGAAGAAGAGCAAGGAAGCATAAAGATGCCTACAGCTACGCATGATCCGAAACGCCGTGCCCTGGGGAAAGGGCTTGAGTCACTGCTGCCTTCGCGCCCTGCGGTCGTGCCGCAGATTGCCGCTACTGCCGTCGAGGTGCTGGGCAAGCCGATTGATCTTCCGCTGGACTCGATTGAGCGGAATCCTTACCAGACCAGGACGCACTTCGATGAGACGCAGCTGGACGAGCTGGCGCAGTCGATCTCGGCAACCGGCGTGGTGCAGCCGATTGTGGTTAAGAAGATTGGCGAGGACCGTTACCAATTGATAACGGGGGAACGACGCTGGCTGGCGAGCCGCAAGGCCGGCGAGAAGACGATTCCGGCAGTGATTCGCTCGGCCAACGATGAGCAAACGTTGGAGATGACGATTGTCGAGAATCTGCAGCGGGCTGACCTGAACCCGATAGAACAAGGGAAGGCGTTCGAGCGGCTGAGCCGGGAGTTTAAACTGACCCAGGAGCAGATGGCTTACCGAACGGGCAAGGATCGGGCTACGGTTGGTAACTTCATTCGTTTGTTGCGATTGCCTGAATTTGTCCAGAAGAAAGTAGAGTCGGGTGAGCTGTCGTTTGGCCATGCGAGGGCGATGCTGGCGTTGGAAGGCGATGCTGCGACTTCGGCGGCGCAGAAGATATTGGCGCTGAATCTGTCGGTGCGGCAGACGGAGAATTACGTTCAGGGGCTGATCAACCCGGAGAGCAAGCCGAAGCCTGAACAGAAGAAGGATGTTCAGCCGGAGGACCCGAATGTTCGCGAGGCGCAGGACCAGCTGCAGCGGAAGCTGGGGCTGAAGGTGCGGATTGAGGACAAGCACGGCAAGGGCAAGGTGGTGATCGAGTATGCGAATGTTGAAGACTTCGACGCGATCATTGCCGCGCTGGGGTGAAGGCAAGGATGTGGAGGCCTAACGCCGATTCGCACCGATGACACCGATCTAAAAATCGACCGCGGATTGTCTGGATGGACACGGATAAAAACGAAAATCCGTGCTGATCCGTGGAATCCGCGGTTGCTTTATGCTGCGATTAGAGTCGGGTGTGCCGAAGGGTTTGAGGAGTGGTGATGGAGAGGACAGTTCAGATGGAGCAGCCGGGGTTGATGCCGTTTCGGGCGACGGGGCTGGAGTTTCGGTTTCGGCTTCTGATTCATGCCGTGATTATTGTTCTGGGGTTCTGGGCGCCCTGGGACAAGTGGCTGCATCTGGATTCGGATGGGCCGAACCCGCATGTGTGGGGTGTATTGGCAGACCATCTGTATAAGCTGGCGCCTGGAACGATTTCGATTGGTGCGGCGTTCAATTGGCTGCTGATCCTGGCGGCGATTTGTGCGTTTGTGGCGGCGGCGCTGCGGACGTGGGGTTCGGCCTATATTGGAGCGCCGGTGGTGCAGTCGGGCGCGATGCATGGCGCGGAGCTGGTGGCGGCGGGGCCGTATCGTTTTATGCGGAATCCGCTGTATGCGGGGCTGGTGATTCATTCGCTGGCGTTGGCGCTGCTGATGCCGCCAACGGGCGCGGTCTTCTGCGTGGTGACGCTGGCGCTGTTTCAGCTTCGGCTGATTGGTGGCGAAGAGGCGTTTCTTTCGGCGAAGCTTGGTGAGCCTTATCGGGCGTATTGCTCGCTGGTGCCGCGGATATTTCCTGCGCTGAGGCCGCGGGTTGCGGCTTCGGCGACAAGGGCGCGGTGGGGGCTGGCGTTTCTGGGCGAGATTTATATGTGGGGCGTGTTTGTGACCTTCGTGGCGCTTGGGTATCGGTACAACGCGTTTTTGTTGATGCGTGGCGTGCTGGTGTCGTTGGGGTTGATGCTGATCATAAGAGCGATGCTGCCGCGGACTAGTCAAGCGACCGAGGGCTAATAAACGGCTGCATCCGATTGAGTGTTGGATGATGGCTCCGCTATTTTTCGAACCAGATCTCCATTCCTACGTCGTTGGGGTGGATCTCGGTTTTGGTGAAGCCGATGCTTTGGAGCATGTTTTCGAACTCCGGAATCGTGTAGGCGCGTTTGAGGAGCATGAAGCGGAAGGTCAGTTTGGTCAGGATGCGTCTGGATGTGCTCAAGTCCATGCTGCGGACGTGCTTTCCAATCTTGCACATGCTGGCATCGCGGCGGAGGTCGATGATGACACCTCTGGCACCGGGGCGGAGGACACGGCGCATCTCGCGGAGCGCGCGTTCTGGCTGGGTGAAGTTTTTGAAGGCCGCGCGGCAGACTAAGAAATCGAAGGTGCTGTCGGGGAACGGCATGACGGAGGCGTTGCCCAGACGGAAGTCGACGGTTACGCCGGCCTGCTGCGCGTTCGTTTTGGCGATCTCGACGAAGGTCTTGCTGATGTCGAGGGCGGTGACGTGGAACTGCTTTTTGCGGGCCAGCTCGATGGAGAGAAATCCCGGGCCGGGGGCGACTTCGAGGATGCTGCTGTTGGGTGACAACAGCATGTCGGCGAAGCGGTCGGCGTCGTTTCTGAATTCCGGGAGATATTGGCGGGTGGTTTTCTCGTACCAGCGGGCGATTCCGCCTTCCATGCCGATACCTTTGTAGGCTTTTTGGGTTGCGACTGCCATAATGGATGCACCTTCTATCACGGAGAATAAGTATCTTATAAAATAAGATACTTATTTAATAAGTCTACTATGGCGACAAAGTCAAGTGAAAACCGCGCAAATCTTCATGCGGCGTTTGTGGTTCAGATACGGCAGTTTATTGCTGGAACGATCCTTTTCAACCAAAGAGTGGCGGACCAGGTGGGGTTTAGCCTGACGGATATGCAGTGCATTAATGTGCTGGAGATTCTGGGGCCAGCTACGCCGGGCCGGCTGGCGGTATGCACGGGGCTGACTACGGGTGGCGTAACGGTGATGCTGGACCGGCTGGAGAAGGCTGGGTATATCAAGCGCGAGGCCAACCCGGATGACCGGAGGAGTGTGCTGGTGCGGGTGAATCCGAAGAAGCTTGAGAAGATCAATTCGTATTACGACGGGATCAATCAGCGGTTGGGAGCGTTTCTGTCGACGGTTCCTGAAGAGGAGCTGGAGTCGGTGGTGCGATTCTTTGCGGAGATGAATTCGATCCGCACGAGCGAGGCGGATGCGCGAGGCGCTGGTCGTGCGAGTGATGTGGGCTCGGCTGCTGAAGCGGGGAAAAGAGCTCGGCGATCAGCAGTGAGTGCGCGTGCCGGAACGAGGGAATCCTAGAATCCTAGCGCCAAAGTTGCTTTGGATTGGCAACCAGTTATGGGCAATCTGCAACTTTGATAGTTATGCGGAATTGGGCGATGAGTGTGGCGGCGGTTGCGGTTGTGCTGCTTTCGCTGGATGGGTGCAGGAAGGCTGCGACGGCGGAGTCAGCGCCGAGGACGCTTGTGGTGACGAGCGCGGATATTCAGCAGGGCACGGAGATTCCGAAGCAGTTTACGTGCGATGGGGAGGGTGTTTCGCCTGCGCTGGGGTGGGACCAGCCTCCGGCAGGGACGCGGAGCATGGTGGTGATTGTGAGTGATCCGGATGCGCCGTCTGGGACGTTTATTCATTGGGTGATCTATAACCTTTCGGCCGAGACGCGTGGCCTGGCGCGAGGTGTTGTGGCGAAGGAGATGCTGCCGGATGGGTCGCGGCAGGGGGTGAATTCGGGCGATAAGGTTGGGTACTACGGACCTTGTCCACCGGGTCATTCGCAGCACAGATACTTCTTTACGGTTTATGCGCTGGACCAGGTACTTGCGCTGCCATCGGGCGCAGATGAGAGCCAGGTGTCGAAGGCGATGCATGGACATGTGCTCGCACAGGGGCAGTTGATGGGTAAGTATGGGCGGTGAATGATGACAGCTTTTGTAGGCCGGGAGAGTTCATGCATTCCGCCCATGCCGCGGTTGGTGGCTAAAAGGGAGCAGAGGTGTGGGCTACCGATACGGCCTCGGGGTCCTTCGACTTCGCTCAGGATGACGGCGGATTTGGTTTGGTGAGGGTTCCACCCGAGCGTTTATGGCTGGGCAGTGAACAGCAGATTCCTCCCCCTTCGACTTCGCTCGAAATGAAAAAAGCTGCGGGAAGGTCAGTGGCGCTGGAGGATGGTTTTCACTTCGGCGGCTGCGGCTGGGGAGATCATTAGGCGCAGTGCCGGTTCGGCGTGGGGGATGAAGTTGGGTGGCCAGAGCGGGTCGGTGGGAGAGACGGTCGAGAGGCTGACGTCGGGAATGGTGGTGTGCATCGATGAGTTCATGGCGTCGATGAAGGCGTTGGCGACGACGGCGTAGCCGGTGTTGGTGGGGTGGATGCCGTCGAGTGAGAAGAGGCCGCCGAGGAAGCTGAAGGTGCCGGTGTAGCCGTTGACCGTGACGCCGTTGGCGGCGGCTTGTGAGAAGAGCGAGTTGATGTCGACGAGCGTGGCGCCGACGGATTGTGCCTGCTGAGAGATGACCTGGTTGTAGGCGGCGATGTTGGTGCGGACGGTGGCGGCTTCGGCGGCGGTGAGGACGCCGGCGTCGGAGAGTGGGGTCTTCTGCGCGCCGCTCAGGATGGCGGAGATCTCGGTGAGGCCCTCGGGCGTGACGAAGTCTCCGGGCGCGATGCCGAATAGGGCGCTGAGGGTGGCGGTGGGAAGGTGCGTCGCGGCGGAGTACTCGGCGAGGATGAGGGCGGCGGGTTGGAGGTAGGGGACGAGGGTGACGTCGGGGATGTTGCCGATGACGAGGTGCGCGGTGGTTTTGGTGGAGAGCAGCGTGATGAGCGCGGTGTATTGGGTGGTGAAGTTGGAGAGCGACGTCATGGAGCTGGGCGTGCCGGTGAGGTCGGCGACGAGGGCGTCGTTGTTGCCGATCCAGAGGAAGATGGTGGTGGGCTGGGCGGCGATGGCGAACTGTGCCTGGCTGTAGTCCTGGCCGTAGCCGAGGCCGGGGAAGCCGAGGACGAGCTGGTTGAGTTGTTGTTGGCCGGGAGCAGGGTTGGTGAGGGGGATGGTGTTGGCGACGTCGTTGACGTATGCGCCGGGGACGGCGAGGTCGGTGGGCTGGGTGGCGAAGTTGTCGCGGCCGGTGGTGGTGCCGCTGACGGCGGTGATGACGGGCGGCGGACCGAGGCTGACGAGGTGCAGGACGCTGGGCGCTCCAGGGTACGCGATGAGCGGTTGCACGATGGTGAACTTGGCCTGCGTGGCGACGAGTGGGGCCCAGCCGTGGACCTGCTGGGTGTCGAGCAGCGAGCCGCTTTGGTAGCCGGCGGTGAGCGAGTCGCCGAGGAAGACGGTGTTGGAGAAGTTGCCGATGTTCTTCTGCTGCGCGGCCTGGACGGAGGCGAGCGGGTTGGATGAACTGCTGCTGCATCCGGCGAGTGCAAGGATGGCAGTCGTGGCGAGGAGGGCCAGGAAGAGGCTAGGTGTTGAATGTCCGTTCATTTTCATGGCGGCACACTGCTCCCTGTTATGACGCCGCGGGCGGGGATTTGCGGTGCTCCGGGCGGCATTTCTTCGGACGAGGTTTTGTATCACAGAGAAGGGTCGACGGACTAGGGACAAGATCGACCACGGATTTCGCGGAGGGACACGGATTTTTCCTTTTGTACTTTTGATCCGTGTCGCTCCGTGAAATCCGCGGTTGGTTTTTGGTGTCGGCTCGCGCGGTTAGGATAGGGAGTGTGAAGAGCTGGGTGGAGATATCTGCGGCGCGGCTGGTGGGGAATCTGCAGGTGCTGGTGGAGGCCGCCGGCGCGGATGTAGCTGTGTTGCCGGTGGTGAAGGCTGATGCGTATGGGCATGGTGCGGAGTTGTGTGCGCCGGTGCTGGCTCGGGCTGGAGTGGAGTGGCTTGGGGTTGCGGATGCTTTGGAGGGTTTGGCTGTGCGGCGGGCTTTGTCGGCTGCGGGGATTGCGGTTGCGGAGCAGCCTCGGGTGTTGGTGATGTGCGGGCCGCTTGGGGAAGATGATGCTGTGCTGGAGCATGGGCTGACGCCGGTGATCTGGACGCGGGAGCAGGTGGAGCGGCTTGGGGCTGCGGCGCGGCGGCGTGGTGCGGGGCTAGTTCGGGTGCATCTGGAGGTGGATTCGGGCATGACGCGGCAGGGTGCGGCGGTTGAGGGTGTGGCTGCGCTGCTTTGTCTCATGAAGGAGAACGGCCTGGTTGTGGATGGCGTGATGACGCACTTTGCTTCGGCGGAGTTTGCGGGGTCGGAGCAGACGCGGGCGCAGCGGGAGCGGTTTGCTGCTGCGGTGCGCGTGGTGGCCGAGGCTGGGGTGCGGCCGGAGTGGGTCCATGCGGGCAATTCGTCCACGATCGACAATGATGCGGCGGAGGATTCGTTGTGCTGGCTGTGGGAGCTTGCGGCGAGTGTGGGGGCGCGGGCGATGGCGCGGCCGGGGATTGCTCTCTATGGATACTGTCTGCCGATTGAGGGCGAGGGGCGGGCTTTGGTGCGCGAGCGTTTGCGGCCGGTGATGACGTGGAAGACGCGCGTGATGGATGTGCGCGAGGTGCGGGCGGGCGACGCGGTTGGGTATAACGCGACGTTTGTTGCGAACGAGCCGATGCGGCTGGCGCTGTTGCCGATTGGGTATTCGGATGGACTGCGGCGCGAGTTGAGTTCGACGAACGGGCGCGCTGGCGGATGGGTGATGGTGCGCGGGCAGCGGGCGGCGATTGTGGGGCGCGTGTCGATGAACCTCACCGTGGTTGACGTGAGTGGGATTGACGGCGTGAGTGTGGATGATGAAGTTGCTGTGCTGGGGGATGGCGTGACGGCGGACGATCATGCGCGCGTGGCGGGGACGATCTCGTATGAGATTTTGTGTGGTGTGCGCGCGGAGCGGCGAGTGCTGGTGTAGTCACTGTTGGTTTGCGGATTGAGAAGAGAGAAGCAGATTCCATCCCCTACGCCTTCGCTTAGGGTTCGGAATGGAAATGCAAAACAGACTGCTGCGAAAAGCAGATGGCTCTGTGTGATTTGCGTGGGCGGCGTGGGGACATTAACATCGGTTGAAGGAAATGAGGGACGAGTCCATGGAATTGAATGCAGGAGCGCGGCGGACGGAAGACATCGCGCTGGATTTGCTGAAGTTTATTGCGTCGCAGGCGAATGTTGGGTCGAAGTCGACGGGGAGCACGGGGTTTGTTGCGGCGTCGGCGGCGAAGGCTGAGGACCATGTGACGGAGCTGCTGGCGCTGTACTCGCGCTGCCGCGAGGCGGTTGAGGCGCCGGGCGAAAAGTAGTGGCGGGAGCGGCGCCGCTGCGGGTTGTTATCGTTGGAGCGGGTGCGTTTGGGCGCAACCATCTGCGCGTGTATCGCGAGCTGGAGCAGGCGGGGCGCGATGTGCGGCTGGTGGGCGTGGTGGATGCCAATGCTGCTGTCGCCGCTGAAGCTGCGGCGCGGTTCGGTGTTCCTGGTTTCGACAGCGTGGATGCGTGCTTTGCTGCGGTGGGTGGCGTGGATGCGGCTTCGGTGTGTGTGCCGACGGTGCATCATGCGGTTGCAGCTCAGCCGTTGCTCGAGCGCGGCGTCGATCTGCTGATTGAGAAGCCGCTGGCGGCGAGTCTTGCCGATGCGGATGCGATTCTTGCGTTGGCGAAGAAGCATAACCGCATCGTGCAGACAGGGCATCTGGAGCGGTTCAATCCGGCGGTGACGGCTGCGCGCGGTGTGTTGAATCGGCCCATGTTTTTTGAGGCGCATCGGTTGAGCGTGTTTACGCCGCGCTCGCTGGACGTGGATGTGGTGCTCGACCTGATGATTCATGATCTCGATATTGTGCTGAGCTTTGTGGGCTCGCCGGTACGCGAGGTGCGGGCGGTGGGGCTGCCGGTGCTCTCGAACAAGGTGGACATTGCGAATGTGCGACTGGAGTTTGAGAACGGCTGCGTGGCGAACTTCACGGCAAGCCGCGTGAGCACGGAGCGTGTGCGGAAGCTGAGGTTCTTTCAGCCGCATCAGTATCTGTCGCTCGACTTTGCGCGGCAGGATCTGCTGATGATTGATGTGACGGCTGCTGCGGGGATGGACCCGGCTGCGCTGGCGAAGCTTGCGGTTGCGGGTGCGCATCCTTCGGAGGGATTGTCGCTGCGTAAGGTTCCGGTGACGGAGGGCGAGCCGTTGCGGCTGGAGATTGAGTCGTTTCTGGATGCGGTGCGGCGGAGAGGGCGGCCGGTTGTAAGCGGCGATGACGGGCGCGCTGCGCTGGCGCTGGCGCTTGAGATTAATGGTGCGATTCGGGGACATGCGGCGCGTGCCGGGTTGTGAGCGAATTTGTACTCCGGCTGGATTTTTTCAAACGCATGGTGCGGAAGCGGCTCCCATGCATCTAGAGAGCGGGCCTTCAGAGGCCACTGAAAAGTGGCAGCCTTATTGAAGGCTGTCCCAGGGGCTAAAGCCCCTGCTTCTTTTTGCGTCGGTATTGCCCGGACTGAAGTCCGGGCCTATCTCAGAGACAACGACAAAGACAGAGCAACGACAACAGCAACCGCAACGACAACAGTTGTAGCAACCGCGACGACAACAGCAACCGCAACAGCAACCGCGACGACAACAGTTGCAGCAGTAGCAAACTGCAAAAGCAGATTCCTTTGCTACGTTGCGGAATGCAAAAGCGGAGAGTTGAGTCTCCTTGCACCGAAGCTAATTTGCACTGACAACTTCCTTCCAGCGGGTACACTTCTTCTGCGGAGGATGGAGTGCTGCGAAAAAGTTTTTGTGGATTCGTTCTGGCGATGGCGTTTGCTGTTGCTTCTCCTGCTTTGGCGCAGAGCGCGGCGGCTTGTGTGGGTTTGACGAAGGTGGTGGTGGCCGATACGACGATTGAGTCGGCGATGATCGTTCCGGCGGGGACGTTTCATGTAACTACACCGGCGCTGGCGATGTTCAACATGCCCGAGTTCTGTCGCGTGGTGGCGGTGACGAAGCCGGCGATACGGTTTGAGGTGTGGCTGCCGACGCAGATATGGAATGGCAGGTTCGAGGGCGTGGGCAATGGCGGCATGGCTGGGTTCATTGGCTATCGCGCGATGGGGCTTGCGCTGCGGCGTGGGTATGCGACGGCGAGTACGGATACGGGGCATGTGAATCATCCGCTGGGCAATGGGTTTGATTCGATGTGGTCTGAGGGACGGCCTGATCTGGTTGCCGACTTCGGCTATCTCGCGCTGCATATGACGACGGTGAATGCGAAGCAGATTGTGGCGGCGTTCTATGGGCACAGGGCGGCGCACTCGTATTATGTGGGCTGCTCGAAGGGCGGCGGGCAGGGACTGATGGAGGCGCAACGCTATCCGAAGGACTACGACGGGCTGCTGGTGGGCGATCCTGCTTACAACTGGACGGGGCACTATGCGGGCGCGCATCTGTGGTATTCGATTGCTACGCTGAAGGACCCCGAGAGTTATATTCCGGCGAGCATGGTTCCGCTGCTGGCGAATGCGGTGAACAAGGCCTGCGATGCGGCCGATGGTGTGCGCGATGGCGTGGTGAGCGATCCGCTGGCGTGCAGATTTGATCCTGCGGTGCTTGAGTGCAGGGCGGGCGAGGATGCTTCGCGGTGTTTTACGGCGAAGCAGGTGAAGGCGATTAAGGACATCTGGGGTGGGGCGCATGATGCGAAGGGAAGGTTGATCTATCCGGGGCTTGTGCCCGGCGGCGAAGATGGGCCTGGGGGCTGGGCGAGCTGGGTGACGGGGCACGCGCCGTTCCAGTCGACGCACTGGAGGGCGGCGGATGGGTTCTTTCGGTACATGGTGTTCAGTCCGGAGTTCAAGCCGCTGGACTTCAATTACGACACGGACCTGTCGCGGACGGTGGCGAAGGTGGGCAAGTCGCTCGATGCTGTGGACCCCAACCTGCTGCCGCTGGAGCGCGCGGGTGGGAAGATGATTCTGTATCACGGATGGAGCGATCCGGATATCTCTCCGCTGAGCACGATTGACTACTACGATGCGGTCGAAAAGATATCGGGCCCGCAGACTACGAATTTTTTGCGGCTGTTCATGGTGCCGGGGATGCAGCACTGCGCGGGCGGGCCGGGCGCGACGACGTTCGATGGGGTGACGGCGCTGGAGCGATGGGTGGAGAACGGCGAGGCCCCGGGACAGATGCTTGCGGCGAAGATTGTTGACGGTGCTGTGGAGATGACTCGGCCGCTGTGCGCGTATCCGAAGGAGGCTGAGTATCGGGGCAAGGGAGATACGAACGACGCGGCGAACTTTGCGTGCGTTGCTCCTCGGCGTGGACGCGATACTATATCCGCGTTGCGGTGAAGGGGCGTGATGAAGTGGCGGTCGGCGTGGGTTAGCTCGCCACTGCCCTGCCCTGGTGCCATTCGTGTTTCGTGGCGGATGCTGGCGGCTTGGATACTGGTTTGACTTCGAGGAAGTTGCGCCAGGCGGCGGACTCGGCGACTTGCTTGATGATGGCGTTGCGGCGTCTGAGCATCTTGATGAGATAGCGGCGAAGCAGGGGTTCGATGAGCCAGGCAAACGGGCCAGGCGCGGAGAAGCGCACCTCATCTCTCATGCGGGTGCCGTCGTCCATGACGGCGAAGTGATGGTCGTGCTCGAAGGAGCGGAACATGCCGTCGACCATGACGTCGCGGAAGTAGGCGCACGGGCGGAGAGCGTCGATCAACGCGGTGTGGCGAAAGCGCATGCCGAAGTGGCGCCCGGTCCAGGTGACGGAATCGCCGAGGCCGAGCAGGCCGGACTTGACGCCGCTTGCGACGCGCTCGTGAGTTCCGCGGGCAGAGACCAGATGAAGATCCACGCTTAACGACAACTTGAAGCAGCGCGGCACAGGTGCATTAATCCGTGTTTGCAGGCGAATCGTCTTCATCATCCGGAGCCCTTATTCAAAATAGACGCAACGTACGCAGAAACAGCAGCGCTGAAGAGTGTAGTCCTCTCCAGGTAGACATGCTGTAGGAAGTTTGATGCGTCGTGGTTGTAGTGGGTCGTCCGGAGGCGAGTAACATTCTGAGGACAAAGGGTTTGAGCTTTGCCCTTTGTTCAGCTTGCCTCGGCAATGATTCCGCTTGGATGGGCCTCTTCGTGGCTCTCTTCAGCGAGATAGAGGCGCCACTGGCCGTTCTCGGCAACCTGCTTGAGCAGTTCGAGCCGCTTGCGCACGAGAGCGGCGATGGCGGGCAGCACGAGCCGCTTGCCAATTTTTTTGCCCAGCCAGCCGAATGGCAGCGAGAAGCGCAGCTTGTCGATGATGAGGGTCTGGCCGTCGATCTCGATGAACTGGTGATCGTAGTGATAGCGGCTGAAGCGGCTGCGCTGCATGGAGTGCTGCAGGAAGCCGGGGCGCTCGTAGCGGGTCACGACGCTCTCGTGCACATGGGGCAGGCCGAACCGCCAGCCGGCGAAGATGACGCGATCGCCAGGGCCGAGCGTTCCCTGCACCTTGCCGCTGACGGGTTGCATTTCGAGTGTGAGGGCTGCCAGGCCAACGTGGGTTGAGAGTAGAAAACACCGGTCGGCTGGCGCGTTGACATGGATAGAGTCGCTTACAGTGAACAAGGCATAACCTCGGTCCCGCATTCTCTGCTTCGATCGCCTAAGGCTGCGCTGCACAGTGCTGCCGCGGCCCGCGCCGTTGAATGAGTTCAGCGGGTTGAGGGCCGCACAAACGAAATCAAGGAAGTGTACATAAATTTTCCGGGATGCCCAAGTACTCTTTTGGGGTACCGCGCTTGTCGCGTGAGGCTCCTATCACCCGGTATGCTGCTTCCGTAACTTGACAGGTTGACAATGCTACCGGAACTGCAGAGCTACTTCCTGTAAACACAACAGATAATAGCTGGGGTAGTGGGACTACATCGATCTCATGGAATCTGCATTAGGAGAGGCTATGAAGATATCGCTGATTCTGATGGCTGTGCTGCTGGGAGGGTTGATGCACCTCGCTTCGGCTGAGGAATGCACAGCCCTTGCATCGCATTCCGGCAAGGAAGCTATTGAGTATCTGCAAACAGTAAACGGGGACGCGCGTACTAGGTCTTGTGTCTTCGCGGCGTTTCAAGATATAGCATCGTTGCCGCCCGAACAAGCCACTCCTTTGCTGATTAAGTACCTCGACTATGAGCGCCCGCTCACTGATTCTGAAAAGCAAGGAGTTTTTTTAACTAGCGACCGGGGAAATCTATACCCCGCAGTGCAGGCTCTTTTTAACATTGGCAGCCTCCATCGAGGTGCAGTAGAACCGTTGCTCATTACCTATCTGGGAGAAGATCACAGCGGAGATGAACAGGGTTTCAAGAGCGGCGTATATCTGCTCTATGTATTAAGACACACCCCTGCAGCTATAGAAGACCTGAAGGCCAGGTGGACCAAGACAACCGATCCGGCGGTGAGCCAGAGGCTTCATGCGGCCGCGCAAGCCCTGTTGAAGTGGTGTCTCCCACGGGAGACGTGCGAGGATGCGGCTAAGTAGACAAAGTTCTACCGGAGCGGAGTCCCCTTAGGCACGATAAATGATACGGGCAATTTGATAACTCAAACTCCTGTTTCTGGAGAAGTCTTAAATCTGGATGCACCCGGATCTATACTCCACACCCAAGCACAGGATATTGTTCGAACAAGATTCGATTTTGAAATTTGGGTAGTGGAGCCAGATAGCAAAACGGTTATTTCACCGATTCTCAGGTATTACACGAGAACCTCATGCCATTATTACTCAACAGACAACCAGTCAGTCCCTACAACGGACGTAGGCGGAGACAATAAAGCGAGCTTGGGCACGTCGGCCATCTCATGGAATCTGCAATGAGCATCTATTCAAAAACGTTCATAGCAGCTGCGGTAATGGTGAGTTTTTGTCTCCCTATCCATTCTCAGACATCTTGTGACGCGGTGAAGTCGATGGCGCCAGATGCCGCGATCACTTACATTCAGAGAGCCAAGGAGAACCATATATCGGAGAGTTGTTTCCGTGCGGCCTTCAATATCTTTTTGCCTCTGCCTACGGAGAAAAAGATCCCAATCCTGCTCGAACTCCTTTCGGCTCGAATACCCACAGAGCGCAACGACGGAGATCCAGAATTTGTTACGAGGATTCCTGGCCCTGACCTCTACTATCCTGCCGTGGAGGCGCTCATTAACCTTGGCGAAGTTGCCGAGCCGGCGGTTCTCGACTATATCGCATCCGACCCCTATGGTGATCGAGTTGGATGGGAGAACGCGGTCTTCGTTCACTTAATGCACCAGACACAATTTTTCAACATCGTTCATGCCATCACTACGCTGAAGGTAAAACGCGCTGAACTGAAAGATACCGCCAAAATCAGCCGCATCTCTGAGGCCATCAAGTATATCGACGACAAGTATTGCCAAAATTCCCTTGGCGCTGCCTGCAGGGCTGCTGCGGAATCCCCTTAGCCACGATAAAATTCTGCGTTGCCCGCTACTGCCTTAGCTCGACCTCGGTTGCGCCCTGGCCGCCCTGGTTGTGTGGGGGTTCGGTGACGGAGGTGACGTGGGGGTGGTTGCGGAGGTATTCGCGCAGGGTGCGGCGCAGGATGCCCATGCCTGTGCCGTGCACGATGCGGATGCGGGGCAGGCCGGCGAGGAAGGCGCGGTCGAGGAAGCGTTCGACTTCGTCGTGGGCCTCGTCGGCGGTGCGGCCGATGACGTTGATCTCGGAGGGCACATAGTCGGGCTCGATGGCGGTGGCGATGGTGACTCCGCCTCGGCGGCGGGCGGCCTGGAGCGGGGTCTCGGATTTCGATGATTCGAGCGCGGCGATGTCGTCGAAGGCGGCGCGCATCTTCATGGGGCCGATGGAGACTTCGAAGGTCTTTGTGTCGATGATTCTTTCGACGCGTGCTTCGCGGCCCAGGGATTTGAGCTTGACCTTGTCGCCGGGCTTGATTTCGCTGGCTTCGATGGGATGCTCGGCTGTGGGCGCGGCTTTGTCTGCGCCGGTGGTGTGGGCGAGGACGGTCGTGTTGAACTGCTCTGAGAACTCGCGGCGGGCGCGGGCGACTGCGGATGCGGAGTCGCGCGTGAGTTTTTTGGCGATGGCTTTGTCGCCGATGCTTTTGACGCTCTCTTTGAGCTGCGACTCGAATTCGGCGAGGAGCTTGTTGAGCCTGGCTTCGAGTTCTTTGATGCGGGCTTTTTGTTCGGCGCGACCTTCGAGGTCGAGGCGCATCTTCTCGCGGGAGACTTCGCGCTCGCGCTGCTGGAGGGATTCGCGCTCCGCTGTGGCTGCGACGAGCTGCTCGTGGAGATGGTCGAGGAAGGCGCCGATGTCGGCCGTTTGCGTGGTCATCTGCGCGCGTGCGGCGGCGATGATTGCGGGTTCGAGGCCGAGACGCTGCGCGATGTTGAGGCCGGCGGAGGCTCCGGGTACGCCGAGGCGGAGTTGATAGGTCGGCGTGAGTGTCTGCTGGTCGAAGCCGACGGCGGCGTTGAGCACACCGGCGTGGTTCGCTGCGTAGACCTTGAGCGAGGTGAGGTGCGTGGTGATGGCGCACCAGATGTTGCGCGTGAGGAAGTGTTCGGCGACGGCGACGGCGAGGGCTGCGCCTTCTTCGGGGTCGGTGGCGGAGCCGAGTTCGTCGAGCAGGACGAGCGAGGATGGCGTGGCTTCGCGCGAGATGCGGTCGAGGTTGACGACATGCGCGGAGAAGCTGGAGAGATTGCGTTCGATCGATTGGGCGTCGCCGATGTCGGCGTAGATGCTGGTGAAGAGCGGCAGCGCGGCTTCGTCGGCGGGGACGGGGATGCCTGCCTGCGCCATGAGAGCGAGCAGGCCGAGGGTTTTGAGTGAGACGGTCTTGCCGCCGGTGTTGGGGCCGCTGATGATGAGCTGACGCGTGCCGGATGGGAGCGTGATGGTGAGCGGGACGGGTGTGGATGCTTCGTTTCTGCCTGCGGCTCGCGCTTCGGCTTTCATGCGGAGTTCGAGCAGCGGATGGCGTGCGTTGATGAGGGTGAGCTGTGGTTGGGTTAGATCTGTCGCTTCCCATCCTTCGCGGTGAGACTGCGAAGGATGGGGCACCTGCAGGATCGGTGCTGCTTCCGGCGAAATGCGGGGGTTCTTCGCTGCGCTCAGAATGACAGCTTTGGTGCCAACCGGGAGGAACTGAGGGCGGGTGCAGTTGAGGTCGTTGGCGAAGCGGGCGCGGGCGAAGTGGGATTCGACTTCGGCGAGGATGCATGCGCCGGCGTGAATCGCTGCGGCGTCTTCGCCGAGCGCGTGCGTCATGGCGACGAGGATGCGGTGGATTTCGGCTTGCTCTTCGTCGAGCAGGCGGACGAGTTCGTTGTTTTGCTCGATGGTTTCGAGCGGCTCGACGAAGACGGTGGCGCCGGAGGAGGATGAGCCGTGAATGACGCCGGGGACCTTGCGTTTGAACTCGGCTTTGACGGGGATGACGAAGCGTTCGCCGCGAACGGTGATGAGATCTTCTGTACTGGACTGGGTGCTGCCTTCTTCGCGGAGGCGGCGGGCGGCGCGGCGAAGGCTCTCTTCGATGGCGCGGTGCTGCCGCTCCATGGTGCGGCGGATGCGGCGGAGTTCGGGCGAGGCGTCGTCGTTGAGCGAGCCGTCGGGTTCGATTTTGCCGCGCAAGAGACGCAGCAGCGGGGAGAAGTCGTGATCGCGTAGCGGAGCGGAGAGTGCGACGATGCCTACGTCCTCTGCCGATTGCGATGAGAGCGGGGTAAATCGGGCGCCCGCGCCTGCATTTGGGAAGACGAGGTTGCGCCACTGCGCGATGCGCTCGATGAGGTTGAGCAGGCTGAGAATCTGGAGGGCATCGAGTGCAGAGCCTTCGATGCGGGCCTCTTCGAGTGGAGTGGTGGGATCGAAGAGGCCGTGGAAGTCGAAGCTGCCGCCGCTGGTGAGAAAGGCTCGAACTTCGGCGGTGCGCTGTTGCTGGCGCTCGATCCAATTGAAATTGGTGGAGGGTTCGAGCGCGAGCACCCAGGTGCGGCCCAGTGACGACGAGGTGCGTCCGGCGATGTGTTCGCGCAGACGCGGCCACTCAAGCGCCTGTGCGCTGGATTCAGTGAGCGGCGAAGGGATATGCGGCAATAGAGCTTCGGAGTTCATGGAGTTCGCTTGCTCTATCGTAATCGTCTATGGTTATGGGGGGTTATGGGGAACCTTGACGGGCGTGGGTGCGTAGCAGATGTCGGATTCAGACGAGCTGCCTGAGCGGAGATGCCAGGTTCGGGCGGCGATGGAGGTGCGCGATGGTTTGTCAGTCATGTGGAACGGAAGTGAATGCGGATGCGTTCTGCTCGAAGTGTGGAGCGCAGATACCTGTGTCGCCGCAAGCGCAGCCTGGGTATCCGCCGTTTCCTCCGGCGATGTATATGTCGCGCGTTTCGCGGCATCTGCGAACACTGGGCATTCTCTGGTGTGTGTATGGCATTTATCACCTGGTAAAGGGGCTGCTTGCTCTGACGTTTTTAAGCGCGTTTACTGTGCGCGGCTTCACGGGAGAGTGGCCGTACTGGTCGTATTATCATGGGCCGTCGCCAGCGCCGTGGATGCATGCGTTGGTGCCGGTGATTGCGACAACGACTATGGTGTGGACCGCGCTGCTGCTGCTGACGGGCTACGCTTTACTCACGCGTAGAATATGGGGCCGTGTGTTGGCCATTGTGGTGGGTGTGCTGTCGTTGATTGCAATTCCGTTCGGCACGGCAATGGGGATTTATACATTGTGGGTGCTGGCGTCGAGCGCTTCAGGCATGGAGTACGAAGCAATTGCCGACCAGAGCTGAAGCAGCGCGCGAAGCCTTCGATTGAGAATCGAAGATGTGGCCTGAGTTAGGCGGATGTGGCCTGGCTAAATGCATCAGTACCGCATGTTAGATATCCTTCCTTCGGTCCGGGAGCATCCCACGAAGTGTGACCAACAGGTCAGGAGGGCCCTCCCCATGCGGAAGACATCGTTGTTTTTACTTCTTGCAGCTCTCGCCGTTGCGCCTCTGGCGCTGCGCGCAGATTCCTACGACTACACCATTAGTGCTGCCGCTGCGAATGGCGATCCGAACATGATGTTCAGCGCCAGCGGCACGATGACTGGCACAACCGATCCATACAACAGCGCTGCCGTTGACGTGACTGCAATCACGGGCAGCGCCAGCGGGTACAACTTTCAGAGCGTGGTTGACCCCGGCACGACGAACACGCAAACGCAGGGCAATGCGTTCGGCTTTACGTTCGACAATGTGCTGTACCCTGCCAGCGGCGCTGCTCATGCCGATTCGACCGGCTTTCTGATTGATCTTGGCAGCCCGCTGGGAACGAGCCTGGCGCACGTGTACTACACGGGCGTGACGAGCCAGAACCCAGGCGGGTATGAGGTAGATGTGGTGGATCCGAATGAGCCGGGGGCCTCGACTCCTTTTGGCGTCGCGAATCCATTTTCAGTGAGCAGGTTTACCGTTACGCGCGCGCCCTCTGCCGTACCGGAAGCTGCGAGCGTGTGGCTGCTCGGGACCGGGCTTGCGTGCCTTGCTGGCCTGGCCATATGGAGAGTGAAGCAGAGAGAAATCGTCTGACATTCGCGACACAAATGTAGACTGGGTGCATGAGCTTTCCTGTTACGCGAATGCGCCGGCTACGCCGCACGGAGGCGATGCGGGCGCTGGTGCGCGAGACGCATCTGCGCCCTGGGGCGATGATCTATCCGCTGTTTATCTGCCCGGGTGAGAGTGTGCGCAAAGAGATCAGCTCGATGCCGGGATGCTTCAACTTGTCGATTGACGAGGCTGTGAAAGAGGCAGAGCAGTGCGCTGCGCTGGGGCTGGGCGGGCTGCTGCTGTTTGGGCTTCCGGCAGAGAAGGACGAGCAGGGTACGGGCGCTTGGGCTGACGACGGGATTGTGCAATCGGCGCTGCGCGAGCTTAAGAAGAATCGCAAACTGGACTCGCTGGTGATGATGGCCGATGTGTGTCTGTGCGAGTACACGTCGCATGGGCACTGCGGCGTGGTGGTGCGCGATGGCAATCACTATGAGGTTGCGAACGACGCGAGTGTGGCGCTGCTGGCGAAGACGGCTGCGTCGCTGGCTGCGGCGGGCGCGGACGTGATTGCCCCGAGCGACATGATGGATGGCCGCGTGGCGTCGATTCGCGCGGCTCTCGATGCGGGCGGGCATGAGCAGGTGCCTGTGTTGAGCTACGCGTCGAAGTTCGCGTCAGCGTTTTATGGGCCGTTCCGCGAGGCGGCGGATTCGGCCCCGCAGTTTGGCGACCGGCGCAGCTATCAGATGGACGGCGGGAATCTGCGCGAGGCGATGCGCGAGATTGAACTTGACCTAGCCGAGGGCGCGGACATGGTACTGATGAAGCCGGCGATGCCTTATCTGGATGTGATTCGCGCGGCGCGGGAGCGGTTCGATGTGCCGATGGGCGCGTACCAGGTGTCGGGCGAGTTCTCCATGCTGCACGCGGCGTTTCAGCGCGGATGGTTGGAGCCGGAGCGCGCGATGATGGAGTCGCTGATCTCGATTCGGCGTGCGGGCGCGGACTTTATCGTGACGTACTTTGCCAAGGATGCGGCGAAGGTGCTGGCGTAGCGATGGCAAAGATTGCGATTGTCGGTGTGGGCGCGATTGGTGGGGTGGTGGCTTCGCTGTTGCAGTTGGCGGGGCGGCATGAGCTGGTGTTGTGTGTGCGGCGTCCGTTGGCGGAGCTTGTGGTTGAGACGCCGGATGGCGCGGTGAAGGTCGATGCTACAGTGCTGACTCGACCGGAAGATGCGCGGCCTGTCGATTGGGTGATGGTGGCGACCAAGGCGTATGACGTTGCCGGTGCGGCGAAGTGGCTGGAGCGGCTGTGCGCAAAGGGCGCGCCGGTTGCGGTGTTGCAGAATGGGGTCGAGCATCGTGAGCGGTTTGCGCCGTTTGTTCCTGCGGAGAAGATTGTGCCTGTTGTTGTGGATTGTCCGGCGGAGCGGGTGTCGCCGGAGCGCATTGTGCAGCGTGGGCCGATGAGTCTGAAGGTGCCGGAGGATGCGCTGGGCGCGGAGTTTGTTTCGCTGTTTGCGGGTACTGCTGCGGATGCGATGACTGTGCCGGAGTGGACGACGGTGGCGTGGCGCAAGCTGTGTCATAACGCTGCTGGGGCAATCTCGGCGCTGACGCTGCTGCCGAATGGCGTGATGCGGGATGAGGCGATTGGCGAGGTTGCGCTGGAGATGGTGCGCGAGTGCGTGGCTGTGGGCAGGGCAGAGGGTGCTGTGCTTGGCGATTCGGTTCCTGAGGATGTGCAGGCGGCGTATCGGCGGTCGGCTCCGGATGGAGTCAACTCGCTGCTTGCGGACCGGAGCGCGGGCAGGCCACTGGAGATTGACGCGCGCAATGGAGTGATTGTGCGGATGGGGAAGAAACACGGGATTGCAACGCCTGCGAACAGTATGGCGGTGGCGCTGCTGCAGGTGATGGCTCAGGGTGCGCCGGAATAAAAACTACTTTGCTTCGGACGCGGTGCAGGTTTGTGTACCGGATAATTTTTGATTCAGCAGCCGCGGCATGAGCAGGTTGAAGAAGGCGTCGGTGTGGGGTTTGAGGCAGGCGTTTGCGTTGGCCGCGCCGGGTGTGACGCGCGTGAAACCCTTGTCGTCGACTTCGATGTGCAGCGGTGTGGTGGGGCATGTTGCGGGATCGATGGCGTAGGCCATGGCGACCGGGTCGTAGAGCGTGGGTGTGGTCTGGCCGGTGCTGCGTTGCCACTCGGCGGTGAGGAGCTGGAGCGAGTCGGTCAGCGGTGTGCTGATGGAGGCGAGCAGCGAGCGCTTCACTTCGTCGAACTTCTGCTGCGTGGAGTCGAGCGGCATCATGTAGATCGGTACGCCGGAGCTAAAGAGTTTTTTCGCGGCGGGAACGTCGGAGTAGATGTTGTACTCGGGTTCGGGATTGTGGATTGTGGTGTAGCCGAAGTCATCGTAGCCGCGATGGATGGAGCCGCCCATCATGACGACGCGCTTGAGCTTGCGGAAGGTCGCTGGGTCGCGGTCGATGGCCGCGCCGATGTTGGTGAGCGGCGCAATGGCGACGAGGGTGATCTCGCCAGGGTTGTGGCGGATTTCGTCGAGCAGGAAGGTGACGGCGTCGGTGTGCGGGTGTTCGCGGCCTGCTTCGGCCCACGGCTTCTGCGTGAACTTCGTCATGGTTTTGGTCGGGACGCCGGTGTAGACGGGGATATCGGCGCGGCCGGTCTCGCAGAGGATGCGGTCGAGTAGGCGGCTGCGTAGGTCGGTGTCACCCCAGGCTGAGGTGATGCCGACGATCTTAACCTCGGGGCTGGAGAGCGCGAGCGCGACGGCGAAGGCGTCGTCGATGTCGTCGCCGATGTCGGTGTCGATGATGATCTTTTCGGCGGCTGGCCTGGACGGCGCGGGTTGTGCAGGGCTGGTTCGTGAGGAGAGCGTGAGCAGCAGGGTTGCAATCAGCGCGGCGGTGCCGAACGTGAGTTTCATAGACAGGCAAAAGCTTAACACCGATCTGCACCGATGCCCCGATGCAGATCGATGTTTGCCAGCGCGGGGAGAGAATCTGCTTCTACTGCGGAACGTAGCTCAGGTCTGGGCGGTAGACCCACAGTTCGGTGGTGATTTTGGAGCAGCTATGGTAGAGCTGATCGAGCACTTGCGGGCCGGAGTCGCCATAGGCTTCTTTGAGTGCGTCTCTCAGCGGTTTATCGGGCGCCTGCATAGCGGCCCAGGATGCGTCGTCGATGACGTGCACATACGCGGGTGCCTCGCCACCATTGGCGAGCTCATAAACGCGGGAGGGTCTGGCTGGATATTTGGTTTTCTGGATGGCCGCGTTGATCTTCTTGACGGCGTCGGCGAAGTCTTTCCCGTGTCCGGGCAGGACGTTGTAGATGTGGACGGAGATCATCTTGGTAGGAGTTGAAGACGGCTTGTCGAGACTGAGATCGTCGCGAAAGATGTAGAGTGCCCTTGTGTTTCCGGCTGAGTAAGGGAGGATGCTCTTCGCGATCTCGGGCTCGTCGAGTTTGTCGAATGATTCGTGAGCGTCGAAGTCGCTCCAGTGATGTTCCGGCTCTACCGAGGCATAGGAGCCGGTGAGGTCCCCGGTCAGAATCTGGTAGACGTAGACAGGCCAGGCGTCCTTTTGCGAGGCGTGGAAGGTCGAGTGTTCTTTCCGGCCGGCTTCCCATTGCTGGCTCATGCCCGGCTTGGCGGTTGTGACGTTAACGACTGTGACCATATCGGGCGACGATTGCGCCAGGATGGAGGCGGGAACAAGAAGCAGAGCACACAGCATGAACTTACACATGGTGAATCTCCTTGGATGTATGTTGTGCGCCTCGGGGAGTAGGCGTGTCCGAATGGCCCGGTGAAGCGGTGTGGCGCAAATGGCCCGTGGAGCGAGTGCTGAGGAGACTTGCGGGGAGTAGCGCCGAACGATATAGGGAGGAGTTGCGGAGTGTCAATCGGCAAGATATTTCAAACATGCAGCATTCTGCCATCGAAAGCTTGTGGCGGCGGCAGGCTCGGCCGGTGGCTCGGCAGCCGGCGTAGGCTAGAATTTTTGTAGAGCAGACAGATTGGAGACTTACCTTGGCAGACACGATCTTTGATGTAGTGGTGGTTGGCGGCGGGCCGGCTGGATACACGTGCGCGATTCGCTCGGCGCAATATGGACTGAAGGTTGCGCTGGTGGACGCGAACGACCGGCTGGGCGGTACGTGCCTGCTGTGGGGCTGCATCCCGACCAAGGCGATGCTGTTCTCGGCCGAGCTGTGGGACCACATGCAGCATGCCTCGAAGTTCGGCATCGATGGCGTCGAGCCAAAGCTGAACTGGAAGGGACTGCTCGCGCGCAAGGATGATGTGATCTCGCGCCACACCAAGGGCCTCGACTTCCTGATGAAGAAGAACAAGATTACGACCTTCAAGGGATTTGGCCGCCTCACCGGACCGGCGAAGGATGGCGTGCATACAGTGGACGTGAAGCTCGCCGACGGCAAAGCCGAGACGATTAAGGCGAAGAAGGTGGTGTTGGCGACCGGCTCCGACGCGCGGATGCTGCCCGGCTATAAGGCTGATGACACGATCCTGACGAACTTCGAGATTTTGAAGATTGCCGAGATGCCGAAGTCGCTGGTGGTGATTGGCTCGGGCGCTGTGGGCGTGGAGTTTGCGTCGATCTTCAAGACCTTTGGTGCGGACGTGACGGTGCTCGAGATGCTGCCGCGCGTTGTGCCCGCCGAGGACGAGGACATCAGCAAGGAGCTGCTGCGGCTGTTCAAGAAGCGCGGCATTGATATCAATCTGTCGATCAAGGATACGAAGATTGAAAAGAATAAGGACGGTGTGCTGGTCTCGTGGACAGATTCGAACGGCAAGCCGCAGTCGAAGCAGGCAGAGAAGGTATTGGTGGCTGTGGGCCGCGCGCCGCGCACGGCTGACATTGGGCTCGACAAGACGAAGATTACGCCGGACCGCGGCTACATCGTCGTGAACGAGTGGATGGAGACGGCGGAGCCAGGCGTGTATGCGATTGGCGACATCGTTGCCGGACTGCCGCAGTTGGCGCACGTCGGCTCGATGGCCGGGCTGGTGGTTGCGGCGCGGATGGCGGGCAAGTATGCGCGCGCCGTCAACAAGACGCGCATTCCGGGCTGCACGTACACGGAGCCGCAGATCGGCAGCGTGGGCTTGAGCGAGGCCAAGGCGAAGGAAGCGGGCTACCAGGTGAAGGTGGGTAAGTTCCCGTTCGTGGGCAACTCGAAGGCGACGATTCTCGATGCGCATGATGGGTTCGTGAAGGTGGTTTCAGACGCGAAGCACGGCGAGATTCTGGGCGTGCACATCATCGGGCCGTACGCGACGGAGATTATCGCCGAGGCCGTGACGGCGCTTGAGTTGGAGGCGACGGTAGAGGAGATGATGTTCACGATCCACGCGCACCCGACGGTGGCCGAGGCGCTGTTGGATGGGTTCTCGAGCGTCGAGGGCCTGGCGGTGAATGTGTAGGCTTTTGTCTAGTCAAAACAGAAGCCCGGTCAAATGATCGGGCTTCCGTTTTCTTAAATTCTGCAATGTACATTTATCTCCTCCATCTCGGCCGGGTTGCTTATGCTGAAGGGCTGGCGATTCAGCAGCGTGTTATTGCTGCGCGGAAAGCTGGCGTGATTGGCGATACGCTGCTGCTGCTGGAGCATCCGCCGGTGCTGACGCTGGGGCGCAATGCGCATCGCTCGAATGTGCTGGCTTCGGATGAATTTCTGGCTTCGCGTGGAATCGAGCTGCATGAGATCAACCGCGGGGGCGATGTGACGTATCACGGGCCGGGACAGCTTGTAGGCTATCCGATCATTGATCTGCGTGGAGATTTGCCCGGCAAAAAGGGACCACATCTAGGGCCGGTCGATTATGTGCGGATGCTCGAAGATGTGTTGATTCGTGCATGCGGCGAGTTTGGCGTGATGACGCAGCGCATCTGCAAGCTGACCGGCGTGTGGACGCTGGCCGGCGGCAGCGTGCCGGAGAAAAAGATTGCGGCGATTGGCGTGCATGTCTCGGCGGGCGTGACGTCGCATGGCTTCGCGCTGAATGTGACGACGGACCTGCGCGACTTCGAGTGGATCGTTCCGTGCGGCATCTCGGACAAGCCGGTGACGAGTCTGGAGTTGGAGGCCGCGCCAGGACGCCAGCCGACGATGGAGGATGCGATCCACGCGGTGGCGCGCAACTTCGGGCGGGTCTTCGAGCGGCAGATGCTGTGGGGGGAGTCGCTGGATGAATTGCTTGTCGCGCGAAAGACTTAACACTGATCTACACCGATGCCACCGATTTAAAAAACCGACCGCGGAATTCACGGAATGTACGGATCAAAAGAAAGGTCGATCGGAACAGCGTGGCTGAGCACGGTCTGTCTTTTCATTCTTTTAACCTGTTCCATCCAAATCCGTGATCCTCTGCGCTATCCGTGGTCGGGTTTTTTAAATCGGTGTCAATCGGTGTTAGGCCTCTCGTTCGCTTACCGACCGTTCGAGGCGGGCGAGAGGCTTGTCGCCGTATAATCCGATACGGATGTGTCTAAAATGCGCAACCGGCTGCCTTTGGGCGGAGAGGTTGTTTTGCGCGCCGCAACTGATTGGAGAAAGAACCACATGCCGACCGACGTAGTTATGCCCCAGATGGGCGAGTCCATCACCGAAGGCACCATCACCAAGTGGCTGAAGAAGCCCGGCGACAGCGTCGAGCGCGACGAGCCGCTGTTTGAGATCTCGACTGACAAGGTGGACGCGGAGATTCCGTCGCCGGTCGCGGGAACGCTCAAGGAGATCAAAATCGCTGAAGGCGCGACGGTGCAGGTCAATACGATTGTTGCCGTGATTGATGGTGCGGGCGCATCGTCTGCTCCTGCCGCTGCCGCTCCAGCACAGACTGAGCCTGCTGCTGCTCCCGCTGCCGCGTCGAGCGCGGCGCCTGCTGCTGGTCCTGGAACCGATGTGCTGATGCCGCAGATGGGCGAGTCGATCACGGAAGGCACGATTACGAAGTGGCTGAAGAAGGTGGGCGATAAGGTCGAGCGCGATGAGCCGATCTTTGAGATTTCAACCGACAAGGTGGACGCGGAGATTCCGTCGCCTGTTGCCGGTACGCTGACTGAGATCAAGGTTGCTGAGGGCTCGACGGTCACGGTTAATACGGTGGTCGCGGTGATTGGCGGAGGCGCGGCAAAAGCTGCTGCCGCACCTGCTGTTGCTGCTCCTGCCGCACCCGCTGCTGCACCTGCGCCGGTGGCTGCTCCAGCTTCCGCTGCGGACGCGAAGGAAGCGGAGCGCGTGCGTTCGTCGCCGCTGGTTCGCAAGATTGCCAAGGAAGCGAACGTTGATCTCTCAGCGGTTGCTGGTACGGGGTCTGCGGGCCGCATCACAAAGGCCGATATCCTTGGACATCTTGAAGGTGGAGCGAAGCCTCTTGCTGCTACATCTGCACCGGCGGCTGCACCCGTTGCCGCTAAGTCTGCCGCACCTGCTGCTGCTCCAATGCCCGGCGAAGTTGTCCCGATGACGAAGATGCGCGCCATCATTGCGCAACGCATGGTCGAGTCCAAGCGCACCAGCCCGCACGTCCACACGGTCTTCAAGGTGGACATGACGCGCATCGTCAAGCTGCGTGAAAAAGAGAAGTCGAAGTACGAGCAGCGCAATGGCATCAAGCTGACGTACATGCCTTTCATCACGCGGGCGGCGATTGCGGCGCTGCGCAAGCACCCGATTGTGAATGCTTCGGTCGAGGGCGACGCGATCCGTTACAACAAGAACATCAATATAGGCATTGCAGTTGCGCTGGAGTGGGGCCTGATCGTGCCGGTCATCAAGCAGGCGGAGGAGCGCAACTTCCTCGGCGTGGCGCGGGCTATTGTCGATGTGGCAGAGCGTGCGCGGGGCAAGAAGCTTGCTCCGGATGAGATTGCCGGTGGCACCTTTACGCTGACTAACTCGGGCATCTTCGGCGAGCAATTCGGCATGCCAATCATCAACCAGCCGCAGGCGGCGATTCTCGGCATTGGCGGACTGAACAAGGATGCCGTTGTCCTGACGGACAAGGAAGGTAACGACACGATTGCCATCCGCTCGATTCAGCACTTCACGCTGGGCTTCGATCATCGCATCGTCGACGGCGCCGATGCGGGCAAATTTATGTCGGACTTCAAGGCCTATCTGGAGAACTGGAACGAAGACATCGGCTAGCGCTTCGCGGACAGCGGGACGCGCACTTTGTGCGCCAATGCAGCAAACATCAGCGGCGGTTCCTTATGGAGCCGCCGCTTTGTTTTTCTGACGGTCTATTGTTGAAGTGAGAGGTCTCTACAGAAGCCCTTCAGCCTGCTGGACTAGCTTTACCGCTTCATCTACGGTGGCACCAACTGCGGAGAGGTGGCCCATCTTGCGGCCTTTGCGTGGCTTGTGCTTTTCGTAGAGATGCAGCCTGATGCCGGGTACAGCGAGAGCTTCGGCGAACTTCGGTTCGCGTGGCGATCCGTCGGGGTTGAGCCATCGGTCGCCGAGCAGGTTGGCAATTGCGGCTGGCTGCACGACGTCTACATCGCCGAGCGGAAGATCACAGACGGCGCGTACGAGCTGCTCGAACTGGCTGGTGACGCAGGCGCGCACACTTGCGTGGTAGCTATTATGCGGGCGCGGCGCAAGCTCGTTGATCAGCAGCTTGCCGTCAGTGGTGACGAACATTTCGACGGCGAGAATGCCTTCAAGCTGGAATGCTTCGGCAAGCGCTTCGGCAAAGCCGCGCGCTTCGCGGGCCATCGCGTCAGTGAGCGGCGCAGGGATCGCGCTCCATGCGAGGATCTGATTCTCGTGGTGGTTCCATGCGGGAGGGTATGCCTTGGTCTCGCCGTTTGGTGCGCGTGCGACCAGCACGGAGATTTCGCGCGCAAGATCGACAGCCTTCTCGACGACGCCGGGGCCTTCGCCCAGCGCCTGCCATGCGCCGCGCGCTTCGTCCTCGATGCTTGCTCCAGGCGTGAAGCCGACTTTGCCTTGGCCGCGTCCGTCGTAGCCGCCGGTTGCGCTCTTGCAGAAGCATTTGCCGCCGAGTTCGCTGATGGCTGTGCGGAGCTCGTCGAGCGAGCGTACGGCGCGATAGTCGCCGACGGGGAAGCCGTGCTCGCGCAGCCAGTCCTTCTGTACAACCCTGTCCTGAATGATGGAGAGCATTGCTCCGCTAGGACGTACAGGTGCGAAGTTTGCAGCAGCAGCCATGCTGGCTGGAGCAATCTGCTCGATCTCTAGCGTGACAACGTCACAACCGCGGGCAAGGTTTGCGGCCTCACGTGCGTCGTCCCATGCAGCTTCGATGCAACTATCCACGACGAAACGCGCAGGGCACGCGGGGTCGGGGTCGAGCACTTGCACGCGGTAGCCCATCTCGCGCGCGGCCATTGCTGTCATGCGGCCAAGCTGGCCGCCACCGAAGATGCCGATGGTTGCGCCGGGAAGAATTGGCTTCGCAGGCTGCTTGTTCGATGCTGTGCTCACGCGCCTGCCTCGTCTTCGCCGACGGTCTGGGCCAGTACTTCGTCGCGGCGTACGCTGCGCCATGCGATTAATTTCTTTTGCAGCGCGGAGTCGGTGGTGGCGAGCATCGCCACGGCGAGCAGGCCGGCGTTCATCGCGCCCGCCGCGCCGATTGCCAGCGTTCCGACGGGAACACCCTTCGGCATCTGCACGATGCTCAGCAACGAATCCTGGCCTTGCAGCACGGTCGCGGCCACGGGCACGCCGAGCACGGGCACGACGGTCTTGGCTGCGAGCATTCCAGGCAGGTGCGCTGCTCCGCCTGCTCCGGCGATGATGACGCGCAGACCGCGCGGCACAGCAGCTTCGGCGTATTCGAAGAGAAGGTCGGGCGTGCGGTGCGCCGAGACGACGCGCACCTCGTGCGGCACGCCAAACTCGCGCAGCACCTCGACGGCGCTCCGCATCACTGTGTAGTCATTGCGGCTGCCCATGACTACCCCAACCAATACTGATTTGTCTGCTTTATCTGCCGAACCGGCGCTCATGGCCCGATTATACGGTCTTGACGCAGAGCGCCGAACCGACGCAGTCCTCAGAGGCCAAAGCCTCAATCATGCTGCGACATTTACGGCATCCCTCGGCTTCTTTGCGCAGGAATTTCTGCTTGCTCTTCTTTATCTGCGAAAGTAGTCGATGGCGAGGTTGAAGATTGTCAGCAGTCCACCCATGGCGCTGAGAACGCCCTTCATCCGTTGCACGCTGCGCTCGTGCCGCTCGACGCGCTCTTCGAGTTGCGCCAGGCGGCCTGGCTGGCCGAGGCGCACATCTCAAATTTTTTAAACCGTCGGCGATCGCTCTCGCTCGAAGGACTTGACCGCGTGCTGGCCGCACAAAACATCACCATCGACCAGTTGCTGCCTGTGGAACTTGCCGCCTCAGCAGCTCCGATGAGCAGGCAGGTATCGAGCGACCCGATGGAGGCTGTTCCTGTGGTCTCGGCCTCTGCTGCGATGGACGATGCGCACATTCTGCCCTCGGCGGTTATCGAAACCATTCAGGTCGCGGCCTCGCGGCTGGATGACAACCGCGCGAGGCCCTCGACGAAGCATGCGCATTGGCAGCGCTTCGTAGCCATCCGTACCGATGCGCAACAGGCTGCGGCGATGGACCCAGTGCTCCTGCCGGGCGCCATCGTCGTACTCGATCGGCACTATAATTCGCTGGCGCCCTATCGCGCCTATCAGCAGACGCTCTATGCCGTGCGCTGTGGCGCTGCTCTGCTGGTGCGCTTTGTCGACTTCAATGAAGGCCGCCTGATTCTGCGGCCGTATTCGCGCAACTTTCCTGTGCAACTGCTTCCGCTGGCTGCACACGAGTCGCCGGGTGATTACCTCGTGGGGCGCGTCTGCCTGGTGTTTTCGGAGCTGTGACGGTTAAAACAGCGGCCGTTTGGGCTTTGGCGCGAGCGGCGCGTTGAGCAATGCAACGACAGGCGCGGCCACTTTGAAGCGTTCGATGATGTCTTTGAGCAGCGTCGGCTGAAGCGCGGTCTCTGGCGGCAGGTGGGCGGTTATGCCCCACTGCTGGCACATGAGTAGATCCAATGCGGGGTCGTCGGCTGCGAATCCTTTAGGCGGGCGCGTTAAGCGTCTGCCGTCGAACTCCTGCATGAGCGAACGCAGTTTTTTGCCCGCGAGCAGGCGCCGCATCTCGGTATGGTGATCGACGAGATAACGCCGGATGGCCAGCAACTGTTCGCGCTCGGGCATGTAGACGCCCGCGGCGATGACGACCTCATCGGGGCTGAAGTGGAAGTAGAACCCGCCGCCTGAGGTTTTTTCGAGCCCGGCTCGTGCCCACCATGCGGCCACATTCGTTTTGTACGGGCGTTTGTCCTTGCTGAAGCGGATGTCGCGGTAGATGCGCATCATGGCCTTCTGTGGTGGCTGTACATTCTCGGGCGCGAAGCGGAGCATCGCTTCGTTGATCTCGTTGACGAGCGCAAGCATCGGCGTCTTCAGCCCACGCTCGTAGATGTCTTTGCGTGCCTGGAACCACTCGCGGTCGTTGTTGCGCTTTAAACCCTTCAGGAACTTCAGTGCATTCGAGGAGAAGTATGTCGCCATGCATTCATCCTAACGCTGGTAAGTTCCGCTCGATTCGCACTTTGTGAAGGCCTCATGTATTCTCGCTTGCGAGGTGGCCGTTATGGACGCACTGAACACATTTCTGCTGATAGTTCTTTTTATTGTTCTCGTAATTGCGCTCGTTACCATCGCCAAAACCCTGTACACGGTGCGGACTTATACGGCGGGCGTCGTCGAGCGATGGGGCAAGTTCAATCGCATCGTGCGGCCTGGCCTGCATGTGCTGATCCCGTACGCCGAGCGCGTCTTCTTCGTGGACCTTCAGGTCAAGCAGGCACAGTTCCAGGTGGAGACCAAGACGCACGACAATGTCTTCGTCCAGATTCCTGTCTCGGTGCAGTACCAGGTGCTTGATGACAAGATATATGACGCCTTCTACAAGCTCAGCACACCGCAGAAGCAGATCGAGTCGTTCGTCTTCAACTCGATCCTTGGGCATGTGCCGAAGCTCTCGCTCGACGAGACGTTTGAGCAGCAATCGGGCATCTCAGTTGCCGTGAAGAATGAACTGGATTCGATCATGTCGGGTTTCGGCTACAACATTCTGACGGCACTTGTCACTGACATCATTCCTGACGTTAAGGTGAAGGATGCGATGAACGATATCAACGCCGCACAGCGCGCGCAGGTAGCGGCACAGGCACGTGGCGAGGCCGACAAGATTCTGAAGGTCAAGCAGGCTGAAGCGAAGGCGCTGCAAGGCAAAGGTGTTGCAGCGGAGCGGCAGGCCATCATCGACGGTCTGCGCTCATCGATTGAGAACTTTCGCGAGTCTGTGCCTGGTGCAACGCCGGACGACGTGATGGCGCTGGTATTACTCACGCAGTACTTCGACACGCTGCGCGATGTGGGCACCCGCAGCGGCTCGAGCACTATCTTTTTGCCAAATAATCCCGGTGCGGCCAATGACTATATGACGCAGATTATCGCCGGGCTCAAAGCCACAGTGGGAGCGTCGGCAAATGGGCTTGCTGCACTACATGCCGGCATTGCGTCTTCGCAATCGGGTTCTTGAAAAACAAGGTTGCCTGCTTGATGCTGCTGCGTAGCAGTAGGCTTAAGGGAGCATGATTCACGACGACACAATCGTTGCCATCTCCACGCCACCGGGCCGTGGAGGCATCGGCATCGTCAGGCTTTCGGGCCCTGGCGCGCGCTCTATTGCAGAGCCCGTGCTGCGCCTGAGGAATCCGCTGGCTGCCGGCCACGCTCGCTTTGCGGCGGTCATCGAAGCAGAGACCGGCGATGTGTTGGACGAAGCCGTGGTCACGTTCTTCGAGGCGCCGAATTCGTATACATCAGAAGATGTTGTGGAGATCGCCCCGCACGGCTCGCCCGTGCTGCTCGACTATCTTCTGCGCGAGGCGATTGCACACGGTGCGCGACTGGCTGAACCTGGCGAATTTACGCAACGCGCGTTTCTCTCCGGCCGTCTTGATTTGACTCAAGCGGAAGCCGTTCACGATCTAATTGAATCGACTACGCTGCACCAGGCGCGCATCGCCGCCCAGCAAATGCGTGGATCGCTGTCGCGCCGAGTCGCTCTCATCAAAGAAAAACTAGTCGCACTAATCGCTGCGCTCGAAGCCGGCATTGATTTTGCCGAAGATGATATCGACCTTTTGCCGAACGGGCAGATCACCGCGCAGATCGATACTGTTGTGACTCCGCTTCAGGAGCTGGCGGAGACGTTTGCCTACGGGCGCATCGTGCGCGATGGCCTGACGCTGGCGATTGTGGGCCGTCCGAATGCGGGCAAGTCGTCGATCTTCAATCGACTTGTGCAACGTGATCGCGCTATCGTCACAGCGACTCCGGGTACGACACGCGATCTTGTCACAGAGCGCGTCTCACTGGAGGGGATTCCTGTTGAGCTTGTCGACACGGCAGGACTGCGACACACGAATGACGAGGCAGAGTCGATTGGCATTGCGAAATCGCGAGAGGCCATGGCGGAGGCTGATATCGTCCTGTTGGTACTTGATGCTACGGCTCCATTGCACGCAGAAGATGAGGCCACGCTTGCCGAGCACGGCGGCCGCCCGCTAATCGTTGCGATCAACAAGTGCGACTTGAGCAACGGCTCCCCTCGTAAAGATGGATTGACGCGAGCCGCGATTGCAACGTCGGCCCTTACTGGAGAAGGTATTGTGGATCTTCGTGCAGCGATGGTTGCGCTGATAACGAAATCGTCTCCTGCTTCGGAGTCTGCTTTGGTCACAAATGTTCGTCAGCAGCAGGCAGTCAATGAGGCGCTTCATGCTCTTGCCCAGGCACGCCAGGCAGTCGCAGCGGAGATGCCGCATGAAATGGTTCTGCTCGATCTGTATGAGTCGCTTCGTGCGCTCGACTCGCTCACAGGAGCGACGGCAACTGACGACATCCTGAATCTGATCTTCAGCAGATTCTGCATCGGCAAATGATCATGGGATGATAGAGCGCAGCCGCACGGACAAGGCCAGCAGTGGCTTCGGCATTGGAAGCATTCGCCGTAGCCATCTTCAGGCATCGGTTTGTGTGCGGGAAGACTACTGTACTTTGACGCGGGTAGATGAGTCGGTATGGGCGCGATGGCGTCCAGACCAGCCGTGCGAAGCGGGGCGCTTTTTCGAAGGTGCAGTAATCTCACCCAGGCAAACGCGATTGCGTCCAGTGCGCTTGGCTTCATAGAGCGCCCGATCAGCGGCATCTATCAGGTCTTCTCTGTTGGAAGCGTCTGCGGGCCAGGTGGAGGCGACGCCACAACTGACAGTGGAAAGCGGCGGCAGGTCCCCGGACTCGTGCATCGCCGGGGAACCGGCTACCTCCACAAGTTTGCGGATACGCTCGGCGACAATCATTGCGCCCTCCTGCGTAGCTTGCGGCAGCAATACGACGAATTCCTCGCCACCGAAGCGGGCCGCAAAGTCGTCCTTACCGCGTAGGCCCTGCACGAGCAAAGATGCGACGCGCACCAGTACGCGGTCGCCATAAAGATGACCGCGTGTGTCGTTGACCATTTTAAAGTGATCGATGTCAATCACGATGGCCGAAAGCGGAGTCTTTGCGGCAGCGGCCTCGCGCCATAGTCTGCGAAACTCCATCTCGTATGCGTGCCGGTTAGCCAGGCCTGTCAGACTGTCCACGTTGGAGATGCGTTGCAGCCTGGCGTTGGAAGCAGAGAGCTCGCGGCTCTGCAAGTCACTGCGCAGGCGAATCAGATAGGCAAAGCGTTCTTCGCGGTTCACGCTGTAGTTGGCGATCACGGTCATCGTGATGGCGCAGATCGCCAGCGCAATTCCCAGCAGTTTGTCGGGCGGCTGCAGAAAGCGGTCCTGATAGACAAAATAGAAATCGCCCGTCATGAGCACGATCGACGAGACGAGGGCGTAGGGAAATTGCAGCCGCATCACCACGTTGGCGAAGATGACGGCAACAATCAGGCCAACCTGTGCGTAAGCCGAGGAAGCTGCGCTCTTGTTGCTCTCCAGGTAGAGATGTGTCAGGCCGATACCGCAACTGACCACCGCAATCACTGTCTCGCGATAGATCTTGTTCGGGTTCCACCGCATGCTCGCGTTGACGATCAGCGCGATGGGCGTAATGAGGCACAGGCGTACTTCGAGGGCAAACCAGGCGGTCCCGCCACGAATGAAATAGTCGATGATGACGAACGCATTGAAGAGCGCGATAGCAATCAGGCCCTCAATCCACAACCGCATCGCACGCTGTCCCGCAGTCGCTTTTTCGAAGCTGTCTTCAAGCGGCGTGGGCAGTCCCAGCTTCTGATACCCGTGCTTGGCAAGCCGCTCAAGCTGTTCGATGACGAGTTCGTATTGTGAGGATGGTGGCATTCTGCTGATCGAAGTCCTTGCCTGACAACCGGTGTGGTTACTTCCGGCCCCTTGTCTTTCAATCTTTTCGGCCAAATCCGGCGAAAGACGCTACGCCTTTGATGTTACTAGCGCGGTAAAAGAATGCACTCTGAAATTGCGGGAAACACTGGCACTTTCGTGTAATCCGAGCCATAACCCTTCGTCCGCCGGAGTGACTCGACCCGGCTACATGCAGACAGACACGCAGTGACGCTCAAAGTTGCGAAATGCGGCATGAAGACGAGATGCAGGTTTTGCACAGGCAGACGAAGGCAGGTGTTGTTGCAATTTGAGGCAGAGCAACTACCGCACAACGAAGTTGTCGATCAGCCGCGTTGAGCCCACCCAGGCCGCAATGGCGACAAGCCTTCCTGTTTTCGCAGCCTCTACCGGCAACAGCGTATCGGCGTCGACCACTGCCAGATAGTCCAAGCGAACGCCAGGCTCTGCTCCGAGTACTTGCCTTCCTCGCGCAATCAATGCATTACTGTCGCGCTCGCCGCTCGAGATCATCTGCTCCATCGCCAGCAGGCTCCGCCGCAGCGCCAGTGCCTGTTGCCGCTCGGTGACGCTCAGATAGGTGTTTCTGCTGCTCATGGCCAGACCGTCGGCATCGCGGACGATAGGGCAACCCACCAGCTTCACGTCGAAGTTCAGATCGCGCACCATTCTTCGCAGCACGGCCAATTGTGCCGCGTCCTTCTGGCCAAAGTAGGCGCGAGCCGGACCAACGATATGCAACAGTTTCGCCACTACTGTGGCGACACCGCTGAAGTGTCCCGGTCGCGACGCGCCATCCAGCCGATCGCCGACACCGGGCACGGAGATTGTCGTGACTGCGTCTGCCGGATACATCTCGGCTGCATCGGGTGCAAAAACCAGACCTACGCCTTCGCGCTCCAGAGCCGCGCAGTCCTCAGCGAAGGTGCGCGGATACTTGGCGAAGTCTTCACTCGGACCAAACTGTAGCGGGTTTACGAAGATCGAGGCCGTTACAACGCTGCACTCGCCGCGTGCTCGCCGCACCAGCGAAAGGTGGCCTTCGTGCAGCGCGCCCATCGTCGGGACGAGCCCCAGAACGGCACCGCCCGAGCGCAGCTCGCGGCACACCCACTGCATCTCTTCTGCTTTTGTAACAATCCGCATCGGCTGCTTGCTTACCCCGCCAATCCGGTCATGACTTCAAGCGACTTCCGGGTCTCGCGCGGCAGGTGGTAGCTCTCCTCGTCCGAAGGGAACGTACGCGCTTCGACGTCGCGCTTGTAATCTGCGAGTGCCGTGCGCATCACGTCGGCAACGTCCGCATAGCGGCGAACAAACTTCGCCGGCTCGGAGAAGGTCATCGTCATCATGTCGTGCAGCACCAGAATCTGCCCATCGCAATCCGGCCCGGCGCCAATGCCGATCGTGGGAATGTGCAGCTCTTCCGTCACCAGGCGCGCAAGCTCTCTAGGGACTCCTTCCAGCACGATGGAGAAACAGCCCGCGTCTTCCAGCGCCAGCGCATCCGTTCGCAACTCTTCCATCGCGGCCGTCGTCTTGCCCTGCACCTTGTAGCCGCCCATGCGGTGAACGCTCTGCGGAGTCAGGCCGATGTGGCCCATCACAGGAATCTCCGCTGCCGTCAGACGCCGCACCAGCGCAGCGCGCTCGCGGCCGCCTTCGAGCTTCACTGCCTCGGCTCCCGCTTCTTTCACAAACCGGATTGCGTTCGCGACGCCCGTCTGTTCATCAGCCTGATAGCTACCGAAAGGCATGTCTGCCACAACCAGCGCGTGACGCACAGCCCGTCGTACGCCGCGCGTGTAGACCAGCATCTCGTCCATCGTGATCGCCAGCGTGTTCTCGTAACCCTGCATCACCATGGCCAGCGAGTCGCCCACCAGCACGATGTCGAGCCCGGCTTCGTCCAGCAGACGCGCGCTGGCATAGTCATACGCCGTCAGCGAAACGATGGGCTGCCTCCGTGCTTTTTTCTCAAGCAGCGAAGGTACTGTTACTTTGCTGAGGGGAATTTCTGTGGTGCGCGTCTCACGCGCGACACTCTCACTTCCAGCTCCGGCAGGCGCCGTGCGAAACGTCGTCAGACTCATGGTCATCTCCAGTGCAGCTCCACCGCGCGCCGCCGAAGTATCGGACGGCTTTGGCCGGATGCCACCTGTTGCCAGCAAACCCTGGCAGCAGTTAAAGCCTACGCGCCGCGAATCCGCACTGCAAGCCCGTCTCAAGCGGCCTACAATCAAAGCTATGCCGGTCTATGTCTGTGCCATCCTTGCCCTGGGGTGGGCGCTGTGGTTTGCACCATTCCTGCGCAAATGGAACCAGCGTGCCGCAAAAAAGAGCGACAGCCGTTCGCGTTGGGGAATGCTGCTGGAGTTCATTGCCTACGCGCTGCTCTGGATGAGGCACTCGTGGTCTTATCATCCTGCGTTGTGGAGGATATTTGTTTCCGTGGCGTTGTTTGCGGTGGGTGCGCTGCTTTCGTGGGCTGCGACGAACGCGCTCGGCATCCATCTGCGCTTTGAGGCCGCCATCAGCGACGGACACAAGCTCATCCGCACCGGCCCCTATGCGCTTGTGCGGCATCCCATCTATGCCTCGATGCTCGCGGTACTGTTGGCGACGGGCATCGTCGTGACTCCGTGGAGATTGTTTGTCGTGGCGCTCGTTGTCTTCCTGATCGGCACCGAGATCCGCGTCCAGACCGAAGACAACCTGCTCGCCAACCACTTCGGCAGCGAGTTCAGTGAGTACCGGAAGAGCGTCCCAGCCTATATTCCGCTTGTTCGATGAGCGACTGTTGCCACAGTCCGCAGCCGCCGGACCTCGTCGAGAATCCGCCCGGCCATTTCGACCTTGCTCATCACAGGAAGCTCGGTCACGCCGTCCCGCGTGAGAAAGCTTCCAGCGTTCTGGTCCGAATCGAATCCCGTCTCCGATGACGAGACATCATTCACGACAACAGCATCGACGCCCTTGCGCTCCAGCTTCGCGCGGCCATTGGCCAGAACATTCTCTGTCTCCGCGGCGAAGCCGACGATCAGCGTTCCTTCGCGCCGGCGCTTAGCCGTCTCGGCCAGAATGTCTTCTGTTGGCTCAAGCTCAAGCATGCGCTCACCAGTGCGCTTCAGCTTCTGCTCTGCGACATGCTTCACGCGATAGTCACTCACTGCCGCAGCCATGACAACAATAGTCGCTTCAGCAAGTCGCAACATCACCGCCCCGCGCATCTCCTCCGCGCTGACGACCGGAACGATCTCGCAGCCAGCAGGCGCAGCCAGGCTCACGGGCGCGCTCACCAGAATCACCCTCGCTCCACGACGCCGCGCAGCTTCGGCGATGGCATATCCCATTCGCCCGCTCGACCGGTTGCCGATGAACCGCACCGGATCGATCGCCTCGCGCGTACCGCCCGCCGTTACCAGGACCGTCTCACCCGCAAAGTCATCTTTCTCGCCAGAACGCGCCAGCACTTCGGCCACAGCCGCCGCAATTGCCGCAGGCTCCGCAAGCCTCCCGCCGCCGGTCATGCCGCAGGCCAGATATCCGCTGCCCGGTTCGACGATCTTCACGCCGCGAGCGCGCAGAGTGGCGACATTGGCCTGTACCGCCGGGTGTTGCCACATATTCACGTTCATCGCCGGTGCGACAACTACCGGAGCAGTCGTCGCCAGAAACATCGTGCTCAGAAAATCGTCGGCGAGTCCGTTGGCAAACTTTGCCAGAATGTCAGCCGTCGCCGGAGCCACAACCAGCGCCTGTGCTGTCTGGGCTTCATTGATGTGCTCCATCGCAGACACCGCGTCCTCTGTGCGCTCCGCACTAGCGCCGGCATCTTCACCCCAGAGATCGGTAATGACCTTGTGGCCTGTAATTCCCGCAAAGGTCAGCGGGCCTACAAACTTCGTGGCTGCGCGCGTCATCACGACATGCGGATCGAGACCAGCCTCCTGCAGCAACCGCACCAGCTCGACGGACTTGTAGGCTGCAATGCCTCCCGAAACTCCAACCGTCACCTTCACCCGTTCGGCGCTCATATGCGAGTTCCCCTGCTCAAAATGGTCTCATAATTGGAGTGCCGGTGAGGCTACGCGGATGCAGCAACAAGGCAATAACAAAGGCCCCGGCATATGCCAGGGCCTTTGTCCCAGAACAGGGAGCAGCTTACAACTCAGCGCAATGGCTCCATTCCGGCAACCTCCTGAGATTCACCCGGTACGGGAGACATGATGCTCGACATCATCTGTTGTTTCCGCCCATTTACGGGAAAGCTGTAGCTTGCGTCGAGCAGGCCGTCGGCGTCCTCGCCGTTGAGCGCCCAGACCGTCCAGCCCACTTCCTGGTTCCGGCTCAGGTATACAACCAGGCTGTCGAACCATTGGCCTTCGCTGCCTGGATTGCTGTTTTCAATATCTCCAGCGTCGTTCGTTGTGCCGAACTCTCCAATCCAAACCGGAGCAATGCCCCACTCACTGATGTAGGCCCACTGCCTGTGCCAGACATCTTCAAGGCTCCGCGAAGTCGTCTTTCCATTGAACCAGGGCTGCTGATAAACCTTCGGGCCGTAGACGTGTGGCGAATACACCAGCTGGTGCGCAACCGTCAGCGACACCGGCGAAGCTTTGACGCCTTCAAGATTGCCGCCCCACCACGTCGAGTCGCCACGGTAGGAGTCCGTACCTTCGACAAAGATCAGCAGTCGAGGATTAATCTTCAGAATCGCGTCTCCAGCTCGCTCTGCCGCAAGGTGCCAGTCGCGCGCGCCACCGCAGTCCCAGCAGGCGCCGTTGATCTGGGCATTATGCGGCTCATTGCGCAGGTCCATGCCGATGACGGCCGAGTTGTCTTTGTACCGTGTTGCCAAAGCAACCCAGTCGGCGATCCACGAAGACTCGGGATATCGCGCGGTATACCAAAGCCCACTTGGCTCAGCGCTGTCTCCTGCTTCAGAGCGATGGTCATCCAGAATCACCTTCAGGCCAATCTGTCCTGCATACGCCACAATCCTGTCCATAATCTGGAGCGAGTTCAGCCCGCGCAGGTCCTGGTTGATCGCGCCATTCGGGCTGCCGAATGCAATGTCCTCCGGCACAGCAGGCACAATCGGGTCTTCAATCATCTGGTTGGAAAAAGGCAGCCGGACAGTGTTGTAGCCTTCACGCTTCACCGTATCGAGAATGGCGTGATAATCCTGCACCGCGAGTCCGCCCGGAACCTCGCGCCGGGTCTCGAATCCATACCAGTTGATACCTTCAATGCGCACAGGCCTATTCCACGAGTCCAGAATCTGGGCCTCGTCCGTGTGCCAATACCCCATATCCGGAGCGCGCATTGCTGATTTCGCAACACGCGTATCCGCATCGGCGCTAGCGTCTCTGTGTCTTGCGGCCCATGCCGTGTGCGCGCAAAGCAGCAGCGCAACAACGATCTGGCACATCGCACGAAAGACCGATTCAAGAAAACTCATTGCGGGACCTCTCAACTCAACCAAAGACCAGGGCGTCAGACAGGTGCCGGGAAAGTACCCGACACAAAGGTAATCGGCCTATAACGTAGCAGGATTTAGCCGCGAAGATGCAAAAAATTGCATAGTAATCCCACGAAAGACGCAGATTTCCCCCACCGATTCGCGCAAATCACGCGTGCAAGATGCACGTTGTTGCGAGCCAAGCCCTGTTACTTGATTTACCTGTTCATAAACATGGCATTTGAAACATGTTCTTCCTAAAAAAGTAACGACGCAGCAATCTCCTGTTCACCTCTCCGTCACGTTCGTCCGCCAAAGTCTTCTCAAGTCCTCACAAAAATTTTCTGAATGCTCGTCGCCGGGCACTTGTTTAGGAGAAGCCATGCCTTTGTCTCGAATTTGTTCGATTGCTTTTGCCATTCCTCTTATGCTCATCCCTGCCTTCGGAGCGCCTATCGCCGATCCACCACCGGCCAGCGCGCAGGCAACGGCGACCCTTACCGGCACGGTGCTCGATCCGAAGGGCGGTGCGCTTCCCGGCGCTACTGTCACGACATATAGCGAAGTCACACGGCTCACACGACATACCGTTACAGATGCACACGGGCACTTTTCATTGGCCAATTTGCCGGCTGGCAGCTACACCGTTGAGGCCACCTCTTCCGGCTTTGCTGTCGTAACGCGCACGGTGCAGCTTACCGCGAGCCAGACCCAGGACATCTCGCTATCCCTAAGCGTCGGCAGCGTCTCGCAGCAGGTCACCGTGCAGGCCGACGACTACAACTCCGTCGCCGCGCAACTTGCGCCGCTCGATGCTCCTCTCGATGAGCGCTCGGCACGCTCCGAGATTACGCCCGCCTTCATCCGCAACTTTGCGCCTCCGACGGCAGATTATGGTGAGCTGGTCGCTATGGTTCCGGGCGCCGTCACGACCAACTCGAATGGTGTCGGTCTGGGACAGAGCAGCACCACCTTTCGCGGCTTCTCCGACGGCCTCTACGATATCGACTTCGATGGGATTCCCTTCTACGACACGAACACGCCCACACACCACTCCTGGGCGTTCTTCCCGTCGCAGTGGATTGGCAGCGTTGACTTCGATCGTAGCCCTGGCACGGCGTCCACCATTGGGCCCACGCCCTTTGGCGGCTCCATCCATCTTTACTCCGAACCCATGCTGGCCGAGCAGAACATGCGCGGCGGCTTCTCGTACGGCTCCTTCAATACGGTTCTCTTCGACGGCAGCTACAACTCAGGCAACTTCGGAGGCGCAGCCAAGCGCTCGAACCTGTTCGTCGATGTCCATCACATGTCCTCGGATGGCTATCAGACCTTCAACTATCAGACGCGCAACGCAGGCTCGCTCAAGTACACCTACAAGCTCTCCAGCAACACGACGCTGACGGGCTTCAGCGGTGTCATCTGGCTCGATGCCAATTCACCGAACCTCTCTTCGACGCGTGCCCAGTTGCTGTCTGAAGGTGACAACTACCTTCTGCAAAACACCGATCCGACCCAGGCGAACTACTATCCGTACAACCACTACCACGTTCCCACAGACTTCGAGTATGTAGGCATCGACTCCAACCTCGGGCACGGCTGGACGCTCGACGTGAAACCCTACACGTACAACTACGACAACTCCGAGTTCTATGCGAAGCAGCCAAAGGGTGGGGCGCCGATCAACCCCACCGTCTGCGGCACACCTGTGAAAGGCATCAGCCCTTGCGCAGTGGACAAGTACAACAGCTACCGCAAGTACGGCGAGACCAGCGCCCTCAGCCAGGTTTCAAAGTTTGGGGTCTTTCGTACAGGCATCTGGTATGAGTGGGCCGCGACCAACCGGCACCAGTTTCCATCGAATCCCTTCACGCTCAAGGACGACGTGCTGCCGAACTTCAGCGAGAAGTTCTGGACCAACTCCTACCAGCCCTATGCTGAGTTCCAGTTCATGGCCACCAGCAAGCTGACTATTACACCCGGCATCAAGTTCGCCTACTACACGATGGACCTGACGCAGTATGCCGACAACGGTGGCAAGATCGGCAGTAAAAACCCGATCACGGGCCAGCCGTTCACTTCCACCAGTAACTCGGTCGATTATCACTCGTGGCTGCCTGCAATCGATGCCAGCTACCGCCTGCGTTCGAACTGGTCTGTCTATGGACAGCTCGCCACCGGCAGTGTGGTTCCGCCCAGCAGCGTCTATGACGTTGCCGGCGCATTGGTTGGCACGCCGCCGAAGCCACAGACCTCAACTACTGTTCAGACCGGTACCGTCGTCAAGCTGAATCGTGTGACCTTCGACGCCGACTTCTATCGCACGCGCTTCCAGAATACGTACTCGTCGTCTACCGATAACGACCCCAACTCGCCGCTCTATGGTGAGTCGATCCAGTACATCTCGCCCAGCTCAACCACGCTTGGTGTCGAGGGCGAGTCCAATATCTCGCTTACACACGGCCTGAGCATGTACCTGAACGCGACGCGCGGGCAGGCCACCTATGTCGGCACGCTCACTGCTTCCTGTGTCGCGAAGACTGCGGGCTGCACCTCTTCGTCTCCGACGGTCACAGTGAAGACGCCATCAGGCCTCTGGGTTGCCGGAACGCCGACCGACACCGAGGCCGAAGGCCTGACCTACCAGCAGCGCGGCTGGGACCTCGGCTTCTTCAACAAGCGTGTTGGCTCGCAGTGGCAGGACAACGGCGCCTACCACAACCAGCAGCAGACTCCCTCTTTCAGTGTGGCCAATCTCTTCCTGAACTACACACTGCATAACAACACGCGCTTCGATCAGACCAAGATTCGTCTGAGCGTCAACAACCTGCTCAACTCGCACAATGAGACTGGCGACAGCCTGGGCGGCCCGCTGACCGCAGCGACGTTCTCATCGGGCGGCCTTACCTATACCGATCCCTTTGCAGGCACGACTGCTTCTTCGCCGGGCTATACCGGAGGGTTCAATCTTGCCGATAACCCGAACCTGCTGCCTGGCCGCAGCATCATTCTGAGCATTACCTTCGGGTTCTCGCCTAAGCGCTAAGCCAATTCTTCCGACGCAACAAAATCTTCGGCTCCGGATAACCTCCGGGGCCGCTTTTTTGGCCTGAGCATGCATGCTCCACGTGGAGCAATTTGCACAAGCTCTCGTGACCTGATGAATCAGTCCACACGCTACAATCACGAGAAGCATGATTGCCCATCTGCGCGGACGCCTCTTCTCGAAGACACCCAATCAGGCCATCGTCGAATGTGGCGGAGTTGGCTATGACGTGAATATCAGCGTGGCGACCTTTTCGGCGCTGCCTGCGGAGGGCGCTGAGGCTTCGCTTCATATTCACACGCATGTCCGCGAAGATCAGTTTGCGCTGTTTGGTTTCGCCGAGCGGGACGAGAAGCGGCTCTTCGAGAAGCTGCTGACGATTTCAGGCATAGGGCCAAAGCTGGCGATTACGGTGTTGAGCGGCATCAGCTCGGACCGCCTGGTCGGGGCTATCCGTTCGGGCGACCACGGTACGCTCACGAAGATTCCGGGGATTGGGAAGAAGACGGCTGAGCGCGTTGTTCTGGAGCTCAAGGACAAGCTCGACGATCTGGCTGTTACGCTGCCTGCGACTGCGGCCGCGGGCCGCACTCCTGCCGGGGACGATGCGCTCTCGGCGCTGGTCAACCTTGGCTATGCGCGGCCGGTGGCGCAACAGGCCATTGAAACAGCGATTGCCCGCAACCCGGATATTATCAGCGACTTCGAAGCAATTTTCCGCGCTGCAATGGCTGTAATCCGCTGAAGATAAAAGCCCCGGAGCTGCATAGCAGTTCCGGGGCCTGGAGTTTGCAGACGGCCCGTAAGCCGAATTCTGTTTTAGACGATCATTCCTCTAGACTGCTCATTACTGGGCAGTTCCAGCAACCTACCCGCAGGTTTTGGCGCTCTTTCGAGCCTCTCCGCCTTGGCGCACCGGGCCGGTACGCGGTCTGCCGCCTGGAGAGCAGCGGTAGAGTCCCTGCCTATTTGGTCTTGCTCCGTGTGGGGTTTACCATGCCGCGGCCATTACTGGACGCGCGGTGCGCTCTTACCGCACCATTTCACCCTTACCCAAGCTGAATGAACAGCTTAGGCGGTATCCTTTCTGTTGCACTGGCCGTCCAGCCGCCTTGAAGCGGCCGTCCCGGACGTTATCCGGCACACTGCCCTGCGGAGTTCGGACTTTCCTCCCCTGCCCGTTGCCGGGCAGCAGCGATCGTCCAGCCGTCTGCTTTCCAAGTGTATCGCGGCGAACCAAACCGCGCATCCTCACGTACTTGTCTATGCGCACTTGCCTATGCGCACTAAGCCTCGCCTTGGGCGCGGCGGACTGGTACTCTAGCCTCTCCGGTAAACAGGAACGCGATGGAATTCAAGGAAGCCGTCAAGATTGCTCTGCAGTCGCTGTGGGCCAACAAGCTCCGCTCCATCCTGACGCTGCTCGGCGTGGTGATCGCCGTGACGAGCGTCATTGCGGTGGTCACGCTGGTCAATGGCGCGAGGACGTATGTCACGACGAAGTTCTCGCGGTATGGCGCTGACGTCTTCACGGTCTCGAAGATGCCGCAGATCATCACAAGCTCCGAGGAATATACGCGCTTTCAGAAGCGCAAGGACGTTCTGTTCGACGACTACCTTTATGTGCAGGAGAACTGCAAGCGCTGTGTGGCGATGGGCGCGATGCAGTCGACGGTGGGGCTGATTGTGCGGGGGACGCAGTCGGTGACGGACACACAGATTCGCGGCTATACGTGGCAGATGCCTTCGCTGCAGAATCTGAACATCGAACAGGGACGCGGGTTTACGGAGGCGGACGAGCAGCACGCTTCGCGGGTGTGCATTATTGGAACGGACATTCAGGACCATCTGTTTCCGGGGATCAATCCGCTGGGGCAGGAGATTCGAGTGGATGGCACTCCTTATACGATCATCGGGATCAGCGAGAAGCAGGGGAGCACGTTTGGGCAGAGCCAGGACAACTGGGTTGGTGTGCCGCTGACTTCTTATCAGAAGAACTATGGCACGCAGAAGACGCTGACGATCTATGTGAAGGCGGGGTCGTCGGGACCGGTGCTGGATGATGCGGCGGACGAGGTGCGCGTGCTGATGCGGTCGCGGCGGCATGATGCTCCGGGAGCGCCGGACTCGTTTGAACTGGATGAGAACAACACGCTGGTTGGCTTCTTCGATACGATTACGAACTCGTTTGGCGCAGTGGCGGGCGGCCTCGCACTGATTGCGCTGGTCGTCGGCGGCATCGTGATTATGAACATCATGCTGGTGAGCGTGACAGAGCGCACGCGCGAGATTGGCATTCGCAAGGCCCTGGGAGCGAAGCCGAGAGACATTCTGATTCAGTTTCTGATTGAGTCCGGAACGATTGCATTGGTCGGCGGTTTTTTTGGAGTCTTCGGCGGCATCGTGGTTGCGGAGCTGATTACGATTGTGGCTGGGTTTCCGTCGGCGATTGCGTTGTGGAGTGTGCTGCTGGGGCTGGTGATGGCTGCGGGCACGGGTGTTTTCTTTGGTGTTTATCCGGCGCGTAAGGCCGCGCTGCTGGACCCGATCGTGGCTTTGCGAGCGGACTAGGGACTGGTGAATGGGGAACAGGGAAGAAGCATAGGTCTTATGCGAATTGGCGATGTCAAAGAGACGGTGGTGATGGCGCTGGGCACGCTGCGGGCGAATAAGCTGCGCAGCGGGTTGACGATCCTGGGCATCGTCATTGGTGTGATGACGGTGATTGTGATCTCGTCGGTGGTGAATGGGCTGAATAGCCGCGTGTCGGACCTGGTGGAGTCGCTGGGATCGAATGTGCTGTTTGTATTTCGGTTTCCCGTGTTCGGGCAACGGCCTACGACGGAGATGCTGACGCGCAAGCAGCTGACCTATGACGATGCGATGGCGATGCGGGACCTGCCGCATGTGGTGGCGGTGTCGCCGGCGTTGCAGTATACGGACAACACTGCGCCCGGGCGGGCGGGCAATACGGCGATTCGCGGCAATGGGAAGACGATGCAGGGGACGATCCTCGAGGGCGATACGCCTTCCACGCAGGATGTCTATGAGCTGGACATGCTCGAAGGCCGCTTTTTCAACGATGAGGACCAGGCGCGCGCGGCGAAGGTGACGGTGCTGGGTTACGACACGGCTGCTCAACTGTTTCCCGGCCAGAGCGCGGTCGGCAAAGAGGTCCAGGTAGCGGGAATGGTCTTCACCGTGGTCGGCGTACTCAATAAGCAGAAGCAGGCGTTTGGCGGCGGCAAGAACCCGCAGGACAACCACGCCTACTTTCCCATCTCGACCTTCCACTACATCCACCCGGAGCAGTTGGACTATTGGATCTCGCTCAAATACGACAACGCGAAGAACCGCTCGCTGGTGCAGGATGAGCTGACCGAGCTGTTGCGGAGGCGCAGGAAGGTCCGCAACGAGCAGCCTGACAACTTCGCCATCTTCGGCACCGATTCGCTGACGCGGCTTTGGAACAACATCACCAGCGGATTGTTTTTGCTGCTGGTGGCGCTGTCGAGCGTTGCGCTGCTGGTGGGCGGTGTGGGTGTGATGAATATCATGCTGGTGAGCGTGACGGAACGAACGCGCGAGATTGGTGTGCGCAAGGCCATTGGTGCGTCCCGGCAGACGATCCTGACGCAGTTCACGCTGGAGGCGATTACGCTGTGCGCAGTCGGCGGGGTTATCGGTCTTCTGGCAGGCAGTGCAATCGCAATCGGCGTGAGCTATGTCTTCCCGGCTGCGTTGTCTTCTATCTGGATGGCCGTGGCGTTTTTGAGCTCGTGCAGCATTGGATTGATCTTCGGAATCTACCCGGCGTGGAAGGCCGCGAACCTGAACCCGATTGATGCGCTTCGGTATGAGTAGCGGCCCGGCGGGAAAGGCTTAACACCGATCTGCACCGACAGGCACCGATTTAGAGACGACAAGGGCACCTTTCAAGATAAGACATCCGATCCTGACTAGTAGACTAGCGAGATGGCCGTTGTAATCGAGGCAATCACAGCCCTGCTGACGCTCAGCGGTCTGGCATACCTGCTGCTTGCGTTGTGGGGGGCGCGGGATTTTTCGCACACCTGGCGGCGGCAATTGCGCGGCGAGGATTTCGCACCGGATGTCAGTATTCTGAAGCCGGTCAAGGGTGTGGACCCGAGCATGTACGCGGGCCTTGTGAGCCATTGCAAACAGGATTACGCGGGCCGTTTCGAGATCATCTTCGGCGTTGGCAGCATGGATGATCCCGCTGTTGCTGAGATCGAGCGACTTCGTATGGAGTTTTCGGAGTGTGCTATCCGGCTGGTTGAATGTCCGGAGCGGTTGGGGACTTCGGGCAAGGTGAGCAATCTGATTCAGATGCTTCGCGAAGCCAGCTACGACTACGTTCTTATCAATGACAGCGACATTCGCGTTTCGTCGCGGTATCTCTCGCGCGTGATGAGCGGCTTTGCAGACGCGAGTGTCGGCATGGTGACTGCACCTTACATCGGACGCACCGGTGAAGGGCGGAGCGCAACAGTATGGTCACGGCTGGAAGCGCTGGGAATCGCAACGGATTTCTTTCCGGGAGTGTTAACAGCGCGGAAGCTTGAGCGCGGGATTCGATTCGGGCTTGGGTCTACGCTGGCTATGCGGAAGGTTGCTTTGATTAAAGCTGGCGGGCTGGAGCCGCTGGTCGAGATCCTGGCCGATGACTACGAGATGGGTGCGCGGATATGGAAGGCAGGTTATCGCATTGAGCTTTCCGATGAGGTGGTTGAGACGACCGTGCCCCCATATAGTTTTCGCGGCTTCGTTGAGCATCAGCTTCGTTGGGCGCGGACCGTGCGCGACTCGCGCAAGCTGGGATATGTGGGATTGTGCATTACGTATGCCGTGCCATGGGCGATAACGACCTGCATTGCCAGCGGCTTTGCGTTGTGGAGCTTTACGCTGCTGAGTCTGGTGTTGCTGGCGCGCGTTGCTGTGGCTCTGTCGGTTGGCGTGGGTATCCTACGCGACGGCCAGGTGCTGCGCGACTTCTGGCTGTTGATCGTGCGCGATTTTTTCGGGCTCTTTTTCTGGGCGTGGAGCTACGCCAACGACACAATCGTCTGGCGTGGCGAGCGGTTTCGGCTGCACGATGGCCGGCTGATTCGCGTCGATTAGTCAGGCTTAGCGGCGGCGATAGCGGATGGCGAATTCGTAGCCAGCATTGGGCGGGAAGAGTTGCGCTATGAGGCGGAGACGCTCGGCAAGCGGCTGCGGAGCCAGTAGCGGGTACTCACGCTCGCGCAGCTCGGAGTAGTCGAAGTCCAGGGCGAGCGAGAGCAGGTAGATGGCGATTGCGTCGGAGAATGCGGCTTCGAGATAGCTCGACTTGGCCTTCTCGTCGATGGTGGTCTTTCCGGCGGAGTTGCGGCTGATGGCCTGGCCGCGTGCCTCCCATGCATCGACGCTGGTCTCGCCGCGCACGTCTGAGAGCACCTGGTTCCAGACAGCGGTGTTGAAGTCTTCGGGGACGCCGGCGGCATCGACGAAGGCATGGCCCACGTTGATGAAAAACTCAAAGGCAAGGGCGAAGCGGTCGCCGAGCAGGCGCGTGGAGATGAAGACACCGTCGGATGTGCCGAGCGCAACGTTGCGATGGCAGATGGCCTGGTCGGCCAGGTCCGGCGTGCTGGCTGGTGCGACGAGCGTGGACTCGCCGCCGTGGCCTTCGCTGAGCGCAAGCGGGACGAAGTAGTAGGACTTGCCGAAGAGCGCAGCGGCAACGGCTGCGGGCACGGCCTGGACCATGCGATCGAGGTCCGTGTCTTCGACGCCGGTGTCGCCAAAGATGGCGTAGCTGATGCTGTTAGGAGCCCTGCGGAGCGCGGCTTCGCGGGCCACGTGCTCGGCCTGAAGCAGACCTGCCAATCCGGTTTGAACGTTTTCTGCCATAAAGCAGTATTCTACTGGTATGACGCAGGAAGCACAGGGTGGGAGTTCTGCAACCCCGCATACGTTTGCAGAAGGATATCTGTTTGGCGCGCCAATTCACGGGCTGGGCTGGTTTGCCAGCCTGCTGATGAGTCTCGCGGCTGGTTTCGCGGCGTTCTTCGCATCGACATTTCTTGCGATCTTCGCGCTGCTCTTCTACAACTCGTTTGCACGCCATGCGATTGACTTCAACGTGACCTACCGGGATGTTGGGTTGCCGGTGGGACTGGTGGTCATGGCGTTCGCCTTTATTTATATGGGCAGGCTTTGGGTGAAGGACCTGACGCGAAAGAAGTCGTAACGCCACTCAGTACGGGCTGGGATGGTTACTGAGAATCTCTTTGCCGCCGCTTTGTGCAATCAGATACGTCTCACCCGGCAGATTCGGAAGCGGATCGCTCAAGTCCTGCCAGAGGAAGACGCGGCGGACACCGGCCCATTCGAGTGCAATGGATGAGTTGTCTTCAAAGATATGCGGCGCGTCCGGAAAGAAGCTGCCATACCAGAGATTCGAGCTGCGGCCGTTAAGGATATGGATGTCGTTGCGCTGGAGATAGAAACCGAGCGTGCTGCCCGCTTCATATTCACCATGGATGACGATGAGGTCGTCAGGGTGGAGCTGCGGCGCGATGGCTTCGGCCAGATGGTATGAGCTCAGCACGGGGGCGAAGGTCTGCAGACCCATGTGGGCGGCGACTAGAAATCCTATGGCGGCTGCTGTAAGCCAGAGGTTGGCGGCGTGGGGTTTGTAGTTGCGGCGAAGGAGCCAGTTGGTGAGTGCTCCGCCGAAGAGCACGATGGCTGTGAGGATGAGTGGGCGCTCGAAGGCGCCCATGGCACGTGTGTCGAGATCGAGGAAGTGTCCGAAGCTGAGCGCATAGTCGCCGGGGTTTTGTTTGAGCAGAGAGGCGAGATCGATGTTCGGTCCGATGGGCTGTCCGTGCAGGGCGAAGAATCCAGCGGCGAGTGAGGCGATTGCACCGAGCACGAGCAGCACGATTGAGATGCGCTGGCCACTGCGAACGAGCAGGTTTGGAACCGCGAAGGATTCGGCTTCATCGGCTTCGTCGGTGAGCCATCCGGCGATAAGCAGAGCGAGCGGTGGAAGCGAGGGAAGGACGTAGTACTCCTGCCGTGTCGAGAAACTGAAGAAGATCATCGGCACGGCTGCCCAGATTCCCAGCAACAGACGTGTGCTCTCGGCTTCGGTAAGGGTGCGGACGGAGACGCGCGGGCGCAGGGCTTTGCGTAATGGCACGCGGCTGAGCGCTTTGAAGATGAAGGCGCTCCACGGCATCAGCCATATCAGCATGAGGCCCCAGAAGAGCGCGAGCGGCACGGTGTCGTAGTCGCGCGGCACACGCAGATTGAGGTAGCGAAGCACTTGTTCGTTAACGAAGTAGAACCAAAGCCAGCCGTGAACGTTGCCGTCAGTGGGCAGTGGGACGGTCCAGTGTCCATGCATGAAGGCGAGGTGGCCGGGGTGACCCTGTGTGGGGTTCGCAAGTGCGATGAGGATGTGCCACGGCGCTGCGATTGCGAAAAAAATGATTGCACTGGAGACAGGATGAAGCTGGCGGATTCGCTGGAGGATCGTGCGGAGATTTCGGCGTGTGCAGGCGAGATGGAGCAAGACAATCAGGACAGGAAAGACAATGCCGATCAGCCCCTTGGTCAGCACGTTCAAAGCGCAGGCGGCAGCGAAGACCCATGAGAGCAGGTGAGAAGGCCTGGGTTGTCGCTCGCTCAACCAATAGGCATAGAGCGCGAGGGTGAGCCAGACGCAGACAAGGATGTCGGGGATGTTGATGCGGCTGAAGATGAAGATGCCGAAGCTGGTGAGCAGAATGAGTGCGGCATAGAGTCCCGCGCGTGTGGTCTGGAAGGCGCGGCGTGCGAAGGACTCAAGTGCAAGAGCAAGCGCAAGGACTGCAAGAGCAAGTGGCAGGCGTGCGGCGGCGGTATGCGGGCCGAATATCTTGAAGCTGATGGCCATCAGCCAATAGTGCAAGGGGGCTTTTTCGAGATAACGGATGCCGTTGGCGTAGAGTGTTGTCCAATCATGACGCACGAGCATCTCGCGGGCGACTTCGGCGTGAACTGAGTCAGCGTCATCGAGCAAAGGCGGAGTGAGCAGGGTAAAGCTCGCGTAGAGGAAGAACCAGACAGCGATCAGGATGGCGCGGTTCCGGGAGACTCCAGGTCTGGTAAAGAGTTCGGTTGTGTCCATGTTCGCGGGCCGCGGTATCTGGCGATATTACTTGAGTAGATTGGCCACTTCAACGATGCGGTGATTGAGGGCAACAAAGCTATGATGGGTTGAGAACGGAGAGATCGAGTTGATTGAACTGTCCCGAGAGACGGCAGGACCTCCAGCGGAGTTGATCTTTGGCGATTGGTATCCGGCGCTGCGATCGAAGGAGTTGCGTGCGGGTAAGATGTCGCGCGCGCTGCTGCTGGGCGTGCCGCTGGTGCTGGGGCGTAAGAAGGATGGCCGCATCTTTGCCATGCGCGATCTCTGCCCGCATCGCGGGATTCCACTCTCGGCGGGATGGTTCGACGGTGAGACGGTGCAGTGCAAGTACCATGGTTGGCGGTTTGAACCGTGCTCCGGCCAATGCAAAGAGATTCCTTCGCTGACCAATCACGATGTGCTGGAGCCGGGAAAAATATTTGCAGGTGCGTATCCGTGCGAAGAGCGCGACGGCTATGCGTGGGTATATGTGCCGGAGCCAGGTACGGGCCGCATTGGCGATAAATTGCCTCCCGTGCCAGAGCTGCCGAAGTTTTCCGAGAGATACCGCTCGGCGCATCTGGTGGCTGACCTTCCCTGTAACGTGGACCACGGGATTATCGGATTGATGGATCCGGCACATGGGCCATTTGTGCATCAGGCGTGGTGGTGGCGCAGCAAGGCGAGCATTCACGAGAAGACGAAGCAATTTGAGCCGATTCCGCAGGGGTTTCGGATGTCGCCTCATGCGCCGTCGTCGAACAGCGCGCCTTACAAGCTTCTGGGCAAGCCTGTGACTACCATCGACTTTGTGCTGCCGAACCGGAGGTATGAGACGATCCGCGCGGGAAATCGATGGTTCACCAGCCTGACTACCGTGACGCCGGTGACGGCCTCGACGTGCAGGATCGATGTGCTTGCGGCATGGAACATCGCCTACTGGGTCCCATTTGTAACTTCAATTGCTACATTTTTTGGAGCGCGTTTTGTGCGGCAGGACCAGCAGACGATGATCGAGCAGGCGGAGGGACTGCGGTTCAATCCTGCGCTGATGCTGATTGACGACGCCGACCAGCCGGCGAAGTGGTACTTTTCGCTGAAGCAGGCGCGGCTGAAGGGGACGGGCGAGCACCCGTTGAGTGGGCCCGTCACGCTTCACTGGCGAAGTTAGTTAGTTGGCGGAGGGATGACTGATCTGGTCGATGACGACCGTTTCGATGACGCCTGCGGCTGGCTGGAGTTTGAGGCCCAGCTGTTCCTTGAGGACGGTGAAGAGCGATGGGTAGGAGGAATCGGGAGTCTCTTCGGTCGCCCATTCGATACGGAAGTCGAAGGTTCCTTTGAGATCAGTATGGTCCTCGATGGGGCGGCCAGCTTGACGATGAAGAGCAGCGGCAATGTCAGCCATGGATGCCTTCGAAACCGTCATGACGGCGCTTGAACCGTTGGAGTTGACACTCATGCCCGGTTTCGAGGCGGGCGTGCTTAGCTTGAGGGCTGGCCCGGTTTTTCCCGGCTTGTCGAGTTCGAGCCAATAAACGGGTCCCTCCCTCTGATCACGATGAAATTTGAACTGGAAGCGGTCTTCGAGCAACGCGAGAATAAGCTGCTGGAATTGTTGTGGAGTAGTGATTTCGGCATGGTCAGCGGTGATGGCATTGATGTCGAACATTTCGTTATCGATCCAACCGGGCGCACCGGACATGCGATTGTCGTCGGTATCGAGGGCGATGCGGATGAGGGTACGGACGGTTGTTGCAGTAGCGACGAAACGACCGCCGGGAAGGACGCGGCGGTCGGAGGGTTCGTCGCCGGCAAATTTGTGCGGGTGGATAGAGACGACTTCAAATCGGAGGGGAGACTGGGTGGCAGAGGGCGGTACGTTTGCAGATTGAGCTTGCGGGCTGGCTACTGATTGCGATTGAGCAGAGAGACGCATCGAGGCGATGCCGAGTGAAAGCAGGAGGACCAGGATAGCGGTTGTATGACAAGGCTTCATCGTCGACATCGTCATCACCATGCTTACGGAGAGTTGCATGTAAAAGTTCCGGCTGGGCAAGAGGCGGCGATTCGAATGGATAGCGAGAAACAAAATGGGTATCGTCGCCTCCCAAAGCTGCGACACCACGGGGCGCCTTCAAAATGCCGAGACACCTTCTTCGATGACGAGCTGGTCGACGGCGATGTTCATAGCCTGACCAAGTTTTTTGAAACCCTCTTTCCATTCGGCGGACCAGTAGTTGGTATCGCTGCGGCGTAGCAGGTCGTTCCAGATGTTTTGCGCCTGCCAGATGTTGACTTCAAAGGGCAGTGTGCGGATGGAGTTGGCGAGGTCGAGTGCTGCGGCGAGCGCTCCATTGGCTGCAGGGTCTCCTGCAACTGCGGCTTCCAGGCGAACCATGGCGCGCTTCATCCGCTGGCCAGTGGTGAAGCCGAGGAGCTGAGTGTCGATCTCAATCTGGTCCGAGTCCGCATGCTGAAGCAGCGAGGCGACCTCACTGGGATCGAAGTTGTCGGCCTCGATGGCGTGGCGCAGGCTTGAATTAATGGCGAAGGTAGCCGCTGTGGCCAGCGCTGGTGGCGCCGCCATGCCGCTTTCGGTGAGAAAACGCAACAGGCCGGCATGGTCTTCGTAGATCTTGCGCAGCGAGTCCTCCATCTCAGAGACGGTACGGTTGAGAATGATGTTGAGAATGCGATGCTGCTCATCGGCGAAGAGCGAAGTGAGTGAGTACGCGCTCTCACCGAAGTCGCGATCGATCAGGCGGATGACCTCGGGCAAGTTGGCATGGCGCATGGCCTGGCCCACCACGGTTGAGAAGGCGGTGAATTTCTCAACCTCAGCGGGATCGTTTGCAGCATAACGCTTCACGGCGGCAGAGAGATTCTGATCGCCAAGATGGAGCACGGCGAAACAAATCTCCTCCGTCTCTTCTGTAATGCGCGAAGCGATGGCGGCACGGCCCAGAGCAATGCGTCCTCTTCCCGAGCTAAACACCTCGTAGCCCTCGCGATGCACGTCAAAGCAGAACAGTTCACCATCTTCGGGATAGGGACGGAAGATGGAGCTGATCGCATAATGTGCGCCAACTTGTTCCAGGCCGATCCTCATGCTGGTGACGTAGCGGCGATAGACTTCAGCGCCGTCGCTTATCTCTGGAATGTTGCTCCTGGCTTTAGCGAGAATATCGAGGAATGAAACTTCAAGAGCCGCGCCGGGTTCGCCGAAGAGCCGCGCTGCGAGCTGGAGAACACGCCCTGCATAAGCGATAATCTGCACCGTCTCGATGCCGGAGATCTCGTCGAAGAACCAGCCGCAACTGGTGTACATAAGCTGCGTGTGGCGTTGCAGCTCAAGCAATTCGAAGACGGTGACGCGCTCGTTCGGCGTAAGCCCATGCGTGGCGTGTTCGTCGAGAAATTTTTCAATTGTGTTGGCTGAACGGTCCAGAATCACATGGACATACGCGTCACGTGCAGCCCAGAGATCTTTGAGGAGCGGTTTGGCCAATTCTTCACAAAGTGGAGCCGTCGCGTCACGAAGGTGGTCGAGCGCTTCGCGAAGAGGAGCGCGCCACTTCTGGTTCCATCCGGCACGACCACCGTTGCATCCGCAGTTGGAGCGCCAGCGTTCAACTCCGTGTGGGCAGCTCCATGAGGAGTTGTCGATCACTTCAGCTTCGAATTGTGGAGGGAAGCGTTCGAGGAACTCGGCATAGTTCGTAAGCCGAGCGTGATGGTTCTCCTCGATCCAGTGCATGGCATAGGAGAGCGCCATCTCGCCGTGCTTGTGGTGGTGACCGTAGCTCTCTCCATCGGTGGCGATATGGATAAGTTGTGCGGATGCGGGCTGGCCTGGAGGTGTCTCGTTATAACTACCGATGAGGCGCTCGCCGAACTCGCGCCCGCTATTGAGCAGTCCCTCAAAGGCGACGGCGCGTGAGACAGGTCCGTTGTAGAAGAAGACGGCGATGGAACGGCCCTCGTTGAGCCGCACAAGGTATGGGTGAGTGGCATCAACGGTTGCATTGGGCGTTTCTGTCCAATTTGGAACGGAAGCGTTTTTAGTTGCAATCGGGCGGGTGCGGGCGCACTGAGCAGGAGCGAGGATGGTGAATTTTATGCCTTCCTGGGCAAGCACATCGAGCACTTCGCGATTGACGGCCGTTTCCGACAGCCACATGCCTTCGGGCTTGCGGCCAAAGCGCGACTCGAAGTCGATAATGCCCCAGCGGACCTGTGTGCGGGTGTCGCGTGCGTTGGCCAGCGGAAGAATCATGTGGTTGTAGACCTGGGCGAGCGCCGATCCATGTCCACTGTAGTGCTGCGCGCTGGCCTTATCGGCGTCGATCACCATGCGGTAGGTGCGCGGCGCATAGTCCTTGAGCCAGCTCAACAAGGTGGGGCCGAAGTTGTAGCTCATCCGCGCATAGTTGTTCATGATGCGGATGATCTCGTCTTCCTTGTTGGTGATGCGTGATGCGCCATTGGGCGCGTAACACTCCGCGGTGATGCGGTCGTTCCAGTCGTGATACGGCGCAGCGGAGTCCTGCACCTCAATCGTCTCCAGCCAGGGGTTTTCACGCGGAGGCTGGTAGAAGTGTCCATGCACGCAGACGAAGCGCGTCTGCTCTTCGGCAGCCGGCTGCGAGGGAGCGGCGGTATCTTCAGCAAGAGTGGGGCTAACCATTAGTCCTCAAAATAACAGTTGCAGATTCAAGGCGACAGTTGAGGCAATGGTAATCCGAGCGTCTATAGGAACAGTATCGTGTTCCGTTTCATCACGGGACGAAAACATAACACATGATGCATGATTCATTGGATTCAATTCGGCTGCGGCAGTTTGCCTTGTGCGAGGTCGCAGGCGCGCCATAGATACCAACTGGCGACTGAACGCCAGGCACCCCAACGCTTCGCGCGTTTGTGCATCACCTCAGGCTTGGGCAGAAGATCGGGTGTGACTTTCTGGGTTGGCTTCAGGCCTTCGAACGTCAGTGCAAAGCCTTTGCGTACACCATAATCCGAAACGGGAAAAACATCCGGACGTCCGAGGCGGAAGATTAGGAGCATCTCAACAGTCCATCGCCCGATGCCGCGGACTTGTGTCAGATGCTCGATGATGTCTTCGTCAGACATGCGGCGGATACGCTCAAGCGTCGGCACTGTGCCATCGAGTGTCTTTGCGGCGAGATCACGCAGCGCAAGCATCTTGTTTTTAGAAAGACCTGCGGCGCGAAGTTGTTCGTTGGGACAGTCAAGCAGGTGCTGCGCGGAAGGGTGATTTCCAATGCCGCAGATATCGTGGAAGCTCTCCAGCATTCTGCGATGAATGGTTGCGGCGGCTTTGCCATGCAATTGCTGATAAACGATGCTCTCGACCAATGCTTCAAAGGGGGATTGCGTACTGGAAACCCGCAGGGTGAAAGGCCCGGCGCGTTCAATGAGGCGGCCGAGTTTCGTGTCAGCAGAAGAAAGTTCGCTGCAGGCGAGCGTGAAGTCGTAGCGTGGCGGGCGTGGGCTATTCGAGGGACGCGGCATAGGTTGACCTTATCGCAGCCGTGTGTTTGATGTCTTTCAAATGGAAAAGAAACTCGGACTGGAATGGTTCGGATTTACAAACGCGATACCTTTCGTGCAGGGTAGATATTGTATGCATTTGTGGCGCACGCGCGATGATGCACGAGATGTAGTGCAGCGGGATTCGCCACAGTTCGATAATCGGTTGTAGTGGATGAAAAATCAGCTCTGTCCTCATGTGAGGTCTTTCGCAAAGACTTTTTCCACTGCTATACTCGGGCTTCCGAGTGAAGAAGTTAATCGGACGCGCTCTAAATGCGCGCCCCAGATGCCGACTCGCTCACCACGATCGGCCCAGAGTTTTGTAGCGAAGAAATCTTGAAGGCAACTTCCATACCTTTAAAGAGGAATGCCGAGGGAGCAGGAACCAACTCATGGCGCAAGTTTTTGACCGCAGTTCGAACGCGCTGGCTAGATTCAGTCTGGTTTTGACAGGAGTCATTGTCGTCGCGCTCGGAATTACGCTGAACGAGCTGCAGCGCTCACCATGGGTGACGCGGCAGGGACAGAGACCGGACCAGCCGATTCCGTTCAGCCACAAGCACCACGTCGAAGGACTCGGGCTCCAGTGTCAGTACTGTCACACCTCGGTCGAGGACTCAAGCTATGCAGGTATTCCTCCGACGAAGACTTGCATGAACTGCCATGCGCAGATCTGGACGAATGCCCAATTGTTGGAGCCTGTGCGGCAGAGCTGGGCAACGGGTGCTTCGATTCAGTGGATTCGCGTGCATGATCTTCCCGACTACGTCTACTTCAATCACGAGATTCACGTGAATAAGGGCATCGGCTGCGCTAGCTGTCACGGTCGCGTAGACGAGATGCCATTGATGTATGAAGAGAACACGCTGCAGATGGAGTGGTGTCTTAACTGCCATCGCAATCCGGCCAGCAATCTGCGGCCAACCTCTGAGATTTACAACATGGCGTGGGCCGGGCCCTCGACCGATCATCCGGTGTGGTGTACCAGCCTCGACCAAAGTGGGCCGACCTCACAGAACGTAAGCTGCACGACAGCAGATCCGACGGCCGGTGGACCCGAGGTGGCGCAGATGCAGTATCCAGAGCCGAGCGGCCAGGGTAAAACACAGTCGGGCTTCCCGATGTCGCCACATCCCGTGGAGGGTGGCGAAGGACAGTTGATGGCCAGTCCGCTACCGCTGCTCAAGATGCCTGCTAGCTATCAGAAGTTCACCAGCCAGATGGAGCTGGGCAAGTATCTGACTGCGGAATATCACATTCGTACGCCGGAACAACTTTCAAGCTGCGAGACGTGCCACCGATGAAGACCTCCGGCAACACAACGACTGGAACAGACGAGACGATGGCTGAGACAAAGACAGGGACGGGCGCCGAACCCGTCGTGATAACGGAGATTGCGCCGGCTAAACTGACGCTCGCCGAGGTGCGTGCCAAGCTCGACGGCAAGACCGGGCGGCGGTTCTGGAAGAACCTCGACGAGCTGGCCGAGACACCGGCGTTTCACGAGATGATGCGCGAGGAGTTTCCGCGGCAGTCGACCGAGTGGGTCGACGCCGTGAGCCGACGCGGCTTCCTGAAGGTGATGGGCGCTTCGATGGCGCTGGCTGGCCTGGCTGGTTGCACCAAGCAGCCCGACGAGCCGATCTACCCGTATGTGAAGCAGCCCGAGGACTTGGTTCTGGGTAAGCCGATGTACTTTGCTTCGGCGCATCCGTTCCCGACGGGCGCGATTCCGGTGCTGATCAAGTCGGATGCCTTCCGGCCCATCAAGGTGGATGGCAATCCTGAGCACCCGGTTTCGAAGGGCAGGTCGGATGCCTTCACCCAAGGAACGCTGCTTGATCTTTACGATCCGGACCGTTCGCAGCACATCCTCTATCGCGGCGAGGGCGCGATGTGGGGAGATTTCCAGCACGCGTTTGCGTCTGCCGCTCAGAAGTTACCGGGGGGGCAGGGGCTCTACTTCCTAAGCGAAGAAATCACTTCACCGACGTTGGCTGGGCAGTGGAAGCAAGTGCAGGCAGCCTTTCCGCAGGCGAAGCTGGTGCAGTGGGAACCGGTGAACCGCGATGCATCGCGCGCGGCAACTAAGGCAGCTTTCGGTGATTATCTCGATCCTCAGTACAAGCTTGAGGATGCCGATGTAATTCTTTCACTTGATGCCGACTTCCTCGGAGGCATTGCACAGCCAGGCTTCCTGCCGATGGCTGCGGCTTACGCCGAGCGGCACCGTTACGAAGAAGACAAGGAGATGAACCGGCTCTACGTCGTTGAAACAATGCCGACGGTGACTGGTTTCAAGGCGGAACACAGACTGGCGCTCAAACCGAGCGATTTGGCGGCCTTCGCGCAAGCGCTTGCCAGCGGTGCGGCCCCGCAAAACGCGACGCCAGATCAGCAGAAGTTCTTCAATGCAGTGCTTGCTGACCTCAAGAAAGCCGGCGGTCGCTGTGTGGTGATTCCTGGCGAGCAGTCGGTTCCTGAGATTCACGCTGCGGCATTTGCACTGAACGCTTCGCTGGGCGCAGTGGGCAAGACGGTCGTTTACACCGAGACAGTGAATCCATTGCCGAGTGAGCAGGTTGCTGATCTGAAGGCCTTGGTCGCCGACATGAACGCGGGCAAGGTTCAGTGGCTGGTCGTGCTGGGCGTCAATCCGGTTTATTCAGCGCCGTCCGATCTGCACTTTGCCGATGCGTACAAGAACATTCCCGTAACGGTGCATCTGGGCTCTCATGTCGACGAGACCGGCTCGGTTTCCACTTGGCACCTTAACAAGACGCACTATCTGGAAAGCTGGTCGGACGCGCGTGCTTACGATGGCACAATCTCGATCATCCAGCCGATGATTGCCCCACTTTATGGCGGCAAGAGCGCACACGATATCTTCCAGTCTTTGCTGGCCGATCAACAGGCCTCGGCGTTCAACGTCGTACAAGCCAATGCAAAGATCTACATTAAAGGTGACTTCGCAACCGCATGGCGCAAGGCGCTGCACGACGGCTGGGTTGCAGATACGGCCTTTACGCCGAAGACGGTCGGTGCGCCGAAGAGCGTAGCTTCCACACTACCTACCGCAGGCGGTCTCGAGATCTCGTTCCGCCCTGATCCATCGCTCTATGATGGGCGCTATGCCAACGTCGGCTGGCTGCAGGAGCTTCCCAAGCAGGTAACGAATCTGAGCTGGGACAATGCTGCGATCATGAGCATGGGGACGATGGCGCAGTTGGGTGTTGAGGAGTCTGATCCGATTCGCGTCGATTACGACGGCCGGTGGTTTATCGCTCCGGTGCTGATGGCTCCTGGTCATCCCGACGGCGTGATCACGGTGCATCTCGGCTTCGGTCGCGGACCAGAGGCGGGTCGTGTAGGGGCAGGTGTCGGATTCGATTCCTATCAAATTCGTACAGCAGATGGCCCGTATTGGATCTCGGGAGCAGTCGCCAAAAAAGCTCCCGGTACATACGACCTCTGCGTCACGAAGGTGCACAACATCGAGCACCGTGGCGGCTTTGCGCAGTGGGATCTCAACAAAAAAGAGTATGACGTCGACGGGACCTACTCGCTGGCCGGTCATGAGGCGATGGAGCGTGGCATCATTCGCTACGCCACGGTCGCTGAGGCGAAGCAGCAGCCCGACTTTGCGCACGAAGGCAGTGTGAGCGGAACGTCGACCTGGAAGGTTGGTTACGCACCCGAAGGCGAGCGCACCGAGCACGATCTCTCATTCTTTCCTGACAACTGGCGCTATGACAAGAAAGACCCGGCAACGCTTCAGGTGCAGAATGCCTGGGGTTTGGCTGTTGATCTCAATAGCTGCATCGGATGCAACGCTTGCATCGTGAGCTGCTATGCAGAGAACAACATCGCTGTGGTGGGCCGCGAGCAGGTCAAGGTCGGGCGCAACATGCAGTGGCTGCGCATCGACACCTACTTCGAGGGCGACTTGCACGCGCCGAAGGCGCACTTCCAGCCGATGATGTGCCAACACTGCGAGAACGCAGGCTGCGAGCAGGTCTGCCCGGTCGGGGCAACGATCCACACTCCGGAAGGCCTGAACACGATGGTCTACAACCGTTGCGTGGGGACGCGCTACTGCTCGAACAACTGCCCGTACAAGGTGCGCCGGTTCAACTTCCTGCTCTACTCGGACTACGAGACTGAGAGCCTGAAGTTCATGCGCAACCCTGATGTCACGGTGCGCTCGCGCGGCGTGATGGAGAAATGCAGCTACTGCGTGCAGCGCATCGAAGCGGCCAAGATTCAGGCTGATATCGAGAACCGTCCGATCCGCGATGGCGAGATCATTACGGCTTGCCAGCAGGCCTGCCCGACTGACGCTATTGTGTTCGGCAACATCAACGACAAGACAAGCAAGGTGGCGAAGAGGAAGGCCCAGGAGCGCGACTACCAGGTGCTGACCGACCTGAACTACCGTCCCCGCACCACCTATACGGCCGGTGTCATCAACCCGAATCCGGAGCTGGCATAATGTCGACCAAAGGACCCATTCACGACCCCGTCGTCGATCCGATGATCGACCCGCGCACTGGCGAGTACGCGGTCATCGCGCCGGGCCACAACTTCAAGTCGGTGACGCAGAAGATTGCGGGCATCGTGCTGACATCGAATACGCCGCTCGGTTGGTTCTTCGGGCTCATCGTCGGCGGCTTCGTTGCTACCGGCGTCGTCATCGCGCTGACATGGCTGTTCCTCAAAGGCGTCGGCATCTGGGGCGTCACCATTCCGGGCGCCTGGGGCTTTGCCATCATCAACTTCGTCTGGTGGATCGGTATCGGCCATGCCGGTACGTTGATTTCGGCGATTCTTCTGCTTTTCAAGCAACCATGGCGTAACTCGATCAACCGCTTCGCCGAAGCGATGACGATCTTTGCTGTCTGCTGCGCCGGTATCTTTCCGCTGATTCACGTAGGCCGGCCGTGGTTGGCGTACTGGCTGTTTCCTTACCCGAACACGATGAATGTCTGGCCGCAGTTCCGGTCGCCACTGGCGTGGGACGTCTTTGCGGTATCGACCTACGCGACGATCTCGGTGGTCTTCTGGTACGTCGGCATGGTGCCTGACCTGGGTACGCTCCGTGACCGCGCGACGATGCCGCTGGCCAAGTACTTCTATGGCATGATGGCCATGGGCTGGCGCGGTTCGACGCGGCACTGGATCCGCTATGAGTCGGCCTCGCTCCTCCTGGCCGGCCTCTCAACACCCTTGGTGCTCTCGGTCCACACGGTTATCAGCTTCGACTTCGCCGTGGCCGCCTTGGCGGGGTGGCACACGACGATCTTCCCGCCCTACTTTGTTGCGGGCGCCATCTACTCTGGTTTCGCAATGGTCATCACATTGGCCATTCCGATCCGCAAGTTCTATCACCTCGAAGATCTGGTGACACTGCGCCATCTCGACTGCATGGCGAAGGTCATGCTCGGCACGGGCTGCATCGTAGGCTATGGCTACGGCATGGAAATCTTCATGTCGTGGTACTCGGCCAGCCACTGGGAGTTCTTCATGATGTGGAACCGTATGTTCGGGCCGATGGGCTGGGCGTATTGGATTCTTATCCTGACGAACATTGCGATCCCGTTGACGACGCTGTGGTCACGCAAGCTGCGCATCAACGTGCTCTACCTGTTTGTCCTCTCGTTCATTATCAACACAGGCATGTGGTTTGAGCGGTTCGTTATCGTCGTCACGAGTCTTTACCGCGAGTATCTGCCCTCGAGCTGGGGCACCTACCGTGCCACTAAGTGGGACTATCTCACGTATGTGGGCACGCTCGGCCTGTTCACGTTCCTGTTCTTCCTGTTCGTCCGTTTCCTCCCGATGATTCCGATGTCGGAGATCCGGATGATGCTGCCGCAAACGAAGACCTCGCCCGGCGGGCCAATCGCCGAGGTGACCAGTGAGGAGACAGTCTAATGCCGCCGCGTGAAGGAATATACGGCCTGCTGGCCGAGTTTAATACTCCGGGTGAGTTGGTTGAGGCGACCGAGGCGGCCTACCAGGCTGGTTATCGCCGCATGGAGTGCTATACGCCTTATCCGGTCGAAGAGGCAGCCAGCGCACTGCGCTTTCACAAAACCCGGGTGCCGCTTGTGTGCCTGGTTGGCGGCCTTATGGGTTTGACGACGGCCTTTTCGATGGAAACGTGGATCAACGTCTGGGCGTATCCTCTCAACATTGGCGGTCGTCCGCTGTTTTCGTGGCCAGCGTTCATCATTCCTGCTTACGAGTGGACGATTCTCTTTTCAGGCCTCGCTGCAGCGTTTGGCATGTTCGCTCTGTGTGGTCTGCCGCAGCTTTATCACCCGGTCTTCAATGCACAGAACTTCCGGGTTGGTGCCACTACAGATAAGTTCTTCCTTTGCCTGGAAGCTGCTGATCCTCAGTTTTCGCCCACCGGCACGCGGGCATTTCTTGAACAGTTCACCGCGGTCTCTGTGGTGGAGGTGGACCATTAATATGCAAGTGAACAAGACAGTCCGGTCACTCGCGCTTGCCACGGCGACGCTTGCCACGCTCGTCGCTGCCGGCTGCCGCCAGGATATGCACGACGAACCAAAGTTCTTCCCGCAACGGGGTACGACCTTCTACGCTGACGGTCGCTCGGTGCGCCCTCAGGTGGCGAGCACCGTGGCGCGCAATCAGCTTCATGAGGACACCTACTTCTACACGGGCCTGATTGATGGCAAGGAAGGCAACGTGATGCCCTTCCCCGTGACGATGAAGGTGCTTGAGCGTGGTCAGGAGCGTTACAACGTATATTGCACGCCTTGCCACTCGCGTGTGGGCAATGGTGAAGGCATGATCGTGCAGCGCGGCTATGCTCACGCCGGCGACTTCCACACGGCGCGACTTGAAGCTGCCCCGCTCGGCCACTTCTTCTATGTCATTTCGAACGGCTACGGTGCGATGCCTGACTACTCCGCGCAGGTCGCTCCGGTAGATCGCTGGGCTATTGTCGCTTACATCAAGGCGCTCCAGTTGAGCCAGCATGCGACCGAAGCTGATATCCCGACCAACGAGCATACAGCTCCACTGGCGAGCATTGCAGAGAAGGAAGGCCTGCCCGCATCGTTTGCCAAGCCTTGGACGCTACCCGCGACAGCGACTTACGGCACGCCGAACGATCAAAGCTTTGTGCTTCCCGATCCCGGCAGTTCGGCTTCCGGCGCAGCAGCACCGGCAAAGACGCATTCTCCGGCAGCAGCCGGCACAACCGCACCGAAGCAGTAACCTCGGAAGCTTCCGAACGAAGGCTTGAAACGCATGTCTGGACACGAACATAACGGAGCAAACGGCCATCACGGGCCGCGGCCGCTCCCTGCCACGCTGACCGCGCCGGAGAACGTCGTCTCCCGCTGGCGGACGCGCATGTTGATCGTCGCCGCGTTGGGCGTTCTGCTGACGATCCCCTTCGGCTTTTCGCATGAGGGCAAGAACCACATCATCCGCGCTTACCTGATGGGCTGGATGACCTGCTTCGGCTTTGCCGGCGGTGGTCTCTGCATGTTGATGCTTCAGCATGTAACGGGTGGCAAGTGGGGCCTGTTGCTGCGCCGTCCGCTCGAGGCTATGAGCCGAACGCTGTGGGGACTTGTGCTGCTGTTCATCCCGATCGCTATTTGGATGAAGCACCTCTACCAGTGGGCCGCGTATCCGACCGCCGCGACGACCGCTGAGGCGCTGTCGAAGCATTGGATCACGCTCGAACAGGCGCTGACCGCAAATGACAAGCGTCCGATGCTCAGCCCGGTGAGCGCTCTGGTACAGTTCGCGATCGCCTTCGCCATCCTGCTGACCTTCACCTACTTCCTGAACAAGTGGTCGTTGCAGCGCGACGCCGACCCGCTGCGCGGAACGCAGGGCAGCTTCGACCGCTGGCGCATCAAGTTTGAAAATCTCAGCGGCATCGGCATCCTTATCTACGTCATTCTGCTGACCGATCTCTCGATCGTCTGGATCAAGTCGCTCGACGTGACCTGGTACTCGTCAATCTATGGCCTCCAGTTCCTTGTCGGCCAAGGTTATGCGGTGCTGGCGCTTGGCATTCTGATCGTCATTATGCTCTCGCGCTACGAGCCGATGAAGACGCTGTTGCGCGTGACTGAGCAGCATGACTTGGGCAAGCTTGCTCTTGCCTTCGTGATGCTTAATATTTATCTCTGCTTCGCCGAGTTCCTCATCATCTGGTCAGGCAATATTCCGGACGAGATTCCTTGGTATTTGAACCGCATTCACGGCGGCTGGTGGTATATCTGCTCACTGGACTTCATTGCCCACTGGCTGATTCCCTTCTGCTTGCTACTCTCGCGCGATCTCAAGCGCAACAAGAAGAAAATGATTTGGCTGGCAAGCTGGATGATCTTCGCGCGCTTTGTCGACATGTTCTGGCTGATCGAGCCGAACTTCCGGGACGCCGCTGGCAACCTGCACATTCACAACAACGCTGGCATTCTGGCCTACATTACAGTCCCGGTGGCAGTGGTTGGAATCTGGGCTGCCTACTTCCTTACTGAGTTGAAGGCGCGGCCGCTTGTCAACGTCAACGACCCGCACCTTGAAGAGATGCTGGAGCCCGAACATGTCCACTGAGCACAACAAGATCAACCAACCGCTGAACCCCGAGCATGGTGTGCGCGATGCTGATCATCCGGGGTATGAGACGACCGACGTCAACGTCAACGGCATTGCTGTATTTCTGGCCGGACTGTTTGGCTCTGTGTTGATCTTCTTTGTCTTCTGCTTCGTGTTGGGCAAGGTTATCAATGGCGCCATCAAGAAAGAAGACGGGCCGGTCAATAAATGGAGCCAGAACGTCGACTACTCTGGTGCCGCAGAAAATGCTCCGCGCCAAGACATGGCCAGTGCCGCTGAGATGGAGCAAAAGCAGCTCCAGCAGATTACTCAGACCTTTCCTGCGCCTCGTCTCGACATCGATGATGGCGAACAGTCTACGGCCGATCTGCACGCCCGGGAAGATCTGCTCTTGAACTACTACAGCGTTGACAACGGCACCATTCGGATTCCGATCACACATGCCATGGCGCTGATTGCTCAGCAGGGACTGCCCGTTGAGCAGGCGGGCCAGAAGACTGAAACGGCAATGTTTGGCGATGATAACCCAGTAATTCTGGCACCACTGACTACAGGTTTTGCGCGAACCGGATATGAGCTTGACGTCATCGCCGCTCGTGAGCAGAAGCTCGCCTATAACAGGGCAGAGAGTGCTGAAAACACAGATCCTGGCGCGGCAAAATAGCAGCCGCCAAAGCGTTGACTTACGATAGGAAGTAAGGGAAAGCATGACAGGCAGGTGGACAACTCGGGGGATCTGGAGGACCGCGGCAATCGGCTGTGCTCTTCTTGGCAGCTTGCTACCCGTATGTGCCTCGGCTCAGGTTTCCGGTTATGGCGACAAGCAGATGGGCGAGAACCACGGTGACCAGCTGCCCCAGATGCTCCAGAAGGTCACAGTAGAGCAGCATCTCAACCAAAAGTTGCCGCTAGACGCCACTTTTGAGGATGAAACGGGCAAGACGGTTAAGCTCGGGGATTATTTCGGAAAAACGCCCGTAATTCTTTCCCTGGTCTATTACGACTGCCCGATGCTTTGCTCGGAAGAGCTCGATGGCCTTACCAGTGCCCTGATGATGGTTCATCTCACGCCGGGCAAGGACTTCAATGTCGTCGTCATTAGCATTGATCCCAGTGAGACGTCCGAGCTAGCGGCAAAGAAGAAGGCCTTCTACCTCAAGCGTTATGGGCACCCTGAAACAGCCGCAGGTTGGCATTTTCTTACAGGCCAGCGCCCTGCAATTGATGCGGTTACGAACACCGTCGGCTTTGATTATGTGCGTGTTCCTGGGCCTGACGGCCGCATGACGCAGTTTGCACATGCAAGCTCCATTGAGATTGCAACGACTGACGGCAGGCTGGCGCAGTACTACCTTGGGGTTGAATACTCTCCCAAGGACATGTTGCTCGGCCTCGTTGAGGCTTCAGGGAACAAAATAGGATCACCGGTGGCAAATATCCTCACCTACTGTTACGAGTACGACCCAGAGAAGAACACTCATTCCTTGAGAGTGGTCAGGGTCGTCCAGTTGGGGGGAGTCATTACTGTCGCCGGACTGGCAGGCTTCATCTTCTTCAGCTTTGGGCAAGAGTTCAAGCTCGCGCGCGAGAACGACCTGACCAAGAAAGAAACGGATAAAGGGTAACGATGCATATTAGTCAAGTCCTGTGGCAATTTCTCATTAAGTGGCTGACCAATTCAGCGCTGTTCCCGCGCGAAGCGTCCACTATCGCGCCCTATGCAGACGCGCTCTACTTCTTCCTGCTCACGATTACGGTGATCGGACTTGTCCTGGTGGGCACGCTCATTTTCGGCTTCTCGATCCGTTACCGCAAGGAGAAGCACCCGGTTGCCGAGCAGATTGAAGGCTCTACGCTGCTTGAGGCTACCTGGACCATCATTCCGTTGTGTCTGTTTCTGATCACCTTCGTTTGGGGCGCCATTCTCTACTTCCGCATCTATACCCCTCCTGCCAACGCGATGAACATCTACGTCGTTGGCAAGCAGTGGATGTGGAAAGCCGAGCATCCAGGTGGTCAGCACGAGATCAACGCTCTCCACGTTCCCACGGGGCGTCCTATCCAGCTGACGATGATCTCACAGGACGTCTTCCACAGCTTTTCGATTCCGGATTTCCGTGTCAAACGCGAAGTGATTCCCGGTCGCTACTCAACGGTGTGGTTTCAGGCAACAACCCCAGGTACCTACCACATTTTCTGCACCCAATATTGCGGCACCAACCATTCGGCCATGATCGGTGAAGTCACGGTGATGAACCCGGAGGACTACCAGAAGTGGACGCAGGAGTCCACGAGTGGCATGTCACTGGCCCAGAACGGAGAACGTCTCTTCGCAAGCATGGGGTGTAATGCTTGTCATAATGGCAGCGCCACTGCCCGGGGTCCGAACCTTGCAGGCGTTTATGGCTCTAAGCTGACGCTCACCAATGGTTCGCAGGCTTTGGTCGATGACGCTTACCTGCGCGATGCCATTCTTAATCCATCCGAGCACATCACATCGGGCTATGCACCAATCATGCCCACTTATCAGGGACAGATCAGCGAGGACGGTCTGATTGATCTAGTTGAATTCATCAAAACCCTTCAAAGCAATTACCGTGTTCAGGAGACCCTGACTACGGCGGACTCGAACCAACAGGCGCCAACAACGCCAGGGGCGGTAAAGCCATGAGCGCAACCAGTAGTACCATCCTCAATCTTCCAGACCAACGGACGGCAACCCTGCCGAAGCGGCACTACCTCAATAACGAGGATGGTCTGCTCAGCTGGTTGTTCACTGGCGACCATAAGCGTATCGCGATCCTCTACTTGATCTCGATTACGATTTTCTTCTTTATTGGAGGAGCGTTTGCTGGCCTGATCCGCCTGGAGTTGCTGACTCCTCAGCCCGATCTGGTGGCTTCGGATACCTACAACAAGCTGTTTTCAATGCACGGCATTATCATGGTCTTTCTCTTCCTGGTGCCATCGGTACCAGCAACGCTGGGAAATTTCCTGATGCCCATCATGCTGGGAACCAAAGACCTGGCATTCCCAAAGATCAACCTACTGAGCTGGTATCTCTACTGGGTCGGTGGCCTTTTTATCATGGCAGCATTGGTACTTGGTGGCGTTGACACGGGTTGGACCTTCACCACGCCGCTCTCGACGCACTACCTGAACACGCACGTCGTTACGGCGGCGCTGGGTATCTTCATTGCGGGCTTCTCATCGATCTTCACAGGCTTGAACTTCATCGTTACGATCCACCGGATGCGTGCGCCCGGTATGACCTGGTTCCGGATGCCACTCTTTGTCTGGTCGCACTACGCCGCATCCATTTTGATGGTGCTCGGTACGCCTGTGCTGGCGATCACGCTCGTTCTAGTCGCACTCGAGCGCACGATCGGAATCGGAGTCTTTGACCCGACGAAGGGCGGAGACCCGCTCTTGTTCCAACATCTTTTCTGGTTCTACTCACATCCGGCCGTATATATCATGATCTTGCCAGGCATGGGTGTGATCTCCGAGGTAGTCAGCACCTTTGCTCGTAAGCGCGTCTTCGGCTACACGGCCGTAGCGTTCTCCTCGGTGGCCATTGCGCTATTTGGCTTCTTCGTCTGGGCGCACCATATGTTCATCATGGGGGTGTCGAATTATTCGGCGCTGGTCTTCTCGCTGCTGACGATGCTTGTCGCGGTTCCCTCGGCTATTAAGATTTTCAACTGGGCATTTACGCTTCAGAAGGGTTCTATCACTTTCGAGACTCCGATGCTCTATGCATTCGGATTCATGGGGCTGTTCACTATTGGTGGTATGACGGGCGTCTTCCTGGGCGCGCTTGGTATGGACATCCACCTGACCGAGACGTACTTCATCGTGGCTCACTTCCACTTCGTGATGGTGGGCGGTATGCTGATGGCGTTCCTCTCGGGGGTTCACTTCTGGTGGCCGAAGATGACGGGTCGTATGTATCCAGAGTCCCTCTCAAAGCTGGCTGCGGTTACTACATTCATCGGCTTCAACCTGACCTTCTTGCCTCAGTTTGTGCTCGGTTATCTTGGAATGCCGCGCCGCTATCATGCGTATCCGCCAGAGTTCCAGGTGCTCAACGTTCTCTCGACTGCAGGCGCAACCGTACTCGGCGTGGGATATGTGCTGCCTCTCCTCTATCTGGCGTGGTCGTTGAAGTACGGCCCGATCGCCGGTAACAATCCGTGGCAGGCTACCGGACTTGAGTGGCAGATTCAGTCACCACCCCTGACCGAAAACTTTATCGAAATTCCTGTCATGGATCATGAAGCCTATGACTATGAGTGGTTAGCTAAGAAGATGGAACAAGAGGTGACGACCGTTGGATAACACGATCGTAGCGACAAATACGAACACGTCCGAGGTGGCTCACGTGGAAGAGCACGTCCACGAGTATCTGCCGCAGCACCGTCACCATTTTGAGACGGAGGAGCAGCAGCGAGAGGCAGGCACCTTCGGGATGTGGCTATTCCTGCTGACCGAAATCATGTTCTTCGGTGGCATGTTCTTTGCCTATCTGCTCTATCGCAACTGGTACTATGACGCCTTTGTGGTTGGCTCTAACCAATTGAGCATTCCACTTGGAGGCACGAATACAGCAATCTTGATTACCTCAGGATTCTTCATGGCACTGGCTGTGTGGGCGGCTGAGGTGCGCAAAAAAGGCCTACTCCTACTCTTCCTTGTGCTGACGACCGTCTTTGGATTCGTCTTCCTCGGGATTAAGTATGACGAATATCACGAGAAGTGGGAACTTCACCACATTCCGGGCGCACACTTTGACGTTTCGCAATTTGTGAATCCTGAGGCCTATGGTCTCAAGGAAAAGCCTCTAGCGCCTGATATGGCGCAGAAGGTGCAGATCTATTTTTCGCTCTACTTCGCCATGACCGGCATGCACGCGCTGCATATGATTATCGGCGTAGGTATTCTGTTCTGGTTGATGTGGAGGGCCCAAAGGGGTGATTTTACCTCGGGGTATGTAGCCCCTATAGAAAACTTTGCCTTATATTGGCATTTCGTCGATATTGTGTGGCTATTTCTATACCCGCTGCTCTACCTCATTGATCGACATCCTCTCTAACGTGCGGCAACGCAACCCCTTTTACTGGCCTGAAGGAGAAGGCGCATGAGCCAATACCACGATCCGTCCAATGTGACTAACCCTGAACACGGTCAGCACCACATCGTCACACCCAAGATTTATGGAATCGTCTTCGTCACGCTACTGATCTTGACGTGGCTTACGACGAAGGCGGCCTTCGTCGATCTTGGAATCCTCAACCCTGTCGTCGCGCTCGCTATCGCCTGCACCAAGGCTGTGATTGTCATCCTCTTCTTTATGCACGTGAAGTATCAATCCAAGCTCATCAAGATGACGGTTGCTGCGGGTTTCTTCACCTTCCTTGTCCTCATCACGATGACTCTCAGTGATTACATGAGCCGCGCCTGGGGACGCTGGTAGTCCTTTGCGCTAGTCAATATTTATAGAAATGCGGCCTATGCGGTCGCATTTTCTATGTCATAAAGAATCCAACTGACACGAAGCAATCTCTAGGAGTTATTCGCGTGCGCCGCCTGGAATTCGAGGTTTGGCGTGGCTCGTGCTGCTATGCGAGACTGGAGAGGCAACAGCCTTTTTCTGAACCAATCGCAAAGTGCGATTGGTTCAATGGCTGAGATATTTGTGCCAACATGCGGGCCTGTAGCTCAACGGTTAGAGCAGGGGACTCATAATCCCTTGGTTGGGGGTTCAAATCCCTCCGGGCCCACCACCCCTAAACTGTGCATAAACACTGCCGATTCACCCTCGACCGGAGGAGTCCCATTAGTGTCCTGCACCGGGGTCAAGGTGTTCTGGTGGTCGAGGAATCAGGAAGAGCAGCGGCAACATGCAGGCACAGAAGACGGCCAGGTACTGGATAATGTCCAGGTAGGCGAGCATCGCGGCCTGACGGTGAAGCTGATTATAGATAAAGGCTTCCGCAGAATGGGTGGCCTGAAAGCCTTGGCCGAACATATGCTTCAATGCGTTCACTTGGTTTACGAACGCCGGATTTCCCGTACTCAGATTGCGCACCATATTGGTCTCGTGCGCGGCGGTGCGGCGTGTGAGCATGGTGGCCATGAAGGCCGTGCCAGCTGAGCCTCCGATGTTGCGAGCAAGGTTGGTCAGGCCGGAGACGTCGTTGTTCTCCGACTGCTTCACACCGATGTAGGCAATCGTGTTGATGGGGATAAACAGGAAGGCTAGTCCTGAGGCCTGGAAACAGCGCAGGAAGACCAGGTAGTTGTAACTCACGCCAAGATTCATCGTGTGCATGACAACTAGTGCTGAAGTCAGCATGATGAAACCGTAGGCTATGAGTTTACGCGGGTCTACTTTGCTTGAAAGAAAACCGACGACGGGCATCATGGCCATCATCATGAAGCCTGCGGGCGACAACACTAATCCCGCGAGTTCAGCTGTATAGCCCAGTAGTGTTTGGACAAGCTGTGGGATCAGAACCGTTGTTCCGTAGAGCGCGAAGCCAAGCACGAACATCAGAGTGAAGCTGATGGCAAAGTTGCGCTTGTAGAAGAGCGTGAGGTTCAGGATGGGCCGGTGCCCGGTGCGGAGTTGGCGCAGCTCCCACCAGATCATCAGCACAAACGCCGCCACGCATGCGATGGCGAAGAAGACGATAAGGTGCGAGGAGAACCAGTCGTCTTCCTGGCCTTTATCCATGAGGAACTCAAGCGAACCGAAGGTGGTGGCTAACAGGCCGAAGCCGAGGAAGTCGAGCTTGATACCGTGCTTCTGGGTTTCCTTTACCTGCTGGTGGACGTAGGGCGGGTCTTCGACGATGCGCGAGGTGAGGAACAGCGAGAGCAGGCAGATGGGGACGTTGAGGAAGAAGATCCAGCGCCAGTCAAAGTGGTCGGTGATATAGCCGCCCAGCGTTGGGCCGATGGCTGGCGCGACGACAACGGCGAGACCGTACATGGCGAATGCTTGGCCACGTTTCGCGGGCGGGAATGTGTCTGCCAGGATGGCTTGTTCTGAGGGTGCAAGGCCACCGCCGCCGATGCCCTGCAGTACGCGGAAGAAGACAAGCATGGGTAACGTTGGCGCCAGACCGCAGAGCGCGGAACTGACGCCGAACAGTGCAACACAGATCATGTAGAACTTCTTGCGCCCGATGAAGGTGGTCATGTACGCGCCAGCGGGCAGAATGATGGCGTTGGCTACGAGGTACGCGGTCAGGACCCAGGTGGCTTCGTCCTGTGTTGCGCCCAGCCCTCCTGCGATGTGCGGCAGGCTAACGTTGGCGATTGAGGAGTCGAGTACCTCCATGAAGGTGGCCAACGTAACCGTCATGGCGACAATCCATGGATTTACGCGAGGCCGCCACGGGCGCTCGGCGTGTGAGGTCGCGGACGGTCGTTGCGCCTCGGGGAGGTCTAGTACAGTAGTCGCCATTTTTAACTGGATAGTTAGATTGTAGCCAGTTGAAGCTGGATTCAGGATTTTCCCTTGATAAGAGAATTTCTTAATTTAACCGCTCGGTTAACTATTTATCTTTTATTTTGAATAATTTACAAGGGTGAAGGCAATTGGCAACTAGGCGGGATGAGACTTTTGTGTGATTCGCGGTAGGCTTGTTAGCGATGTTTCGAGACGTTCTTCGTAGCTATGTAGTCGTAGCCTTTCTATTGGGCGTTCTCCATGCACCAGTCTTTGGGCAAACCACTCCTTTTACCCCAAAGCATGCCGATATCCTGCGCGGTGGTTACGGCCCATATCGCGAGAACAATGACCTTCTCTACTACCACCTCGACATTCGCGTGGATCCGGAGCGGAAGTTCGTCACCGGAAAGAACACCATTCAGTTTCGGATGCTTGCTGAGGGTCAGCGCATCCAGCTCGAACTGTATCCAACGATGCACATCGACAGAATCGTCAAGGGGCACACGGCGCTCAAGTATACGCGTGACGGCGGCACCGTCTTTGTCGATTTCCCGACGATGCTGCGCAAGGGACGCAAGTACTCAATTGATTTTTATTATTCGGGTGAACCGAAGGAACAGGGGCGGTTTGGGTGCTTCACTTTCAAGAAGGACAAAGAAGGTAAGCCGTGGATTACGACTGCGTGCGAGAGCAATGGCGCGAGCGTCTGGTGGCCGAATAAGGACCAATGGCGCGATGAGGTCAAGAGCATGATGATCAGCGTTGCCGTGCCGAACGGGCTGATCGATGTTTCTAACGGACGCTTCGCCGGGAAGCGCGATCTGGGTGACGGCTACACGCAGTGGAACTGGCACGTGCACTATCCGATCAATAACTACGATGTTGCGCTGAATATAGGGAATTATCAGCACTTTTCCGACAAGTACAAGAAGCTCACGCTTGATTACTATGCGCTGCCCGAAGACCTCGCCAAAGCGAAGAAGCAGTTCACGCAAGTGAAGGGGATGCTGGAGGCCTTCGAGCACTACTTCGGGCAGTATCCGTTTGAGAAAGATGGTTACAAGTTGATTGAAGTTCCCTATGCCGGCATGGAGCACCAGAGTGCTGTGGCTTATGGAAACGGCTTCGAGAATGGTTATCTTGGACGCGACTGGACGGGCGTTGGTGTCAGTCCGCGGTTTGACTTCATCATCATTCACGAGAGCGGGCACGAGTGGTTCGGCAACAGCATCACGGCGGCGGATCGTTCGGACATGTGGATACATGAAGGCTGGACAACATATATGGAAGGCCTCTATGTCGAGTACTGGTGGGGCGAGGCCGATGCTATCAAGTATCTGAATGGGCTGAAGCCGAAGGTGAAAGGCAAACAGCCGATTGTCATGCCACGCGGCGTGAATGCGGAGCCGGATGAGGACCAGTACTTCAAAGGCGCGCTGTTCATCAATACTCTGCGTAGCATCGTGGATGACGACCAGAAGTGGTTCACGCTGATTCATGACTTCTATCAGCACTTTAAGTATCAAAACATCATGACGGAAGATGTGATTGCGTACTTCAATCAGCAGACGGGCATGGACCTGACACCGATCTTCAACCAATACTTGCGCCATACTGCGATACCTACACTCGAGCTCAAGTTCGACGAAAGCGCTGGAACGGTGGCGTATCGCTGGAAAGCGGATGAGACGAACTTCGCCATGCCGGTCCGGGTCGGTGATCTGAACCACTGGCAGGTGATTCGTGCGACTACCGACTGGCAGACAATGAAGACGCCACTCTCGAAGAAGAACTTCGGTGTGGCTACAGACTTGTATTACGTGAATGTGAGCAAGTCGTAGGAGTTTGGCGTAACAATAGTAAGAAGGCTTGTGAGGTTTCCCAGATGCATCCTGATCTTGAAAAGTTGATGGTGCTGCAGCGCCATGATGTTGAGTTGAAGCGGCTAAGCGACGAGATGGCTGCTCTGCCGAAGATGATTGCAGAGTATGAAGCGAAGGCCAAGGCCGCGGAGGCGCAGAAGGCTGGCGTGGTTGAGGCAATCGCAAAAGAAGAGATGGTGCGGCGGCGACAGGAGTCCGACATCAAGGACCAGCAGTCGAAGATTGCGAAGGTGAGGAAGCAGCTCGATATGGCCACGACCACTGCACAGGTAGCAGCGTTCGAGCATGAGATTGCCTTTGCGCAGGCTGAGATCGGAAAGCTGGAAGACGCTGAGCTGGAGAGCATGGAGCGGAGTGAGATGCTTGCGGCCAAAAATATGGCAGCAGATGAGGCCGCGGTCTTGGCTGAGAAGGTGCTGGAGCGTGAGCGTGCTCAGGCAGCGGAGATGATTGCCCGGGCTAAGTCTACGCTCGAACTCGTCCAGCATGAGCGCACCATTGTGCGGGCGGAGATTGGTGAAGATGCGCTCACGCTCTACGACCGGATCGCGAAAGCGAAGGGTACTGCCGTCTCGGAGGGTGTAGACCAAAAGTGCTCGGCCTGTCAGATGCTGCTGCGGCCGCAGCGTTGGAACGATCTTCGCGACCGCGACAATCATGAGACGATGATGACGTGCGAGAGCTGCGGAAGGTTGCTCTACTATGACCCGGCGCGCGATGCTCCGCAGAAGAAGGCGGTGCGTTCGGAGAGCATTGCAGCGTCGATTGTGCGGTCGTTATAAAGGCTAACCCCTGGAACCCAGGAGCATGTACGGCAGTGAAAAGGATCTGTGTAGACATGGATGAGGTGATGGCAGATGCTCTCAGCGAGCATCTGCGACGCTATAACACCCACTATGGCGAGCGCGTTACCCGTGACGATCTTGAGGGAAAGCTGCTATGGGACGTGGTCTCAAGCGATCGTCATCATGTGATCGAAAGCCAGATGCGCTCAGAAGACTTCTTCGAGGTGCTTGAGGTCATGCCGGAATCGCAGCGGGTTATGCAGCGGCTCCAGATGAATTACGAAGTGTACATTGCAACCGCGGCAATGGAGGTGCCAACTTCGTTCGAGCAGAAGTTTCGTTGGCTGGGGAAGTACTTTCCGTTCATTCCGCCTTCACACATCGTCTACTGCGGTGACAAGGGAATACTACGGGCGGACTACCTAATTGACGACAATCCACGCCAGTTACGGCGGTTTCACGGCGAAGGCATCCTCTTCAGCTCACCACATAACCTGCGGATGAAAGGCTTTCGCCGCGTGAAGGACTGGCTTGAGGTAGAAAAGCTCTTTCTCGGTTAGACGTAGAGCGCAGCCTCGAAGCGTTGCATCATTTCCTCGGACCATGTGTGAGTCGATTTCCGCCAGGTGTCGCCTTTTTCTTCTAGGAAGTTGGGGAAGTTCATGCGGCAATAACCAGCGCGGGCCTCGAAGTCGTAGAGGGCCTGCGGGGTGCCATCGAGATAGAGTACGGCTTTCAAGCCGTCGCGCGACCACTCAACGCTCGCGATGCGCTCCGATGTTGGCCTCTTGAGTTCAGCGTCGCTTTTGGCCAGTGCACCGACGTTGTAGATAAGCATCGCGTCCAGAATGGCGTGATCGTGTTTTTCCTGTGAACGATCGCAGGCGTAGAAGTAGCCAGCGACGCCTTCATCTTCGAAGACGACCGTCCACGGAACAGTGGTCGAATCGACCGAAAGAAAGGCGCGACCTGGCGTGAAGGAGAGCGACTGCATATCTCTCACGATACGATAAATAAAGAGAAGAAGCGACGACAACGATGCATGGTATTCAAATCGACGTAGACAGCGCGGGCAGCAGCACGGGTGCGCACCAGAAGAGCCTCTGGAAGATTCAGATTGGCCGTCCGCAGCAGGTGGCGCTGTTGTTGCTGCTGCTGTTTCTGGCCCAATGTATCTGGGTAGTCCATCGGCAGGAGCTTTCACCTGCCGATTATCGGTTCGCTATGTGCGGTCGGCAGATGTGGGAGCGACCCTCCCCGCTGGCTGGATACTTCACCACCTGCGGAAACATGGATGGTGATGGCACATTTGCATATCGTGTTGCGGGGCTCCCGCTTACCACTGAGCGGTTGGTGTTACTGGGTATCGACCAGTTCCGCAGCCCACAGAATAGGCTCTACGCGCATGGCACGCTGAACGGCACAACGTGGGAAGCGCGGCACGAGCTGATCAGCGTGAAGTATCTGCTGCACCTGCCATTTGTGTTTTTTGCCATATGGTTGGGAGCAGGATTGTGGTGGGTGGCTCGGCGACTATTTGGCAACGAGGGCGGAGCATTTGCCCTGGGGCTCTACTGTTTCTGTCCGGCGGTAGTGCGCTTTGCTGTCACGCCTAACAACGATGTGCTGGCGATGTGGGGACTGTATGGGCTTGTTTACACGGCCATCGGCGTGGCCCACGCAATGCAGGGACCTCGTAGGAAGTGGCGGCCGCGGATTGTGCTGCTCACGGTAGCAATGGGCCTGACGGCGACAGCTCATTTGCTCGCGGCGATGATCGGATGGCTGCTGGCGCTGGTGTTCATGCTGTATCTGGCCGAGCGACGACGCAGCTACGTAATGGAGGTGCTGATCTATTCGGGGGTTGGCTCGCTGGTGATTGTCTTTGCCTCATATGCCTTCCGACTTGCTCCGTTTAGCTACGTGTTTACAGGAGGTTCAGCGCGGTTTTTGCTTTCGCTGGATGGAGCGCGGCGTTTTTTTATAGACGCGGCGAATGGCCCAATCACCGTGGCTGCGCTAGTTGCTCTGGTGCTCTTCCTTACGGTGAAGCGCTGCCGCTACTTCGGCAATCTTGCTCCGTTGTTTGCTGTTGCACTCCTTTTTCCAGTAATGACGACCCAGACGGTTGCTCGGCCGTGGCTATGGGCGCTGCCGTTTCTGCTGACGTTTATTGGAGGAGTCTTTGCAGATGTATTGGAAACTCGACAGCGAAGATTGTTTCTCGGCTTGGCAGGAGCCGTGATGGTAACGCAAGTGCTAGTATGCGTGGCAATGTTGCCATCCATTGCACTGTAACTGGCAGAACGCCTAAGTTTGCCCGCAAATACTGACGAATCTCCTGCATAATAAAGCGGCGTGTACGTCGAACTACTGGAGATGGCGTACGTGCCTCAGAGGATCGGTAATCCGTGACGATGAAACCTTCGCTTTGTTCTGCCAGCGCTGTATGCATCCTCGCTGCTTTGTTGTCAGTTGTCGGATGCCGAAACCATCGTGAGACGCAGTACGCCAAGAACCTCCAACAATTGGTAGCGAAGAAGACACTGGCGCCGGAGAAGGTAAATACCAGCCAGGTGCCGAATCTCCGCTGGCCGAACTTCTCTGACTATGCTCCGGCGGTCCAGGCATTCTATGAGAACCGCGGCTACGCTGTGGCATGGACTCAGGATGGTGTACCAACTGCGGCAGCGAAGGGTTTTATCGACGCATTCCAACATGCCGATGCGAAGGGCCTGATTTCTGGGGACTATGATGCTTCGCGCTGGGTGTTACGTGAGAAGCAGCTTACGGGAAAGCCTGCCGATGCAATTTCGCTGTTCGATGTGGCGATGACAGTGAACGTGATGCGCTTCGTCTCGGATCTCCACATCGGCCGGGTGAATCCTTCGCACTTCAGCTTCGCTATTCCGGTCGAGGAGAAAAAATACAACCTGGCGAAGTGGGTCGAGGATAAAGCTGTGAACGCGACCGATGTGCCAGAGCTGATCGCATCGGTCGAGCCGGACTCGGACGAGTACCGCCAGACCGAGGCCGCACTGGTGCGCTACCAGGCGCTTGCAAAGCAGCAGGAGACCGATGACGCGAAGCCGCTGCCGATGGTGAAGGCCGGCGTCTCGAAAGGCGATCCGTATCCTGCGGCTAAGGAGCTGCTGGCGCGCCTGCAGCTTGAGGGTGACGTTGCTGCTGACTCGGATGATCAGCCCAGGCACTTCGACGCGACGCTCTCGGCTGGGGTGAAGCATTACCAGGAGCGGCATGGGATGGTTGCCGATGGGGAGCTTGGCCCGGCGACGATCCGGAGTCTGAATGTTCCGATATCGCGGCGAGTGGCGCAGCTTGAGGATTCGCTGGAGCGCTGGCGGTGGTTGCCGGAACCGTACCTGCATCCGCGCCTGATGGTGAACCTGCCGGAGTTCATGCTGCGCGGGTACGCGGCGGACGGGAAGCTGGACTTCACGATGCGGGTGGTTGATGGGCACGCGAAGACGAAGGACGACGATCACAGCACGCCGGTCTTCGTGCGGATGATGCGGTACCTGATCTTCCGGCCTTACTGGAATGTGCCGGTGGACATCGCCAAGAAGGAGCTGGTGCCGCACATCGAGCAGAACCCTGAGTACCTGGGGACGAAGGACTTCGAGGCGACCAACCACAAGGGGGTGGTGCAGACGGCGTACACGGCAAAGGATGTGGCGCAGGGGCGGGTGTACGTACGGCAGAGGCCGGGGCCGAAGAACTCGCTGGGGCTGGTGAAGTTCATGTTTCCGAACCAGTACGACGTGTACATGCACTCGACTCCGGAGACGTACCTGTTTCAGAGGATGAGGCGGGATTACAGCCACGGGTGCGTCCGGGTGCAGAAGGCGGATGACCTGGCGGCGTGGGTGTTGAATGGGCAGGGCGACTGGGACCTGGACAAGGTGCAGGACGCGATGAACGAGGGGCCGGACAACCACACGGTGGTGCTGAAGACTCCGCTGCCGGTGGTGATCTTCTACCTGACGGCGCGGGTGGATGAGAGTGGGGAGGTGGACTTCTTCGACGATGTCTACAAGTACGACGCGGACCTGGAGGGGGTGTTGGCGAAGGGACCGCCGTACCCGGTGAAGCCGGAGCCGATTGTTTCGAAGACCAAGGAGGGGGATACGTTGTAGGGGTACCCCCTCCCCTGTGTTTTTTGCGCAAAGTCTTCATTTGTTTTGGGTTAGGGGTGGACCTGGCGTGAGGCGAATTTGTAAGTTTTTGATTTGACATGGTTTGTTCGCCTTGGTTTGTGCAAAGTCTTCTTTCTTATGGGTTTAAACTGAAAAGCCCTCGGGTTGGCCGAGGGCTTTTTTGAGCTATTTCCAGTGTAGCTGGTTGGGTAAAACTAAACCGCCAAGTTGTCTTGGAAAATAAATCTTTTGGATGGTTGGGGTTGCGTGGTTTTTGGGTGTTTGTGGGGCTTGACATGAATTTGCGGCGCGGAGATTCTGGGTCGTTTCGCCCTGCGGGGCTTCACTCCGGCCCTTCGACTTTGCTCAGGGCAGAGCGGTGACGCCTTCGGCGTGGCGTTTGATTGGCACGCGTGAACGCGTGCCCTTAAGCAAAGCGGTTCGCGCGGAGTGCGAATGAACCCAGGTCTCAAAGGCGAGACCTGGGGCACCCGGCGATGAGGCGTTTTGAACCCGCGGCTTTTTCGAAAGCTATGAATCGGGCTTTCAGCCCTCCGTGGTTCTGTTTGTTCGCCAACCTGGGGTTTCACCCCAGGCTGGTATGAGTCGGGCCTTTGGCCCTCTCTGTGGCTGCGGCCTTGAAATCGGTTCGCGCGGAGCGCGATGAACCCAGGTTTCAAAAGCGAGACCCTTCGACAGGCTCAGGGCAGGCTCTGGGGCACCCGGCACCCTGCCTCCGCGGCGTGGGTTTGTGGGGGTAAGGCTTTTGGATTTTCGCTGGCGCGAAAATGGACCCACCTTAGGCGCTTCGCGCCGAAGATGGGGCCCCCGGCCTCGATTAGCCTCAATTCGATTGAAGTGAGAGTCCGCGAGCTTTGGCATGGTTCAGGCTAGACTGTTTGGCATGAGTGAGAGCGGGTTTGATCGTCGGGTGGATGACTACATTAAGAAGGCGGCGCCGTTTGCGCAGCCGGTGATGGAGCATCTGCGTGCGCTGGTGCACAAGGCTTGCCCTGAGGTTGAGGAGACGATGAAGTGGAGCATGCCGTTCTTCATCTATCACGGGCAGATTCTGGCGAACGTGGCGGCGTTTAAACAGCATTGCAGCTTTGGCATCTGGGGCAAGGACATTGCTGCCGCGATGCGCAAGGATGGCTTTGATGTGAAGGGCGGGATGGGAGTGCTGGGGAAGGTGGCCAGCGTGAAGGAGCTGCCGAAGGACAGTGCGATGCTGGGGTATCTGCGGCAATCGATGATGCTGGTGGATGGCGGGGGCAAGACGTTTCCGAAGCGCGGCGCGAAGAAGGAGAAGCCCGAGGCGGAGGTTCCGGCGGAGCTGGGTGCGGCTTTGAAGAAGAACAAGGAGGCGGCGAAGGTGTTTCGCGAAGCCAGCCCGGGTTTCAGGCGGGAGTATGCTGCGTGGATTGACGATGCGAAGCGCGAGGAGACGAAGGCCAAGCGGGTGGCGCAGGCGGTGGAGTGGATTGCCGAGGGTAAGGCGCGGAACTGGAAGTATGAGAAGAGTTGATGGTGTTTGTGGCGGTCATGCGGCATGGTGGGCTGGTGCCACGCGGCTCCACGCTTATAAACCAGGAAGGGCGCTCCGGCGTCCGTATCGAAATCATCGCTCTACAGCAAGCGACGTTGCATCGACGGCACGATTCACGAAGCGCCCCTGTGATTTACACGAGTGTTGCGTCGAGCGTGATCGTGGCAGCCTTCAGCACGCGCGAGACCGGGCAGCCGACTTCGGCATTGTGCGCCAGCTCATCAAACTTCGCCTTGTCGATGCCTGGCACCTTTGCCGTGGTGGTCAGATGAATCTTCGTGATGGTGGGCGTGCCGGTCTGATCGAGCGTCAGCACAGCCGTCGTCTCGATGGAGTCCGCTGTGAAGCCTGCCTGGGTGAACTGTGCGCTCAGCGCCATGGTGAAGCAGCCGGCGTGTGCGGCGGCAATCAGTTCCTCGGGGTTTGTGCCGACGCCATCGGCAAACCGCGCCTTGAAGCTGTACTGCGTATCCTTCAGCGTGCCGCTCTGGGTTGAGATCGTTCCATTGCCTTCTTTCAGGCTGCCCTTCCAAACTGCGCTGGCGCTACGGTCCATAGTGATTCTCCTTCTGGATTTCTGTTGCTTAATAACGGTATCTCGTTCGATGCGCCCACGCCACCTTGGGTAGTTGAAATTTCATCCACATGCGCTAATCTCGTTCCATGCAGCCAACACTCGCAGGAGAGAACATAGCCGAGCCCGAAACCCTGGCGTGCCCGCTCGAAGCCGAGCACCACTCGCGCTTCTGTCCCACGTGCTCTTCGCGGCTGGAAGACCATCGCTGCAAGCTGGTCTGTCGCACTTGCGGATACTTCCTGAGTTGCGCGGACTTCTACTAGCGCACTTGAATTCAAACGCTCTCAAGCCCGTTCCACTAAAATATCTGCATGGCGGTTAACCGCTCCGACGGCCCCGAGACTCCGCGTTCACTGCAACAGCACTGGGAAGATGTTTACGCCGCGAGAGACCCTGGCGAAGCGAGTTGGTATCAGACCACGCCGACTGCGTCGCTCTCGCTGATTCGCGCTTCCTCGGTATCTCCTTCAACAAAGATCATCGACATTGGCGGAGGAGCATCCACGCTCGCCGACCATCTGCTCGGCGAAGGCTTCAGCGACATCACCGTCCTCGATATCTCGGCCAACGCCATCGCAGGTGCGCAGCAACGGCTGGGACCTGCGGCCAGTCGTGTGCAATGGATCACCGCCGACATCACCACGTGGCAACCTGAGACACAGTACGGCATCTGGCACGACCGCGCTGTCTTTCACTTTCTTACCAATGCTGGCGATCGCGACGCCTATCGTGCTGCGCTGACACGCGCGCTGCTGCCTGGAGGCTCTGCCATCTTCAGCACCTTTTCGCTCGACGGTCCGGAGCGATGCAGCGGTCTGCCTGTCCAGCGTTACAGTCCGGAATCGTTGGCGGCTGAGCTTGGTTGCGGACTCACGCTGGTTGAGAGTGTCACCGAAGACCACCACACGCCGGCGGGCGCCATCCAGCGCTTTGTGTACTGCCGATTTACGCGCTGAATCCGGCACAATCAACTCACGTGTACACCTCACTTAACTACTGTGCTGTGCGAAGTTATTACGCAATCGAGAGCGCAAAAATTACGCGAATCTGCAGGCTCAACACAGTTGTTGCAGCCATCAAAACATAGCGCGTGGAAAGCTCTTTTGTGCGCCTTTTTGAGGCAATCTCATGGGTGCGAAGGCCATCCTAAAAGTAAATCCGGCAAGGAGGAAACACGATATGAACCGTACACAAAGCAGCGTAGCCAAGTTCACGATTCTGGCTCTTCTCTCTACCGGGGGAGCGATGTTCGCTCAGCAAACAACTACTCCTCCCCAGAACCCCTCGAACCCGTCCAGCGAAGCGCCTTCGCCAAAGCAGGTGCCACCCGCTGACTCAACCCCGCCCACTACGCCGACGACGCCTCCGGGAACAGACCAGTCCAGTCCCAGCGCAACGTCTCCATCCACTTCACCAGACAGCAGCGCGACTTCGCCGAATGACACCAGCAGCACGCATTCGAAGAAGCACCAAAAAGATTCAAACGGCAGCACTCCGGACGCGAGCGGAACATCCGCGCCTCCGATCCTGTAACTCCTCCTTGGCATTGATCACAGCTGAAGCGAAGAATACGGCGCCGCCGGACGCCGTGTTCTTTTTCAGCGAGTAGCGAAGTGTGGAGTGTGTCCTGATCCGAGGTCGATCAAGGCAGAAACACGACTCGTGTGCCTCGTTCAGGTGCAACCCATACCTGCTCCACATCGCGTAGCGGCGCGGTCTTGACGTCGATGGCAAAAGGACTTTTCGCGGCCTCTGCAAAAAACTCCTTCAGTGCGCTGTAGATCTGCTCCATCGATGCGCTGCCAAATCCGCTGCCCATCAACTCCAGTCCTGCGCTGCGCAACGTCGCTCCAGCCAGCGAGACCGTCTTGCCCGCGCTCTCGCCGATCTCGATATACCGTATGCGCGCCGTCTTGTGCTGCAATCCCTTTTGCGAGATGGCCGCCAGCAGGGCTTCTGCGGGCGCGCCCCACAGATAATCGAGCACTACATCCACGCCGCCTGCAAGCGCATCGCGAAACGCTGCCGTCAGAGCCGCGCGCTCCTGCTCAAGCGAGATGACAGCATCAGCCCCAAGTTTTTGAAGACTAGCCAATGCCGCGGGATTGCGGCCCGCGGCAACAATCCTCTTTGCGCCCAGCCGTCGCGCAATCTGTACAGAGAGCTGCCCCGCAACGCCTGTCGCGCCAAGAATCAGCACGCTCTCTCCCGCGACAAAACGCGCACGCGCCGTGAGCGCTACCCACGAAGACATTCCCGGATTCCCCAGCGCTGCGGCTGCTGCATCCTCCAAGCCATCGGGCAAAGCCGCGCACATCTCCGATCGAGCCACTGCCAGCTCCGCAAACGTGCCCGACAAAGGCCGCGCAGAGCCAAAGAAGACGCGCCTTCCGTCCGCCGTGTGACCTACACCGTCCACGCCCGGCACAAAAGGCAACACGCCTGTGCTGCCATAGTGCGTTCCATTTGCAAGCGCTCGAACAATCGGGTGCAATCCCGCCGCAGACACCTTCAGCAACGTTTCGCCTTCACCAGCTACCGGCGTCTCAAAGCTCCCGTAGCGTGGCGGAGCATCATACGCATGAACAACCGCTGCATTCATCGCATACCTCGCAGTAGCTAAATTCTATTCATCCTCTGGCATCCGCAGCGGAGCCACTTCCATCACATCCAGCCGCTGCAGGACCTTCCGCGTCAATCCTGTCAACGGCTGCTGCTGCAGACGATTCGTGCGTATCCAGAAGAGATCGTTCTTCGCCGCCGGAATCGCCCGTCGCAAGGCCTGGTCCTGGGGTCCGCGCGGGGCGAATACCTGCACATAGTAATTCGTATTGGTAATGGAGTGACGCAGCCGCAGCATCGGCTCGCGTCCCTCAACTCCATCCTGCGGCAGCGCGGGTAGCTCGTACATGCCCGGCATCAGACTTGCATCGTTCGCGCGCCGCTCCAGTAGCACCTCGGTCAGCGTGCCGCGCTTGCGCAGGCTCAACAGGTATGCCGCAGGCAGGCTGCGCTGGCTTTTTCGCTTCGGCGTAATGTGCTCGCCACGTGTCTGGCAGAGCGAATACAAGGGGCACTGCAAGCACAGTGGAGTGCGCGGCAGACACAGCGTCGCGCCAAGTTCCATCATCGCCTGATTGTGATCGCCTGCCGCATTGGACGTCTCCGTCATCTTCTTCTTCGGCACCAGCGCGGCGGCCTGCATCTGCACAAACGTCTTACCCGCGGCAGTGCCTTCTTCATCGCGTCCGGTTACACGCAAGAGCACTCGCTCCACATTGCCGTCCACCACTGCGATGCTTTCGCCAAACGCAATGCTCGCAATCGCCGCTGATGTGTAATCGCCCACGCCCGGCAGCGTTCGCAGCTCCGCTGAAGTCATCGGCAGGACGCCACCGCGCTCGCGCAGAATGAACTTTGCGGCTTTGTGCAGCATGCGCGCGCGCCTGTAGTATCCCAGCCCTGACCACGCCGCCAGCACGCTGGACTCCGGGGCCAGCGCAAGCGCCACCAGCGTCGGAAACTTTTTCAGAAACTGCTCGTAGTGATCAATCACCGCCACGACGCGCGTCTGCTGCAGCATCACCTCAGAGACCCACGTCCTGTACGGATCATCGACGCCGCGCCACGGCAGGTCGCGCGCGTGCTCCTTATACCAGCTCATCAGCCTGCGCCGCAGCAGCGTCGCCTCTGGACTGTCAGCTTCAAACGACAGCTCCGCTGCCTTTGCTTCTTTCAATCGCCGTCGTGCACACATAATTGAAGGTCAGTCTACAATCCTGACTCACGAGCTTCATACTCCGGGTCTAAACTAAATTCAGTCATGCATGAAAAGACTTTCTCCCCCATAAAACGCAGAGACTTCCTCAAGCTGGCCACGCTCGCCGCCGGCGCCACTCTGCTGCCTTCTTCTGCCGAAGCCGAAACCTCTGCTGCTTCCATCAAAACGCCAGCCTTCCCCGATAAAAACCCGCGCTGGCAGCGCACATGGGACGCGGCCATCACCGCGCTGGCAGGCAATATCCGCACACTGCCCTTCTACTCGAAGCCTGTCCTCATCGAAGGCGCGGTCTACCCAGGCATCTGGCAGGAGTGCGGTCCGCACGAGGGCCTCGTTTACGCCACGCTCGCCGAGTACATCCCTGAGCAACCCGGTCTGCCCACACCGTTCGAAGCCGCACGCAACAACCACATGGCCTTTTTCGCGCTGCAAAAGCCTGAAGGGGCCGACTCCGCAGGCCAGCTCCCCGATGCGGTCAAAATGTCCAGCGTGGGCTTCAGCCAGCTCCAGATGGTTGTGCCCATCGCCGCAACTGCATGGGAGCTTTCGCAGCTTACCGGCGACGACGAGCTGCTCGTCACCGCTTACCACGCCTGCTCGCGCTGGGATGCATGGCTCCGCCAGTATCGCGACACGCGCAAGACCGGCCTGGTCGAAGGCTTCTGCACGTACGACACCGGGCACGATCACAGCCCGCGCTGGGCTGGCATTCCCAACGCGTGCCCCGGCGGCGATGCGCGCAACTGCCCCGATATTCCGTCGATGCCGCGCCTCTGCCCCGATCTCTCTGCCACTGTCTACGGCGCGCGCGTTGCGCTCGCGCAGATGGCCATCGCGCTCGGCAAGCCCGACGAATCGGCACGCTGGCAGCAAGACGCAGAGACCATCCGCAACCTCATCATCGAGCGTCTGTACGACCCCAAGGACGCGGCCTTCTACGATCTCGACGCGCAGAATAAATTTGTGCGCATCCGCGGCGACGTCATCACGCGTGTGCTCGGCGAGCACGTCCTCAAGCTCGACAACGCGCGCGACAAGTCGATCTTCGAAGCTGTCTGGACGCGGCAGATCCACAATCCGAAGGCCTTCTGGGCTCCGTACCCGCTGCCGTCGATCGCGCTCGATGATCCTACTTTTGTCCGTCCCATTCCGCGCAACAGTTGGGGCGGAGCGACGCAGGCCCTCACTGCGCTGCGTGCTCCACGGTGGATGCCGCACTACGGCAAGCAGGAAGCGCTCGACCACATGATGCATCAGTGGTGCGAAGCCATCAGCCGCCACACCGAGTTTCGCCAGCAGATGGATCCGCTCACCGGCGACTTCACCCAGGCCGACCCGAGCGGCTACTCGCCCGCCGCGCTCGTCTACCTCGACTACACGCGGCGCCTCAGCAAATCCAGCGATGCAACAAAGCCCGCAGCAGCGGCAGACGCATCGAAGCCGACAGCGTAACATCTGTTAAGAGATGAAGGCCCGGGCCACGAACAAGAAGACCACACTCACCGACGAGCAGTTCGCGGCCATCAGCCGCGCGCTCGCCGACCCGCGTCGCTACGCTATCCTCCGCCAGATCGCCGCTGCAGATAGCATGCCCTGTTACTCTCTCGCCGAACACGAAGTTATCAGCCCAGCCACTATCTCGCACCATCTCAAAGAGCTAGCCGAAGCCGGGCTGATAGAAGTAGAGCGCGAAGGCCGCATCGCCAACCTCCACATGTGCCGCCCCACCTTCGACGCTTACCTGGCCCGTCTCGCTGCTCTCTAGTTGCGGAAAAACTTCTGAATCTCGTCTACCCTCTCTGCATCTATTTCGATGACTGTCGAAATGTTCGACATGCATCAAGGAGATAGAAGTCATGAGCAAACTCGCAGGAAAGGTCGCCGTCGTCACTGGAGCCTCCAAAGGCATCGGCGCAGGCATCGCTAAAGAGCTGGCCGCGCAAGGCGCATCGGTTGTCGTTAACTACGCCTCCAGCAAGCAAGACGCAGACAAAGTTGTCGCCGAGATCTCCAAAGCTGGCGGCAAAGCCATCGCGGTAGGCGGCAGCGTATCCAAGGCCGCCGAGATCGACCAGCTTTTCAGCGAGACGAAGAAAGCCTTCGGCAAAGTCGACATCCTCGTCAACAACGCAGGCGTCTACGCTTTCGCGCCGCTCGACCAGATCACCGAAGAAGAGATCGAACGTATCTTCGGTACGAACGTGACCGGCCTTCTGCTCGCCACCAAAGCAGGCACAGCGCTCTTCCCCGACGAAGGCGGCAGCATCATCAACATAGGCTCCGTCGTCGCGGAGAACACGCCTGCAGGTTCCGCGGTCTACACCGGCACCAAAGGCGCGGTCGACGCCATTACACGCGTGTTGGCAAAAGAGCTTGGCCCGAAAAAGATCCGCGTCAACGCCGTCAACCCTGGCCCGGTCGTCACCGAAGGCTTCAAAGCCTCAGGGTTCGAAGGTAGCGACTTCATCAATCAAGCGGTCAAGGACACGCCGCTCGGACGCATCGGGTATCCCGACGACATCGCCTCCGTCGTCGCCTTCCTTGCTTCCGACGACGCCCGCTGGGTCACCGGCTCGCTGCTGCAGGCTGCAGGCGGCCTGCGCTAAGCGAGCGAGCGGAGCGCACTCGAACCCGGCACCCCGAGCGAAAGCGCGCTCCGCTCCGTCTTGTCAAAATCCTCTTCCATCTCCTGAACACCCCTCGGAAATCCAGATCAAGCGCTTAGCTCTCGCAGCATACAAACTGCGTTGCCGCATAACCTCCGTGTGCGGGAGTGCGTCGTACAGGCAGGCAACATGCCTACCACTCCCGCTCGATTAGTGCGCAAAACCTTGCTGCATCGCGAATGCCTGCCGCTTTGAAATCTGCACGATGCAGATGGCCAGCGAAATGCTTTCACTGTTGCCGTCCAGGTTGCATCGACCCCCTCCCAGTCTCATTCGGCCCCATCCCGGCCCCCGTATTTATCTCGGCCCCCTCATTGCAGAAGTGGCTAGCCCACGCTCGAGTAGACCCTCATTCTGGACAGAAAGGATATGCCGTGAAGACTTCTTTACCAGTAGCTATTATTCGCTTCACTACCCTGGGCCTGGCTCTCTTCGGTTTAGCTGGAATATCCTTGGCCGACCCAATTCCCTCCGGCTGGACTTGCAGCGGTTCCTGCGGCAGTCTCGGCGCCAATGGCGTTGTGACGCTTTCGCCCACCGGCAACAGCTCCTACGAATACATCACGACCAACGGTTCTTCCTCAACCGCTGTTGTTCCAGGCGTTACAAAGACGAGTGAGACCAACGGATCGACGCTGGCGACTCCCGTCTTCTCTGCAACCAGCGGAACAGCTCTCAACTTCTATTTCAACTTTGTCACCTCCGATGGAGCCGGCGGCGGAACGACCTACGCCGATTATGGATGGGCCGAGCTCTTTAACTCTTCAAACGACCCGGTCGCTCTTCTCTTCACAGGACGGACCGAGCCAACGGGAAGCATCGTTCCCGGCTCGGGTCTACCGACCCCAGTTGCAACCCTGACACCATCCTCCGTTCCAATCATCGGGGGCGGGCCCGACTGGTCGCCCCTCGGCGGATACTCCGGGTCATGCTTCGGCCCCGGATGCGGCTACACCGGCTGGGTTCTCTCCAGCTACACAATCCCGACGGCAGGCAACTACTACCTGGAGTTCGGCGTCACCAACTGGATCGACCAGCTCTACGACACTGGCATGGCCATCGACGGAGTCACCGTCGGCGGAGTCCCGGTCACGCCGCCATCCACTCCTGAACCATCCACGCTTGCGCTCTTCGGTACCGGCCTCATTGCAATTGCCGGAGCAGCCAGAAAGAAGTTCGGCTCTCGCTGAAACACTGCTGTCTTCACATGCCCATTCGCGTCTCTTGCGTGAATGGGCATCATCGTTTCAGCAGCGCGATCGAGCCGTAGACGAGCTTGCCACGAAACCATGCGACTGTTTATCGGCATCGACCTCCGAAGGCGCGCAATACAACGTGCTCCACGCGTTTCCGTTCTTATGAGCACGATCGAAGGCGACCAGGCCCGGTTATACAATTACCCCGCACCTCTACCGACACGTAATCAGGAATCCAGCAAGAAAGGATCTCCATGAAGCGTCGCAGCTTCCTCAAGTCCGCAGCCACGGCCTTTCCTCTCGCACTTACGCCATCGTTCGCATTCGCCACGACACACTTATCCGACCCTGTCTCGAAAGAAGCCATGATTGTGCCCGCCGGACACGACCGCCTCGACGAAACTCACCCAGGCTTCGGTGGCCTCGAATTCAAAGTCCTGACCCGCGAGACGAACGGCAACCTGTTCGTCATCGAACATGCCAACGCAGTGCACGGAGGACCACCATTGCATCTTCATCTCGAACAGGAGGAATGGTTCTATGTCATCGAGGGCGAATTCCTCTTTCAGATTGGCGACAAGCAAGTAAAACTCGGCCCTGGCGAGTCTGCTCTCGGGCCGCGAAGAGTTCCGCACGCCTTTGCCGTGACCGGGCGCACACCCGGCAGAATGATCATCGCCTTTTCACCCGCAGGCAGTATGGAGGAGTTCTTCCGCGGCGCATCGTCTCCACAGCAAAGCGCAGCCTACTACCGCAAGCATGGCATGGAATTACTGGGGCCACCCCTCAATGGAACATAGGTAGACGCCCGTTTAAGCTTTACGAAGGAGATTGCACCCATCCGAACAAAGATCAAAGTTGTTTGTCTTTGCCTCTTCATCTGCGGCACTGTTGCTGCTCAGGAATCTTCACCACAAAAATCGGCGGGCATCTTGTCCTTCCCGGTAGCAACGATCAAGCCAAGCGCGCCGGACACCGCGACCCTCATGCAAATTCGCGGCAATCGATTCGTAACCGAGGGCACTACATTTCTGGACCTCTTCCAATATGCGTACAACATGCATTCGGATCAGTTGGCAGGAGGGCCAGCGTGGGTGAGGACACGGAAGTTTGACGTGATGGCCGATCCCGAGACGGAGAAGCGTCCGAGCTCTGATCAGATGAAGTCGATGGTGCAGCAGTTGTTAGTGCAACGCTTCGCCGTAAGGATGCACCACGAGCAAAGGGTGCTCCCTGTCTACGTGCTATTGAAGGCAGACAAGACGACCAAGCTCACGACAACAGTGTCGCCAGCCGAGGGCATTCCTGCGGTCGCTTACAACGGACACGGTGGACTGCACGTCGGCAATGCCACGATGACGAATCTTGCAACGTTCTTCCAGCGGTTTGTGTTGGATCGCCCAGTCGTCAATCAGACAAACATCGAAGGGCGGTATGACCTGGTGCTGCGTTGGACACCTGATCTCCCCAACCCAGGCGCAGTCACTACAGCCGATGGCGCTGCTCCCCCGGGCCTGTTTACGGCAATTCAAGAGCAACTAGGCCTGAAGCTGAAGGCGACGAGAGCCGCAGTCGATGTTGTTGTGATCGATCAAATCGCACAGCCAACACCAAACTAGCTTCGCTAAAGCGGCGTCATGTCGCCGGTGTATCTGACGCAAATGCACGCAGGTCCTTCGACTCCGCTCAGGATGACGGCTGTTGGGGGTGTGAGGGCTGACGTGGTGACAGGATGTCTGATGTTGTGGCTGAAAGGGTTGGAGGGTATGGGTGGGATTTGGCTGTGTCGGGGTCCTTCGACTACGCTCCCTGCGGTCGCTTCGCTCAGGATGACAATGATTGAGGGGAGAATGCCGGCAAAATTTTCTGCTAGACGATGTCTGGAGCCGTTCGCCTCCAGATGTAGCCGTGGCATCCGAAGCAAAACGCAGATTCCCTTCGGGAATGACAAACAAAGAGGTCTACACCTGAGAGAGAACGGCCCTAGTGGCTGTGGCTGTGGCCGTGGTGATGATGGTGGTCGTGGGCGCCGACGGCTTCGAGTTCAGGTGGGGAGCTGCAGCCGTGGGTGGTTTCGCAGCCGGTGGTTTCGAACTGGATGGTGGTGTGGGTGATGTGGAAGCGGTCGTGAAGTGTTTTGTTGAGGCCGTTGAGGATGTCGGCGCACTCGCTCATGGGGCGCTCGTCGATGGTGACGTGGCTGGCGAGGGCGTGGGAGTGTGAGCCGAGCGACCAGACGTGCAGGTCGTGGACGTCGATGACTCCACTGACCGATTGCATGGCTTCGCGCACAGCAATAAGCTGCACGCTCCTAGGCGTGCCTTCGAGCAGGATGTTGAGCGTCTCGCGGATGATGGAGATGGAGCTCCAGAGGATCATCAGGGCGATGATGATGGAGAGTACGGGGTCGATCCAGACCATGCCGGTGAAGAGGATGGCTGCGCCGCCGATGATGACGGCGGCGGTCGAGAGCGTGTCGCCGAGCATGTGGAGGAAGACGCTGCGGATGTTGACGTCGCCGGAGAAGCGCCAGAGTAGCAGCGCAATGGTGCCGTTCATCAGAACGCCGGCGGCGGCGACGTACATCATCAGACGCGGCTGCACCTGTACGGGCGCAGCGAGGCGGTGGATGGCTTCGATGGCGATCCAGGCGGAGAGCACGACGAGGGTGACGGCGTTGACGAAGGCGGCGAGTACGCCGGCGCGCTGGTAGCCGAAGGTCTTCTGGTCGGTTGCGGGGCGGGACTGGAAGTAGACCGCGACGAAGGAGAGCAGGATGGCGAAGAGGTCGGAGAGATTGTGGCCCGCTTCGGAGATCAGGGCCAGGGAGTGGGCGCGCAGGCCGAAGACGAACGTCGCGACGACGTAGGCAAACGTAAGCACCATGGAGGCCTGGAGGACGCGCTGCATTTTGCGGTTGGGGGTAGCGACCATGTGCATGGTTTAAGTGTAGTCCGGGGTGGAACGGGCTTCAAACGCAGCTTATGCGGCGGTGTCGGTGCGGTCGTGGGGGTGGTCGGCGGTGAGGCGGAGGCCGCTCCACGTGTCGGCCACGATGATGCTGTTGCCGGGGTTGTGTGGGGCGTAGCGCACTTGTACGGGCAGGTCGGAGCGGATGCCGCGGACCTGGTCGGCCAGGGTGGTGACGTCCTGGGCGCACTCGTAGGTGACGCCGGCGATGCGGTAGTTATAGACGATGATGCGCGGTGCGGGTGTGGTGTCTTCGGCTGATGGCGAGGTGTCTGGGTTGTTCACTTCGCCGACCATGGTGTCCATGATGGTGCCGTCGGTGATGCGGCCGACACGCGCCAGAAGCTCGCGGCGGTCACGCTCAAGCTCCTCTTCGGTGGGGCGTTTGCGGGTGAGGGCGTAGATGGCAAAACCGAGGGCCGCCGCGGCCCCTGCGCCGACGAGGGCAAGGGTCTGGGGCTCGCGTAGGGATGAAGGCAGTCCGGATGGAATCAACGACAACATTGGATTTCTCACCACGAGAATAGTCCAATCCAGGCGGAACGGGTAGGAGAGGTGTTGATGAAGTAACGGACTTTTGTGGGATAGTCACGGGGGCTATGGGTAAGGCGATGGCGAATTTTGCTGTTTCTTGTTGCGGTGGGACGATATAGACTTTCGCCGCAGTTTGAATTAATGCGCGGGATGAAGGGAAGCGGGATGGCCAATCGAGGGAATGTGACAGGGAACCGGCTGCTGGCTTTGCTGGGCGGCGCGGTGTTTGTGGGCATGGCGGGCCTGGGTGCGGCTCCTGTGCTGCTGGCGGCTTCGCCTGTGCAGGTGTCGCCTGCGACGATGCCGCGTGTGGGTACGGTGGATGAGCGGTTCCAGTCGTACAACATCGAGATGGTTGAGGTGACGGGTGGGCGGTTCTGGGCCCCCTATAAGAGTGGAGGCGCGGCTGCGCCTGCGGAGCAGCCAAAGCCGGGCGCTCCGGTGGGAATGGATCCCTCGATGTATCGGTATCGTCCGCCGGTGGATCTTTCGAATGCACGGCTGCGCAAGCTGGCTGCGGCGCTGGGGCCGGCGTATGTGCGGGTGAGCGGAACGTGGGCCAACTCGACTTATTTTGATGATACAGGTGGGCCGGCTCCGAAGACGCCTCCGGAGGGTTTTGGCGACATTCTGACGGGGCAACAGTGGAAGGGCGTTGTTGATTTTTCGAAGGCGGTGGACGCGGAGATTGTGACCTCGTTTGCTATCAGTCCTGGGGTGCGCGATGCGAGCGGCGTGTGGACGCCGGTGGAGGCGAAGAAACTCGTGGCCGCGACGAAGGCCGATGGCGGCAGTATTGCGGCGGCGGAGATGTTCAATGAGCCAAACTTTGCGTCGCTGGGCGGCGCGCCCAAGGGATACGACGCGGAGGCGTACGGGCGCGACTTCAAGGCGTTTCTTGCGTACGTGCGTGAGGCCGCGCCGGAGATGAAGGTTGCGGGGCCGAGCGCGGTAGGCGATATCGGCATGATGGACCACATGCCTGCGAGTATGCACGGGCTTCACGCGGAGGACCTGCTGCGCGCCGAAGAGCCGGGGCTCGATGTGTTCTCGTACCACTTCTATGGAGGCGTCTCGCAGCGTTGCGCGATGATGGCTGGTATTCCGCACTCGACGCCGGAGACGGCGCTTTCGAGTGAGTGGCTCTCGCTTACGGTGCGCGACGAAAAGTATTACGTGGCGCTGCGCGATAAGTATGCTCCGGGCAAGCCGATGTGGCTGACGGAGACGGGTGAGACGGCGTGCGGAGGCAATCCATGGGCATCGGACTTTATCGACAGCTTTCGCTACCTGAACCAGATGGGCGTGCTGGCGAAGCGCGGGGTGCAGGTCATCATGCACAACACGCTCGACGCGAGCGACTATGCGCTGATTGACGAGACTACGCTGGCACCGCGGCCGAATTACTGGGCGGCGTTGCTGTGGCGCAGGACGATGGGGACAACGGTGCTGGATGCGGGTGATTCGGGAGCGGAGAACCTGCATCTTTACGCGCAGTGTCTGCGGAATGTGCCGGGTGGTGTGGCGCTGCTGGCGATCAATGCTGACCGGACTGCCTCGGCTACGCTCGATGTGCCGGCGAAGTCGGAGCGGTATACGCTCTCGGGCGAGTTGATGTCGGACAAGGTGAGCCTGAATGGCAAGGAGCTGAATGTGACGGCGAGTGGCGATCTGCCGGAGATTCGCGGCAAGGCGCAGAAGGCCGGGCGCGTTGAACTGGCTCCGGCGACGATTACTTTTCTGGCGATCAAGGGGGCGAATAACGCGGCCTGCCGGTAGGCGCGCGTGGGCTGAAGCGGCGGGCTTCGAGCGAATATACTGAGAGATACACATGAAAGCGTCTGTCTCTCCTATCTCGAAGCTCGCTCGTTCAAAAAAATCCGCTCCCTCGAAACCGGCTGTGAAGGCGTCTGGCCATCCTTTGGATTTGGGTGAAGGGCGGCGGATTCGCTCGACGACGGTAATCTGCGTGCGACGTGGCGACTCGGTCGTGATGGCTGCCGATGGGCAGGTGTCGCTGGGCGCGACGGTGATGAAGGGTACGGCGAAGAAGATTCGCAAGCTTTATAACGACAAGGTGCTGGCTGGCTTTGCGGGTTCGACGGCTGATGCGTTCAGTTTGTTTGCGCGATTCGAGACGAAGCTGGAGCAGTATGCGGGCAACCTGGGTCGCGCGGCGGTGGAGCTGGCGAAGGATTGGCGCACGGACAAGATGCTGCGGCAGCTTGAGGCTTTGCTGATCGTGACGGATGCGAAGCAGATGTTTCTGCTTTCGGGCACGGGCGATGTGATCGATCCGGACGAGGGAATTGCGACGATTGGCTCCGGCGGCAGCTATGCGCTGGCCGCGGCACGCGCGCTGTTGCAGAACACGGACTTGAGCGCGCGGGAGATTGCGGAGAAGTCGCTGGCGATTGCGGGGCAGATCTGCATTTATACCAACGATCAGATGACGATTGAAGAGTTGAAGACGGTTTAGAAACAGCGGCTCACGACGATGAGCTGACGGGGAATTTTAGATGGCGATTTATTTACCTGGAACGGCGGACGATCAGGCGCTGGCGCTTGATGAGATGACTCCGCGTGAGATTGTGGCGGAGCTGGACAAGTATGTGGTGGGGCAGCATGCAGCCAAGCGTGCTGTGGCCATTGCGCTGCGCAATCGCATGCGGCGGCAGAAGCTTTCGCCGGAGCTGGCGGAAGAGATCATGCCGAAGAACATCATCATGATCGGGCCTACCGGCGTGGGCAAGACGGAGATTGCGCGGCGGCTGGCGAAGCTGACCAACTCGCCGTTCCTGAAGGTGGAGGCGTCGAAGTTTACCGAGGTTGGTTATGTGGGGCGCGATGTGGAGTCGATTGTGCGCGATCTGGTGGAGATCGCCATCGACATGGTGCGCGAAGAGAAGATGGAAGAGGTTGAGGACAAGGCAGAGCTTGCGGCCGAGGACCGACTGCTCGATCTGCTGCTGCCACCGACGCCTTCGACGGCTGCTGCAGGCGCCACGGGATTCAGTGGGAGCAATGTGATTCAATTGCCGGCTGCGACGCCGCACGAGGTCCACGATGGCGATGAGAAGCCCGGCGATCGTGAGCAGCGCACGCGGGAGAAGCTGCGGCAGCAGTTTCGCGAGGGCAAGCTGGATGAGCGCATCGTCGAGCTGGATGTGCGCGACAGGAATATGCCGAGCTTCGAGGTCATCACGAATCAGGGCGCGGAGGAGATGGACATCAACCTGAAGGACATGTTGCCTGGGTTGTTTGGCCAGCGCACGAAGAAGCGCAAGATGAAGGTGAACGAGGCGTTCGACTATCTGGTGCAGGAAGAAGAAGGCCGGCTTGTCGATATGGACCAGGTGACGAAGCTGGCGGTGGAGCGCGTTGAAGACTCGGGCATGGTGTTTCTGGACGAGATCGACAAGATTGCGGGGCGCGAGGGCGGGCATGGGCCGGATGTCTCGCGCGAGGGCGTGCAGAGGGACATTCTGCCGATTGTGGAAGGCACGACGGTGAATACGAAGTATGGAATGGTTTCGACCGACCACATTTTGTTTATTGCTGCGGGCGCGTTTCATGTGTCGAAGCCGAGCGATCTGATTCCGGAGCTGCAGGGGCGGTTTCCGATCCGCGTGGAGTTGCAGTCGCTGACGGTGGATGACTTTGTGCGGATTCTGACGGAGCCGAAGTCGTCACTGGTGAAGCAGTCGATGGCGCTGCTGGAGACGGAGGGGTTGAAGCTGGAGTTCACGAAGGAGGCGATTGCGGAGATGGCGCAGTTTGCTTTCCGGGTGAATGAGACGACGGAGAACATCGGTGCGCGGCGGCTGCATACGATTCTTGAGCGAGTGCTCGATGAGATCAGCTTCCAGGCGCCGGACCTGTTCAAGAGCCCGCGGACGGAGACGACTGAGGAGGGTGTGGTTGCGGCGGTTCACGCCTCGGCGCCACACGCCGGTGGGCAGGTTGCGCCGCCGCTGCCAGTGATTGAGCGGCAGACGGCTTCGGGGACTGAGAAGGTGATTGTGGTCGATCCGGAGTATGTGCGCCAGCAGGTGGCGACGATTGTGAAGGACCAGGACCTGAGCCGGTACATCCTGTAGGCCTCGTCCGAGAGGCTTAACACCGATTTGCACCGATGACACCGATTTAAAGGCAGGACGACCGCGGATTTCACGGATAAACGCGGATAAGACGGAAGATAGAATCCGTGCTTATCCGCGGAATCCGGTGGCTGGAATGTTTCGCGTGGAACATCTCGTGGTTCCTTGTGGGGTGTTGCGTGGATGCAACGCGCGGTAGCTCCGGGGACTCTAACCCGTGCATTACGGGTGTTTGCGAAATATTGCACATTTAGGGGCTGTTTTTTCACCCGAATTATTTCTTTTGACTAAATTTGCCCTCGGTGCTTATGATTTGGCTTCGCTTTATTCGCTAACGTGAACCATGCCCCGGGTTTTTCTTTCGAACTGTATTCGATCTTGAAGCACTTTTTTAGGAGGACTTTATGAATCGACAGGCGCAAGTTACCGGTAGTATCTGCAAATTCCTTCAGACGATATGGATTGGGATTGTTGCGGCGCTTGTCTGCGCTGGAATGTCCTGTCCTGCGCAGACCATCACTGGAAGCATTAATGGCACGGTGACCGATCCTTCGGGAGCGGTGGTGCCGAATGCGACGGTGACGGCAACTAATGTTGCGACTGGCGTCGCGACGACAACGACGACCAACAGTGATGGCATCTATAACATCCGCTTCCTGCAGATCGGCAGTTACAAGGTGACGGTGGAAGGTTCGGGTTTTGCCAAGGCCGAGATTGGGCCGTTTGTGCTGGAGACGGGGCAGAACGCGAAGATCGATTCGAAGCTGGTGCTGGCCAGCCAGGCGCAGAACGTGCAGGTTGAGGCCAACATCGCTCCACTGCTGAACACAGAAAATCCGACGCTGGCGACGACTCTGGATACGCGTGCAATTGAGAATGTGCCGCTGGTGAGCAGGAACATTATTGCGCTGACGATGTTTTTGCCGGGCGCTGTCAGCACCAACCCGAACGGGTTCGTGAATAACGCCTCGGTCTCGGGGCCGATCAGCACGAATCAAACTGTCTCGGTCAACGGCAACCGCCAGCAGACGAATCAGTATCTGCTCGACGGCATGAACATCAATGCGACGCTGGATGATCTTGCGGGCTACAATCCCAGCCTTGATGCGATTGGCCAGGTCCAGGTGATCTCGGCGAACGCGCCGGCTGAGTATGGCAACGTGCTGGGCGGCGACATTCTCTACCAGACCAAGAGCGGCACGAACGCGTTCCACGGCAGCGGCTTCTTCTTCCTGAACAACCAGAACCTCAATGCGAATACCTGGGCCAATAAACATGGCTCGACGATTGTTCCCAGGAACAGCTTCACCCGCGACATCTTCGGCGGCACACTGGGTGGCCCCATCTTCAAGGACAAGCTGTTCTTCTTTGGCGACTATCAGGGAGGACGCTACCACTCGGGGGGGACCGGGACCGCAACCGTCCTTACGTTGAAGGAGCGCACGGGCGACTTCTCCGAGCTTCTCAACCCGTCTTTGATGTGTTCCGGCGACCAGGGACTGACATCGGGCTACGTCACGATCAACGGCTTCAAATGCGCTTCGTACTCGCGGCTGATTCAGCTCTACGATGCGACGACGGCAGGAAACCCCGCATACGTCAACAACCAGATTCCCATTACGAACCCGGCGGCGCAGTACCTGCTGGCGCACCCGAATATCTACCCGCTGCCCAATCGCGCTCCTAACGCGACCAACACCCCGGCGAGCAGCAACTATACGGGGCCCACCAAGAGCCGCAACTACGGTAACCAGTTCGATGTGAAGATCGATTGGAGGGCCACTGACAAGGACAGCCTCTCGGTTCGCTACTCCTTTGCCAATCAGGGGTCAACCACTCAGAACGTGCTTCCTACCAGCTTCGCGGGCGCGCCTACCTACCCGGTACGCGGCGTGGCGATCAACGAAGTCCATACCTTCAACGCGGCCATGGTCAATGAATTTCGTGCAGGCTATACGCGCCTTCAGAGCAATGCAGCTTCGCTGCTCGATCCGACCGGGGTCTTCGGGCTGAACGGTGACAAGATTCTTGGCATCGGAGCCAACAATCCTGTTTCGCAGGCCTTTGCCGGATTCTCTGTACTCGCGTTTGGCAACTCTGCCAGCCCGCAGCAATTCTCGGCCACGAACGGCACGGAATACACGAACCTCGGCAACCAGAACACCGGTACGAACTACACGATCAACACCTTCCTCTATGGTGATAACTTCACCTGGCTGCGGGGTCGCCATACTTTCAAGGCTGGCGTGCAGTTCCTTCGCCAGCAGCAGAACAACTTCTATCCTGGCAATGATGGATCGCTTGGCGGCTTCTTCTACCTCGGTGCAGGCACTGCATCTCCGACGGCCAATCCGCTCGGCTATTCCAACACCGGATACGCCGCGGCGGACTACCTGCTGGACCGTGCAGGCTTCAAGAGCAAGGGCAGCGTCGTCGGACCGGTGGGGATGCGCTCGTGGCGCGATGCGTACTTCGTGCAGGACGACTGGAAGCTGCTCGACACCCTGACCCTCAACCTCGGCGTTCGGTATGAGTACGTCCAGCCGATCTACGAGGTGGGTAACAGGATGTCCACGATTGATCCGAACAATCCGTCGGTCATCATCGTGGACGGCAACAGCACGGCAGCATGCCAGGCGATTGGTCTGCCGTGCGTGACAGGCGCGAACGCAGGGTATGGCCGCGGACTCGTCGATCCTTACTATGGCAGCGTGATGCCGCGCATTGGTTTTGCGTGGTCGGCGACTCCGCGCTGGGTGCTGCGCGGGGGATACGGCCTGCAGAGCTTCATGGAAGGGACCGGCGCGAATCTGCGCATGACGACCAATCTGCCCTTCCAGGCAACCTTCGAGGCCAGCGGTGTTCAGGCCGTCTCGGGCAGCCCCGGAAGCTTCTTCAATGTGGCTGGAGGATTTGGCACATCGGCAGCTGCGTCCAACGTCTATAACGTCTGGAACAAAAACCTGAAGCCGGAAGCTATCGGCATCTATAACCTGACGGTGGAGTATCAGGTCAGCAACACCGCTTCGCTTCAGGTTGGTTATGTTGGCGAGGCCGGGCAGCACCTGGTTACGGCCAACTACCGCAACCAACTACACAACACGTGCATTGTCGGCGGCGTTGTGCAGAACGTCAACACAAAGACTCCGTCAGCGGCCTGTCTGGCACAGGCGCCGGCGCCGTTCTACACCACGCCTGGTGTGGGTTACAACGGCGTCATCCGCTACACGGACTCGAACGCGATGATGAACTATAACGCGATGCAGGCCACGCTTCGGCAGCGTGCGTGGCACGGTCTGCAATACACCGCCAACTACACCTGGAGCCACGCCATGACCAACAGCTCCGGCTTCTATGGTGTACCTAGTATTACGGCGGTCAGCGCCTATGCGGAGAATGTCTACAACCTGCACGCGGAGTATGGTCCAGCGGGTCAGGATGTGCGTCATGCAATCAACTGGAACCTGGTGTATGACCTTCCGGTTGGGCGCGGGCGGATGTATGGCGGCACGATGCCTTTCGTCGTCGATGAGATCGTTGGCGGATGGAGGGTTGGGATGAGCGGCGTTTTCTATACCGGCTTCCCGGTCAATATCAGCGCTACCAATAACTCCTCGGTCAACGGCAACGCGCAGCGCGCCAACCATTATCGGCCGTTGAAGATTGTTCACCGCAGCATCAACAACTGGTTCGGGACGGATCCTTCGGCTATTCCGTGCACAACGGCAGGCGTTGATAACGGCGTCTGTGCGTATGGTCAGCCTGCTATCGGAACCTTTGGCACGGCAAGTCCTACATCGGAACGGACGCCAGGCTTCCAGACCTACGGAGCAGAAGTTACCAAGGACTTCACCATCTGGCATGAACAACAGCTCAACTTCCGGGTTGATGCGGATAACCTCTTCAACAGTGCTTATCTGAGCAACCCCGCAGCCAATGCGAGCGCGAATACCTTCGGGCAGATCACGGCTGTGCGGTCTGGTCAGAGGCAGTTGCAGCTCTCGATGAAGTACCACTTCTAACCGAATGAGAAAGGCCCGGACTCGTTATAGAGTCCGGGCCTTTTTGCTTAGGTGATGAAGGGTGATTTAGCGGGCGACGGCGGGCTCGTTGAGCTCGGCAGCGCGCTTTTCGAGGCTGACTTCGAGATCTTCGAGCGCCTTCGAGAAGCCCTCGATGCCTTCCTTCAACTTGTCGTTCGCCATGCGGTCGGCGGCGTGCATCTTGTCGAAGGTGGCTTTGTCCATGGGGATCTTTTCGATCTTCTCGGCCTTGGCTTTGTCTGCGTCGAGCTTACGAACGAGCGTGCCCTGGGCGGCTTCGAGTTCGCCGAGCAGCTTAGGAGCGATGGTGAGCAGGTCGCAGCCAGCGAGCTCGATGATTTCGCCGGTGTTGCGGAAGCTCGCGCCCATGACGACGGTCTTGTAGCCAAAGTGCTTGTAGTAGTTGTAAATGCGTGTGACGGACTGGACGCCTGGGTCGTCGGCGCCGGTGAAGTCCTTGCCGGTGTCTTTCTTGTACCAATCCAGAATGCGGCCGACGAATGGGGAGATGAGCGTGACTTTGGCTTCGGCTGCGGCGACCGCCTGGTGGATGCCGAAGAGCAGGGTCATGTTGCAGTGGATGCCCTCTTTTTCGAGGACTTCGGCGGCGCGAATGCCTTCCCAGGTGGAGGCGAGCTTGATGAGGATGCGCTCGCGGGAGATGCCGGCCTTTTCGTATTGCGCGATGATGTCGCGGGCCATCTGGATGGAGCCTTGCTCGTCGTAGGAGAGGCGGGCGTCGACTTCGGTGGAGACGCGGCCGGGGATGATCTGGAGAATCTTGATGCCGAAGGCCACGGCGAGCGACTTGAAGGCGAGGTGCGCGACGTCTTTGTCGGTGGCGTTGGAACCGGCTTCCTTGCGGGCCTGCTTGAGGCAGTCGTCGACGATGGACTGGTACTCGGGCTTCTCGGCTGCCGCGGCGATGAGCGAGGGGTTGGTGGTCGAGTCCTGTGGGCGATACTGCTGGATCGAGTTGATGTCGCCGGTGTCGGAGACGACGGTGGTCATGCCACGAAGCTGTTCGAGTAGAGATGCCATGTTTTTTCTCCTTCGGTGTCCATCACCATTTTATCAAGCGGTGCCTTGTTTAGACGCATTTCGCGCGGGCAGCGGACGGCTTAACGCCGATTTTCACCGATGACACGATTTAAATGAGACTGCGGATCCCAAGGATGATCGCGGAAAAAAACAATCCGTGTTTTTTCCGTGATCATCCGTGGTCGTCTTCTTCATGTGAGATCGGGGTCGTCGGTGTAAATCTGTGTTGTGTCGCTACTTAGTCGGCGGCGAAGGTGTTTTCGAGTGTGCCGAGGCCGTCGATTTCGATTTGAACTGTGTCGAGGGGCTGGACTGGGCCTACTCCGGCGGGCGTGCCGGTGGGGATGAGGTCGCCGGGTTCGAGCGTCATGGTTGCCGTGATGTAGCGGAGCAGGTGTGCGATGGGGAAGATGAGGTCGCGGGTTGAGCCTTGCTGCTTGACCGTGCCGTTGAGCCGGGTGGTGACGGTGACGGGGGTTGCGGGCGTGGTTTCTGAGCCGCAGGGGTCGATGTCGCTGGAGACGATGGGGCCGGTGGGGCAGAAGGTGTCGAAGCCTTTGCCGCGCGTCCATTGGCCGTCGGACTTCTGGATGTCGCGGGCGGTGACGTCGTTGACGATGGTGTAGCCGCGAATGTAGGGGCGCGCGTCTTCGGTGGGGCCGAGGTTATGGCAGCGGCGGCCGATGACGATGGCCAGCTCGCCTTCGTAGTCGACGCGGCTGGAGATGAGGGGCATGCGCACGACGCCTCTTGGTGCGAGGAGCGACGAGGGCGGTTTAAGGAAGAGCAGCGGCTCTTTGGGGACTTCGTTGCCGAGCTCGGCGGCGTGGTCGCGGTAGTTGCGGCCGACGCAGATGATCTTTGAGGGATGCACGGGCGCGAGCAGGTGCAGGTCGGCGAGCGGTTTTGGATCGAAGTCTGTGGGTGGCGCGTTGCGGGCGGCGAGGTCTTCTTCTGGTGGGGCCATCAGCTCGGTGGCCCAGAGCGCGTTGTCGCGCTGCTCGACGAAGGCGTAGCGGGGGACGAGTGCTCCGTTTTCAAGCGAGAGGAATTTTGCGTAGCGCATGGTGATGGCTCCTGTGATGATGGCTACTGGCTCGAGGCTTTACTTTGGTGGTCACTGCTGCTGCTCCGGCAGGGTTTCCTGGGCGGTGGCGCTGGGTGAGCTTTCGTTGCCCGTGGTGTCGATGGCGGTAACGCGATAGATATAGCTGCGGCCGGGGGTGGCGGTCTGGTCGCTGAAGGCTGGGCCGACGATGGGCGTTTGGGTGATGCGTGTGAATGGGCCGGACGCGGAGCCGTCTGCTGCTGTCTGCTGGCGGTAGACGATGTAGCCTGCGAGGTCGGTGTCGGAGACGGGCTCCCATGAGAGATCGATGGAGCGATTGCCGGGGATGGCGGCGAGGCCGGTTGGCGTGGCGGGCGGGAAGATGTCGAGCAGCGTGATGGTGATGGGCGCGGAGATGGCGCTGCGGATTTCGAGTGAGTGGCCGCCGAGGATGACTTTGTTTACGCGCTGTGCGGTGTAGCGGTAGGTCTCTCCCTTTTGTGCGCTGCGGTCGAGTGTGCCGCCTCGGTCGGAGGGTTGATTGGCTGCTTGAAGACGGACTTCGACAGCCTGGTTTGCAACGAGATTGAATGAGTGTGTTGGCTTTGACTTAGGTGCGGCTGGTGAGGGCTTTGATTTTTTCTGCGGCGGGTTGAGTTGGGTGCGATCAAGTTCGATGGGGACGGGTGCGGTGCCGGGCTTCCATTCGAGCACGATGCCCGATCGTGATGAGGAAGCATGGAGTTGCTCGACTGGTGAGGGTGCTGCTCCGGCGGCGGTAAATGCGGGTGCTGATGGGCCTGCGGTGCGGTCGTTGGAGTTGAAGAGACGGACACGGTAGAGCAGTAGCGCGGGCTGGCCGGTTGCAAGTGCAGCAGGAAGCGCGTCTACTGCACTGGTGGCTCCGGGATGAACGAGTGTTCGTTTAATCGGGGTGCAATCGGAGTGCTTGCTGGGTTGTGCGGATGCGCTCAACGAGGCGCGGCAGATCTCTGCGGTGACAGCGCCTTTGATATCAAGGCCATCGGTGGTGTGCAGGGGAGTTGTCCAATGCAGCTCAACAGCGTCTCCGATGCGCCTGGCTGAAAGATCATTCACTACTTTGGGCAGGTGAAGCGATGGTGGCATGGGAGGACCGGGGCTGGCGCAGCCGATGGCGATTGTTATTCCCAGCGTGGCCAGTGCGGCAGGCCAGCGGCCTCGAGTGAATGCGTGCTTCATTGTTGACAGGCTAGCATTTTCGGATGCCAGACTACGTTCTGCGCTCAGGTTGCATCCAACGTTGCTAGAGAAACACAGATATCTTACCCACTGAAATTGCAGCATCTTTTTTCTGCGTGGTTGTTGGAAAAATTCTATTCCCCGGTGAAACGCAGATGAATAAAAATGATCCTTCTTCTATATCGGATTTGCCCATGTCTCGCACACCACAGCTAATGCGCGGCCCGTCGACGAGTGAAAGAAGCCCAGGCGTGGATGGCGAAGCGGCTGAGACGTTTATTGCAGAGAAGAAGATTGGCGAGCGTATCAAACAGTTGCGTCTGAAGAAATCGATGGGACTGGTAGAGTTGGGTCGCCATACGGGGCTTTCGGCGAGCTTTTTGTCGCAGCTAGAGACAGGCCGAGTGGTGCCTACGTTGAGGAACCTTGCACGCATTTCGATGGTCTTCTCGAAGGACCTGAGCTACTTTTTTGAACCGGAGCCACAGACGTTGTTCCGCGTTCACAGGCGTGATGAGCGGATGCGGCTGCCGCAGACGGGTGTGGATGATCCTTCGTATTTCTTTGAGAGCCTAGGGTACCTGGTGCCAGACCGTCAGCTTGATCCTTACTTTGCCGAGTTTCTACCGGTGAAGACGGGACGCGCACCAAAGCCGCATCAGCATGGCGGATGCGAGTTTCTGTATCTTCTTTCGGGCGAGTTGGAGGTACGTCATGGCGAGGCGACGCATCGCATTGAAGCAGGCGATGCGATCTACTTCGACGCTGGAACGACGCATAGTTACGTGTGCAGCGGAAACGGACCGGCGTGTGCGCTGATTGTGACGATGCAACTGCCACTGGCCGTGCAGCCTCTCGCACCGCAGAAGCTGGGCAACGGGACAAGCGGGCGGCCTGTGCGCAGCATCTCGACTGGGATGATGCCGCTGGCGGTGAAGAAGAATGTACAGCCGATGCAGTGACGTTCTGACTGCTATTTCTTTCGCGATTTTCGTTCGGGTGGATTGGAGTGCGTGCCGAAGGCTCGCCAGTAGGCATCGACAACGCGCTCGGGTAGATTGGCGGCGAGATCGGTGTCTGTGCGCTGAAAGATACGGCGGTACATCACGGGCCCGAGCAGCATGGCGAGCGAAAAACTTATGTCCTGCTGTGGGATGAGTTCGCCGTGGCGAATGCCCTGCTCGATCAGCCGGGTGAGTTCGCAGCGCGGCGGCTCCATGGCCTGATGACGCCAGGCTTCGCCGAATTTTTGATGCAACGCTGAGTAAGCGACGAGGTGTGGCATGATGCGCTCATGCAAAGCGGCGTGCGTGCGCGGCGGCTGGTGCGAGAGGACAGCGATCATGTCGGCGCGGGTGTCGCCGGTGTTGAAGGCTGGGCGCTCGTGGTGGCCGAGCAGGTGGGCCATGGCGTCGAGGATGAGCGCTTCCTTATCTTGCCAGTGGTTGTAGATGGTGGCCTTGCTGACGCCTGCGCGTTCGGCGATGGCGTCCATGCTGGTGGCGTCGATGCCGCGCTCCGCCATGAGGATGAGCGCGGCTTTTATGACTTCAGCGTGTGCGTGCGTGCTCTTCGGGCGTGCCATCTCAGATCTGAATTCTGGAAAAGAGACGCGCGCCAATGGTAATGAAGAGTACGGAGAGCCCGCAGAGCACGAGCGTGTCAACCGTGAGGCTGAAGTAGCCCATCGATGTAAGCACGCCACGCAGCGCGTCGACGCCATAGGTCAGCGGATCGAAGCGCGTAATCCACTTGAGGACAGTGCCGAGGCCGAACAAGGGAAACAGCGCTCCTGAGAGAAAGAAGATCGGCATGACGAGGAAGTTCATGACGAGCTGGAAGCCCTGCATGTCTTCGAGCACAGAGCCGATGGCCATGCCGAGTGCAGCGAAGACGAAGGCGATCAGGCCCATGAAGAAAAAGGCCAGTGGGATGTGGCTGATGTGATGCACGCGCAAACCTGCGATAAAGCAGATGACGGCGATGAGGATGCCTTGGATAACCGCGACGGTTGCGCCACCGAGCGTGCGGCCGAACATGACCTGGATGCGCGGTACGGGGGCGACGAGGGTCTCTTTGAGGAAGCCGAACTGGCGGTCCCAGAGCAGGCCGATGCCGGAGAAGACTGAGGTGAAGAGCACGGACATGGCGATGACGCCGGGCGCGACGAATTGCAGATAGCTGCCCTGGCCTGCTTTTTCAAAGATGGGCCCGAGGCCAAAGCCGAGCGCGAGCAGATAGAGCAGCGGTTGGCCCAGCGAGGCGACGATCTGTGCCCGGGAACGGGTGTAGCGGCGGAGTTCGCGCAGCCACATGATGTAGATGACGCTCATGATTTATCTCCTCCAGAGTTTTGCCATTTGGCGCATTTGTTCGGCGGAGCCTACGGTTTCGTCGCGGATGGTGGTGCCGGTGAGCGCGAGGAATGCGGCTTCGAGAGAATCGGTACTGGTCTGTTCTTTGAGCTGCTGCGGCGTGCCGAGTGCGACGATGTGGCCGTGGTCGATGACGGCGATGCGGTGCGCGACGCGGTCGGCCTCGTCCATGTAGTGAGTGGTGAGGAAGACGGTGGTGCGCTCGGTCTGGTTGAGATGCTTGACGTGCGTCCAGAGCTGGTTGCGCGTCTGCGGGTCGAGGCCGAGGGTGGGTTCGTCGAGGAAGATGATCTTTGGTGTGTGCAGCAGGCCGCGGGCGATTTCAAGGCGGCGCTTCATGCCTCCGGAGAAGGTTTTGACGCGGTCTTTGCGGCGGTCCCAGAGTTCGAACTGGCGAAGGAGCATCTCGGTGCGCTCGAGCCGTAGCTTCTTGGGCACGTGATAGAAGACACCGTGCAGCTCCATGTTTTCGGCGGCGGTGAGATCGCCGTCGAGGCTGGGGTCCTGGAAGACGACGCCGAAGAGTTTGCGTGCTTCGTTCTGTTTCAAAGTCGGGTCGATGCCGTTTACTTCGAGCTTGCCGCTGGTGGGACGGAGCAGCGTGGTGAGCATTTTGATGGTGGTGGTTTTGCCTGCGCCGTTTGGGCCGAGGAAGGCGAAGATTTCGCCCTCGGCCACGTCGAAGGAGATGCTGTCGACGGCGGTGAAGTCGCCGAACTTTTTGGTGAGGTCGCTGACGTGGATCATTCGTCCTCCGGGTTGAATATAAATACTAAACCGTATAGTTCAGTTATTGAATATGGCAACTTCTATTGATGAGGTTGTTTCTTGAAAGGATTCGGAAATATTCGTGGATTTGGTATGGTTATCGGCATGCCGATAAAACGTTTTCTGGTTGCCGCCATGCTTTTGTCTCTCGCCGCCATCGCTGCTGCACAAAAGAAGGTGCTTGCGCCGACTCCTCCGATGGGATGGAACAGTTGGGACTCGTATGGGCTGACGATTACAGAGCCGCAGTTTCGTGCGAATGTCGAGGTGCTCGACCAAAAGCTGAAGCCGTTTGGCTGGAATTACGCAGTGGTTGACGAAGGATGGTTCATGGAGAACCCGCAGGATCGTCCGCATCCTGAGCAGCTGCGTCTGGATGTCGATCGGTACGGCCGCTATATTCCTGCGCCTGGGCGGTTTCCTTCGTCGGCGAAGGATGAGGGCTTCAAGACGCTGAGTGACTACGTGCATTCGCTTGGGCTGAAGTTTGGGATCCATATTGTGCGCGGCATTCCGCGTCAGTCGGTTGCGCAGAACCTTCCGATTGAAGGCAGCGCGTTCAAGGCTGTCGATGCGGCGGACCAGAGCGATGCGTGTCCGTGGGACCCGACGAACTGGGGCGTGCGCGACAATGCGGCTGGGCAGGCGTGGTACGACTCGCTGATGCGGCAGTACGCGGGCTGGGGCGTGGACTTTCTGAAGGTGGATTGCATTTCTTCGCATCCGTACAAGGCCGATGAGATCAGGATGATTCATCGCGCGATTGAGAAGACGGGGCGGCCAATTGTGCTGAGCTTGTCGCCAGGGCCGACTGCGCTGGAGAACGCGGCTGCGGTGGGCGCGATGGCGCAGATGTGGCGCATCTCGGATGACTTCTGGGACTACTGGGCCAGTCCTTCAGGAAAGGACTTTCCGCAGAGCATGCTTGGACAGTTTGAGAAGACGGCTGCTTGGGCGAAGTATGCCAAACCGGGCAATTGGCCGGATGCGGACATGCTGCCGCTGGGGCATCTGGGGCCTGTACCGGGCTACGGAGAGGTGAGGGCCACGCGGCTGAATCCCGAGGAGCAGCGCACGCTGGTGACGCTGTGGTCGATGGCGCGGTCGCCCCTGATTCTGGGGGCGAACCTGACGGAGCTGGATGACGCTACGCTGAAGCTGCTGACGAACCGCGACGTGATTCGCGTGGACCAGGCTTCGACTGGAAGCCGCATGGTTGGGCGCGACGGCGATGTGATCGCGTGGACTTCGGATCTAGCTGATGGGTCGCATGCGCTTGCGTTGTTCAACGTGGGAGATGCTCCGGTGACAGTGAAGAAGTCGATTGCCTCCTATGGGCTTACGGGTAGAAATTTCAGCGCACGTGATGTGTGGGCGGGCAAGGATATGGGGCGCATCGAGAGCGTGTCGGCTACGCTTGCTCCGCATGGCTGCCTGCTGCTGGAGTTGCGTAGGTAGATTGGGTTTGCTTCGCGGCGATGTTCGCCTTACTATCGCCTGAGTGACCATAAATATGAACAATGCGAAGAGCGCGGATGCGGAGCGGCTGGTCTCGGCTGGACAGGTTGAAGATGATGCGGCGTTTGAGCTGAAGCTCAGGCCGCATCGGCTGGCTGAGTTCATCGGGCAGGAGAAGGCCAAGGAGCAGTTGGCGATTGCGCTGGAGGCAGCGAAGTCGCGTGGCGAGGCGCTGGATCATGTGCTGCTGTTTGGGCCTCCGGGGCTGGGCAAGACGACGCTGGCGACGATCATTTCGAATGAACTCGAGGTGGGATTTCAGCAGACTTCGGGGCCCGCGTTGCAGATTCAGGGTGACCTGACGGCGATTCTGACGAATCTGCGCGAGCGGCAGGTGCTGTTTCTGGATGAGATTCACCGGCTGCAGCCGGTGCTTGAAGAGAAGCTGTACACGGCGCTTGAGGATTACAAGCTCGACATCATCATAGGGCAGGGGCCGGCGGCGCGCACGCACGTGATGGAGATTCGTCCGTTCACGTTTGTGGCGGCGACGACGCGGCCTGGGCTGCTTTCGTCACCGTTGCGGTCGCGGTTTGGGATTCTGCTGCGGCTGGAGTTTTATACCGATGATGAGCTGCGGTTTATTGTGGAGCGCTCGGCTGAGGTGCTGGGTGTGCCGATCGACCGCGATGGCGCGGCGGAGATTGCGATGCGGTCGCGTGGGACTCCGCGTATTGCTAACCGGCTGCTGCGGCGGGTGCGCGACTATGCGCAGGTGCGGGCTAAGGGCGTGATCGACCGCCCGACAGCGGAGGCCGCGCTGGCGCTGCTGGAGGTGGATGCGCATGGGTTCGATGAGCTGGACCGGCGACTGCTACGCACGATTATTGAAAAGTACGATGGCGGCCCTGTCGGTTTGAATACGCTGGCTGCCGCGCTGGCGGAAGAACAGGACGCGCTGGAAGAGGTCTATGAGCCGTTCCTGATTCAGATTGGGTTTCTCGATCGCACTCCGCGCGGGCGTGTGGCTACGCGGCTGGCGTATGAGCATCTGGGGATCGAGATGCCGCGGAAGTTGGGGCTGTTTTAGCGAGCCATGATTTCCGACAAGCCGACATATCGGTACTAACCCGGTCAGTGAGTGCATCTGCGATTATGCAGATGCCGAGACGAAGGATCGGTGATTTCCGAGTTGCCGGCAACCCGCGCCGAACATTCTCTCTGCGATTTGCAATATCATTGCGGTGGAATTCGATAGCCAATGCAACGCATAATCTTTCAGCTAATTCTCATCAGCTTCTTCGGGTTGCCTCTTCAGTGCTTGGCGCAAAAGGATGATCCATGTCCGAACGGACCTACTTGGTCCAATGCATGGGCGTATGAGTGCTATATGAAAGCTCAAATAACCATGAATAAAAGGGCCGATGAGCTGGCTGCACGCACCGTTGCAGAACTGCGCGAAATGAGCCCCAAAGATAAGGCCCTTTATGGACCGGTCATTCTTCAATCGCTCGAAGATGCAGCAAAGAAGATGAGTGAGTCACAGGTCGCGTGGCGTGCCTACCGTGACCAATACTGCAATGCGGTCAGCAGCTACACAACTGGCTCTGGATCGGGTACCGCGATGGAAGAGTGCCTTTACAGGACTGCCTTATCTCGCGTGCGGCAACTTCGGCGCGATTTCCCCGATTCGGCGGGGCCGAAAGGCCATCCGCGTTAATGACGCCAGACCTTTCTCCGACGAAGGCCGATTGATCCTCCGAAACGCCGTTGTGGCCATAAAACTTCGGGCTCCGGAAATTCGGAGGCTAATCTGCGTCCGCTTAACTAAGGGGTTGGGATGTGTCAAGGCTGGCGCAGGCCTGGTGGGAGCAAGGCTGTGCTAAGTGATGCAGGGGATTCCGTCAGGTAGTAGGTGGGGATATTGGGGGACTGCTCTTCGACCAGTTGCAGGATGCGGAAGTCGAAGCTCAGGACTCTGCTGCGGTTTTGCATGTTGTTGCGCTGGATGACCTCGCCGAGTGTCGAGACGAAGGTCTGCGGGTCGTAGGTGTGGTTGGTGGTTGGCTCGGCTTTGAGATTTGGGATGGGCAGTTTGTCGGCCGGTACACCTTCAGGGTCGTTGGGCAGCGGGAGGATTTTGGTCTCGATGTTGAAGCAGACCTTCTCGGCGCTCGTCGCGCGGGCTTCGGCTTCGGGGTGGTTCTTGCCGGGGCCTTTGCGGTAGTAGTCGGCGTAGAAGCTGGTGAAGCGGAAGAGTTGTTCGAGGTGGGTGGGGACGTAGGGGCTGATGAGGCGCTCGTGCTCGGCGAAGGCTAATGATACAGGCGAGAGCGCGAGGTCGTTTGTCTGTTTGGGGAAGTTGACTCGCTGCAGCTTGTCGCAGATGAAGGTGCTCTGCGCCTCGGCGCTGGTGATGTCGCGCAGGTAGACGCGGTTCTTCATCGAGTATCTGGCATTGTCGGCGCGGCGGCAGGATTTGGGGCTGAAGAACTGATCGTGCCAGATGAGCGGTACGCGGTCGGCGCTGATGCCAATGTCGGTTTCCACTGACGTGACGAGATTGTCGAATCCTGCCTCAAAGGCGGGCAGCGTGTTTTCAGGACGAAGGCCGCGCGCGCCGCGGTGTCCGGCTACGTCGAATGCTGCGAAGTAGGCTGCTTCTGATGGGTTTGCTGCGGCTTCCTGCTTCACTATGGTCTGGAGGACGTCTGGGCGGTCGGAGATGATGCCGTCCACACGTCGCGCGATGAGGGCGCGCATGGTTGCGGGATTGTTTGTGGTCCAGGGGATGACGCGAAAGTGCGCTCCTTGTAACTCGGCCACCCTTACAGAAGGGTTCTTGCCAAGGAGGGTGCGGTCATACGGAGCCAGCACCGGAGTCTGTGCGCCGTGTGCCTTCGCATGAGCACGGGCGGCGATCATCAGGGCGAGATAGCGTTGGTCAGGCACGGCGGCTTAATGCGCTTTGCGCAGAAGGGCCGCGAGGCTGCCATTTGCGACGGCCAGCCGGGCTTCGGCGGAGGCGCGGTCGAGAGAGAGCTTCTGCATGGCGATGGCTGTCTTTACGCTGCCCGCCTGGTCGAGTAGATGGGCGGCAGTGGGTTTGTCCACTCCTGTGGCGGCCGCAATGATGCGCTGGGCACGGTCCACCAGTTTGGCATTGGTGGGTTGGACGTTGACCATCAGGTTGCCGTAGACGGCCCCGGTTTTGATCATGACGCCGGTGCTGATCATGTTCAGGACGAGCTTGGTTGCGGTGCCGGCCTTGAGGCGCGTGCTACCAGTCAGGACTTCAGGGCCGGTGACGGCGGCGATGGAGATGTCGGCGATGGCAGCCATCTCGGAGTTGGGTACGCAGGTGAGTGCGATGGTGAGCGCGCCGAGACTTTTCGCGTGGCGCATGGCTCCGATGACGTAGGGAGTGCGGCCACTGGCGGCGATGCCGACCAGAGTGTCGATCTTTTGGAAGCCGTGCGCGGCGAGGTCGGCTGCGCCCTGCTCGGGAGAATCCTCGCTGGATTCGCTCGAATTGCGAAGGGCGGAGTCGCCGCCGGCGATGATGCCCTGCACGAGCGTTGGGGGCACAGAGAATGTGGGCGGGCACTCGGATGCGTCGAGTACGCCGAGCCTTCCGCTGGTTCCTGCGCCGATGTAGAAGAGGCGGCCGCCCTGCTCGAAGCGTTGGGCTACGGCATCCACGGTCTGGGCAATCTGCGGGAGCGTAGTGGCTACGGCTGCAGCTACCTTGGCGTCTTCCTCATTGATAACGCGCAGCATGTCGAGCGTGGGAAGCTCGTCGAGGTGTTCGGTGGCGGGGTTGCGGGCTTCGGTGGGAAGCGTGGCGAGGTTTTGCATGTCCTGTCGATGATGACCCAGGTGGGGGGTGTGGTGCAATCGACGGAAACGGAAATGGCCGAAAGCCTGGTAAGGCTTTCGGCCATCGAAGTTCAATCTAAGAGTTGCTTAGACGTTGAACTTGCGGCGCGCAAGCCCGACGATGCCGAGCAGGCCAGAGCCGAACAGCGCAAGCGACGCTGGCTCGGGAACCGGAGACGTGGTCGCCGAGAAGGTCGTGTTGATACCTGAACCACCTTGGCTCGTCAGGATAAGAGTGCCATTCGTGTCCACGCCGTTAAGGTTGATCGTCGCATCACCATAGATGGTGAAGTTGTTGTCAGTGGCCGACCAGCTGGTAATGCTGTCCAAGGTTACAAAAAGATTATTGGAACCATTGGTGATAGCAAAAAGGCCAGTTGGAGAAGTAAACGCCCCGTAGTTGATCGGATACTTCTGCAATTCAACGCACTCGTTGCAGTAGGTGAATGCGCTGAATATGCCCGTCGATGAATCGAAACCTACATTTCCGAGCGGGTAGCCGATACTGTTGCTCGGCCCAATGAACGTCAGGGTTTGGGCTGTGGTGTCAACGACATCACTCCCGTTGATCGAGATTTGATCGGCCTTAGCCATCGTTGCCGTGGCTACGACCAGTGCAGTAAGAAGTGCAAGAGATTTAAACATGTAGTGTTCTCCTAGAGCAAAGCGCCAGCAAGTAATGAAACTTTCGAGGAGTCGTTCCTCGCACTGGATAAGAGCAGGTCGATTGCCATTTTGAAATGGCGGCAATAATCCAGTTTTTTATGCAAAACCAATAAGTTACGAAAACAGGGTTCTGCGCATTCCTCGCATATATGCAAAAAGTTGCATGCAAATAGAACCGAATTCACTCATTCTTGGGTGCTGTCGCGGCAGGGTGCGCACTAATTTAGGTGCAAACGTGAAATGGGGGAGATGCGTTTACTTAACTGGGTGGATTACCAAGTCGATAACAGCGAGGAAGATACCTGGCTTCATGGCTCAGCCACTATGTTCTGGTGGCAGCGTTCGACGATCCCAGTCTGGATACGAGGAGATGGGCTTACAAAGTCTCGCTAAGAGGGTTTGCGCTCAGCTGTCCTTACGGTAGAGCAGATTGCGGATGGCCGCTTTGCGGGCCGCGTTGGCCTCCCGGTCGGAGCTGAGGGCGTCGGTGTGCTTCCCGGCAGGAGGCTCGTCCGGTTCGACGCTGCATGAAGGGCAGCGATTGGCAAAGCCGGGCTTGTCGGGTCGCAACTCGAACTCCTCACCGCAGACGGCGCAGACTTTAATAGGGAATGGCATAACGATTTTTATTTTAATGGAAACAAATCCTCTGGTTCCACTGGCGCGTTTTCGCAAAGCGGAGTTAGTATTGCGGCCATGGTTGCGCAGCGGAATGTTGTAGCACCGCTCTTGTACGCAACGAAAGATGGCGCTGGACGAGATCCAGCGCCATCTTTCTGTCTGTGAGTAAAGGTTAGACGGGATAATTCCTGAGCCACTCACGGAACGCCGGGCCGAGGTCTTCGCGCTTGAGGGCGAACTCGACAGTGGCTTTCAGGAAGCCGAGTTTATCGCCAGCATCGTGGCGCTTGCCCTCGTAGTTGAAGCCGTAGACCTTTTCGTAGCTGAGTAGGGCTTTGATGGCGTCGGTGAGTTGCAGTTCGCCTCCCGCGCCGGGGGTGAGTCTTTCGAGCATGTCGAAGATACGCGGCGTGAGGATGTAGCGCCCGATGATGGCGTGGTTCGAGGGCGCTTCTTCGAAGCGCGGCTTTTCGACCATGTTGGTTATATCGAAGAGGCGCGGATTGCCGGGCACGGGTTCGCAGTCGAGCACACCGTAGGAGGAGATGGCGGGGCCTTCGATGACCTCGGAGCCGATGATGCTGCATTGCGTCTCTTCGTATGCCTGGACCATCTGCTTGAGGCATGGGACCTGTGCGTCGACGATGTCGTCGGGCAGGATGACCGCGAAGGGCTGGTCGTTGACGAGCTCTTTCGCCATCAGCACGGCGTGGCCGAGGCCGAGCGGCTCGGGCTGGCGTGTGTAGGTGACGCGGGCGAGATTGTTGACCGAATGGACGATCTCGAGGAGCGCTTTTTTGTTCTTGGCTTCGAGGTTGGCTTCGAGCTCGGGGCTCGCGTCGAAGTGGTCTTCCATGGTGGACTTGCCGCGGCCTGTGATGATGATGATCTCGGTGCAGCCGGCGGCGACGGCTTCTTCGACACCGTACTGAATCAGCGGCTTGTCGACGAGGCAGAGCATCTCCTTGGGCATGGCCTTGGTAGCAGGGAGGAAGCGCGTGCCTAGACCAGCAGCGGGAAACACAGCTTTGCGAACTTTTTGGGGGGTCATGAGTTCCTTGGATGCAATCTGACTGTGGGAAATAGTAGCAGGGGCAGGTTATAGCGGGATAGCGTGAGCGAATACCGAGCGGATATGCAAACGCAGCGGCCCTTCAGGTGAAGGGCCGCTTTGGATGAATTTGAGTTTTAGCCGTTGGTTATAGCACTGGGGAGTCGTTGTGGAGCATGGCGTGGCGGATGACTTTGATGGGTGCGAAGCCCTGGCGCATGAAGTCGTCGTGGAACTGTTCGAGGTTGAAGGCCGGGCCTTCTTTCTTCTGGAGGTCGGTGCGCAGCTTCATGATCTCGAGCTTGCCCAGCGTGTAGTAAAGATACGTCGGGTCGGAGGTTCCGCGCTTGGTTTCGACTTCGGCGACGGAGCGCGACTGGTAGCCCTCTTTGACGAAGAAGTCTTCGGCCTGCTGGATCGTCCACTTGCCGCCCGGCTCGCCTTCGCCGGTGTGCAGCTTGATGGAGTTGACGAAGCGAGCGTCACGCAGGAGCGCATCCTGAATCTGGCCGAGGCGGACGAGGCGCGACTCACGGACCTGCTCCGGTGTGGCGTTGGGCGGAGGCGCGTCGTAGCCTTCGTCGAGCATCATCTGCTCGCAGTAGTGCGCCCAGCCTTCGATGTTGGTGTTTGAGCCGAGCACCTTGCGGATTTTGCTGGGGAACTCGGGCATCCAGAGGAACTGGACGTAGTGGCCGGGGTAGGCTTCGTGCACGCTGGTCGAGATGATCGTTCCGACGTTGAAGCTGGCCATGTGCTCGGCGACGTGCTCGGGTGTCCAGTCCTTTTCCGGCAGCGTGACGTTGAAGTATGCCTTGGTGGAGTGGGTCTCGAAGGGGCCGGGAGGGTCCATCGAGGCGAAGGTGGTGGCACGCATGAAGGGAGGCGTCTCTTCGAGCGTCGGCTCGACCTTCGACGGGATGGTGATGATGTGGTGCGTGTCGATGAAGCCGACCAGCGAGTTGAAGGTGTTCTGGAACGAATTCAGAAGCTGATCGGGCGCGGGATGGATGGTGGCCAGTTCGGCGAGCACCTGCTGCGGCGTCTTGGTGGGGTCGACCTCTTTGGCGATGCGTGCGAATTCGGCCTGGTTCCTGTGCAGGTCGGTGAAGGCAATCTGGAGCAGGCGGTCGAGCGGGATATCGACCATCTCGTCGTAGGAGAGTTTTTTGCGGAAGGTGTCGGCTCCGAGGCGGAAGTCGCCGTTTGAGCGCGGCAGGAGGTCGGTCTTCATCCAGGCAGCGTAGGACTGGAGCGCGTCGATGACGGCGGCGTTCGATTTGGCGAAGGCGGCTTTGTCGTCGGGGTCGGTGGCGTCGGCGAAGGCTTCGGGGACGTCATGCTGGAAGAAGCTGATGTCGCCGTCGATCTGCTCGAGGGCGATTTCGGTGAAGATGCGGGGCGGGTTCTGGAGATTTTTGCGCGCCTCGGCGAGGGCCTGCGGGATTTGTTTTTCGCGCTCGATGGCGGCGCGGAAGCGGATGTTTATCGGGGCGTAGGGGCGCTCCATGATGACGAAGATGGAGTTGGTGACGCCTGATGAGTAGGTGTCAGGGTTCTTCTGCCACGGGCGAATGACTTCGAGCGTGAGCAGTTTGGACTTGATGCTGTTGAGCAGGATGTCACGGTCTGCCGCGACGGGCGCGTCGAGTGCACTGGAGTCGATGGCTTCGACCTTCTTCTCGTAGTCGTGCAGCGCGGCGACCTGCTTCTGGATGTTTGCGGCAGAGTAGTCCTCGAGCTGGGTGTCGTATTGGTGCAGTCCGTCGCTGGTGCCGCTGGTGGGCGAGAAGTGGTAGTAGACGTCGGAGAAGTACTGGTCTGTGAGGTAGCTGAAGGTCTGCGCCGCGCCATCGGCGGAGAGGTTCTGGGCTGGGGTGATTGCGGACATCAACAGGGCCGTTCCGAGTGCGAGAGAGACAGAGATTTTCCGGGTCATCGTTGCAAGGAGAGTTTACGGCAACTGGATAGCGAAGTGGAAATGCTGCTTATGCTTTGGCGGGCGTGACGCCGTAGCGGGCCATGACGGCGACGACGGCGGGAATGTCGGGGCGTCCATGTTCGTCAATTGCGGCGGCCAGTTCGCGGAAGTATTCGGGGCCGACCAGGCCGGGCGTGAGGATGCAGAGCATCCGCGCTGTGGTGCGATAGGTGTTGACGTAGGTGTGGACGACACCGCGAGGGATGTGAAGCTGCTTGCCGGGGCCGACCTGATGCTTTTTGCCGTCGAGAGTCCAGGTCGTCGTGCCGTTGATACCGATGATGGTCTCGTCGTAGTCCTTGTGGAGGTGGGGAATGTGGAGGTTGGTGTGTGGCGGGACGGTCATCTCGAAGATGTCGGCCTGACCCTGGGTCTCGTGTCGGCTCTTTAGAAATGTGACGCTCAGGTTGCCGATTTGAATGGGGTGGTGCATGAGAGACCCCCTTCCTGGATGAAAGCATAGTAGAACATTTTGTAGATGCCAACTGGATTCTGCTGGCGAATGGAGGCGATATGGGCCCGCCTAGCGGACTTCGGCGAGGCTGGGGTCGAGCAAGTCGAGCAGAGTGCGTGTTTCGGCGAGGACGTCTTCAGCTTTGGCAGAGGTGAGCGGCCAGCGCAGGGTGCCGTTGGGGCTGAACTGTGCGCCGCGTTTGGCGTTGCGGTTGACCAGCCGCATCAGCGTGCCAGGGGCGACAGTCTTGTTCGACTTATCGGCGAAGTAGGTCGGGTCTGCGTTGACGTCGGTAAATTTGATGTGGAGCATCTCGACGAAGGTTTTGGTCTTCTTCGCGCCGACGCCCTGCTCGACCTGTGTGCGCTTGCGGTCGATCTGCGCGATGCCGATCTCCTCGCAGCGCAGCCGCAACTCGCCGGCGGCGAGAAGATTCATGACGGATTCGGGTGGGGCGCCGTAGCGATCTTTTAGTTCTTCTCGAACCTCTGCGAGTTCGAGAAGCGACTGGGCGGAGGCGATGCGTTTGTACATGCGCAGGCGCTGGTTTTCTTCGGGGATGTAGGTCGAGTCGATACGGACGCTGATGCCGAGGTTGAGTGCGGTGTTCGGATGCGCGGGTTTCTCCTGCTCACCTTTGATCTTGCGGACGGCTTCTTCGAGCATTGTGGTGTACATCTCAAAGCCGATGGCTTCGATGTGGCCTGATTGTTCGCCGCCGAGCATGTTGCCTGCGCCGCGCAGTTCGAGGTCGAGTGCGGCGATCTTGAAGCCCGCGCCGAGGTCGGAGAATTCTTTCAGTGCGGCGAGACGACGGCGGGCGATCTCGGTCAGCTCGGTTTCGGGCGGAATTAATAGATAGGAATATGCGCGGCGGTTGGAGCGGCCTACGCGGCCGCGCAGCTGGTAGAGCTCGCTGAGGCCGTGGCGATCGGCGCGGTTGACGATGATGGTGTTTGCGAGCGGAATGTCGAGGCCGTTTTCGATGATGCTGGTCGCCACCAGCACGTCGTACTCGTGGTTCATGAAGCTGAGCATGACGCGCTCGAGCTCGGTTTCGGGGAGCTGGCCGTGGCCGATGACGATGCGCGCCTGCGGGACCAGCTCGCGGATCTTGCTCGCAAGGTCGTAAATGGTTTCGACGCGATTGTGGACGAAGTAGACCTGGCCGCCGCGCTCCAACTCCATCTCGACTGCCGTGCGGACGAGCTTTTCGTCGAACTTGGCGACGATGGTCTGGATGGCCATGCGGTCTTTGGGCGGCGTCTCGATGACGCTCATGTCGCGCAGGCCGATCAGCGACATGTGCAGCGTGCGCGGAATGGGTGTGGCCGACATGGAGAGTACATCGATGTGCGCGCGCATCTGCTTGAGGCGCTCTTTGTGGCGCACGCCGAAGCGCTGCTCTTCATCGACAACCAGAAGGCCGAGGTCCTGGAACTTCAGGTCCTTCGAGAGCACGCGGTGCGTGCCAATCAGGATGTCGATCTTGCCTGCTTCGGCCTGTTCAAGGATTGCCTTCTGCTCTTTGGGCGAGCGGAAGCGCGAGATCATCTCAATGGTGATGGGGAAGTTGGCGAAGCGGCGTTTGAAGGTCTCGAAGTGCTGGAAGCAGAGCACGGTGGTGGGCGTCAGGACGGCGACCTGCTTGCCATCCTGCACGGCCTTGAATGCGGCGCGCATGGCGACTTCGGTTTTGCCGTAGCCCACGTCGCCGCAGAGCAGGCGGTCCATGGGGCGCGGCGATTCCATGTCGGATTTGATGTCGGCGATGGCGGAGAGCTGGTCGTCGGTCTCGTTGAAGTCGAAGGCGTCTTCGAACTCGCGCTGCATGTTGGTGTCGGGCGAGAAGGCTGTTCCCAGTGCGGCCTGGCGCTGCGCGTAGAGCTTGACCAGCTCGTCCGTCATGTCGGCCATGGCCTTCTTGACGCGGGCCTTGGTCTTCTGCCAGCTCTGCGTGCCGAGCCGGTTCAGCTCTGGCGGCGGTCCGGTTTCGCTGGAGCGGTACTTCTGGATGAGGTCGAGGCGGGTGAGCGGGACGTAGAGTTTGGCCTCGTCGGCGAACTCGAGGATCATCAGCTCGAGCGGCGGCTGGCCGTTCTCTTCGATGACGCGCAGGCCACAGTAGCGGGAGATGCCGTGCTCGACGTGGACGACGTAGTCGCCGACGGCGAGGTCGCGGAAGTCGGAGATGAAGGCTGAGGTCTTCGATTTGCCGCGGCGCACGGGGCGCGGCGCTACGTCGGCGTCGTCGATTAAATCCTGCGCGCCGAAGATGATCATCTGGCGCGCGGTGGTGCGGTCGAGATCAAGAATCTGCACGCCTGAGGCTACAGAGGTTTTCACGATGACCGGCGTGCGGAGGTCGCCGATGAGATGGCTGGATTCGCTGTAGACGTTCTCAGCGTTGTGCTGCTCGGTGCGTGAGCCGAGACGGTAGGGGACGTGGTATTCGTGCAGCAGACCGGCGAGGCGCTCGACTTCGCCCTGATTAGGCGCAGTCAACAGAATGCGCGCATCCTGCGTCATCAGGTTATTGATGGCTTCGATCAGCGCTGGGATTGAGCCGTGGAAGCGCTGCGTGGGGCGTGTGGCGAAATCGATCTCGGAGAGCTCGCTGCGGTCGGCATCGAGGACGTCGACTGCGCCGAGCTGGTCGAGGTCGATGCCTGTGAAGCGGCGCAGACGGTCTTCGAGGTCCCAAGGGGAGATATAGATGTCTTCCGAGCGTACGAGATTACCGATGCCGGAGCGTTCGTGGCGCTGCTCGACCTTGTTCCACCAGCGTTCGCCCTGGTTTTTGACCATCGCTGGTTCGTCGATGAAGACGCGCGTGCTTTGTCCCAGCAGATCGAGCAAAGTGGAGTTGGCTCCGGCGACTGGAGCGAAGAACTCCCAGCCGGGAAAGACGGTGGCCTCGCCGGTGCGTGTGGCGACGTGCGTTTGCAGCTCGGCTGGTTCTTCTCCGCCTTCGAGCGCCGCGCCCGCTGTGCCTGCGCGAGTGAGGCGGGCGTTAATCGCGGTGAGGATTTTTTCAGTGACGGGAGTTTCGGTTAGCGGCAGCAGCAATGCATGTTCGAGGTGCGAGCTGGAGCGCTGCGTCTCGGGGTCGAAGCGGCGGATGGACTCGATCTCGTCGCCGAAGAAGTCGATGCGGACGGGAAGGGCCATCTCGGGTGAGTAGACATCGACGATGCCGCCGCGGACCGTTACCTGGCCGGGCATCTCGACGACATCGACGCGGGTGTAGCCGACCGAGAGCAGGTGCTCCAGCAGCATGTCGGGGATGTGCTCTTCGCCGACGCGCAGGTGCAGGGCGAGCGCGCGGTAGTAGTCGCGCGAGAAGAGCTTCATGCAGGCGGCTTCGATGGGCGCGATGACCAGGCGAGGCGCGGTTTTGTACGCGGTAATCTTCCAGAGTGTGGCTGCGCGCGTCTCCTGAATTTCGGGGTGTGGCGAGAGATTTTCAAACGGCAGCACGTCGTGTGCAGGCAGCCGCAACACGGCGTCTGCGTCCAGCGCACCGTTCAATTCGCAGGCGCTGGTGACGGCGGCGTGGAGCGCTTCGGCGGCCTTGTTGTCGGCAACGATGATGAGGCAGGGATTTGCGGCGGCGCGGACGAAGTAGGGAAGATAGAGCGCACGGGCCGTGAAGGTAAGTCCAGACACACGTCTGCGGGCCGTGCCTGCACTTAGATGGCGCCGTACACGCTCGAAGGATTCAGAGTGCTCAAGGTCCGCCAATAGCTCGCGGACGAAGGGTAAGACCATGCTGAGTAGATTTTAGTTGAACTTAGGTGCCAGAGTTGGCCGGTTAGGAGTACTATCTATCCCCCCACAGGCATCTAAGCCTGTGGCGCTGCCAGGTTTGGCGCGGGAAAGTGCAGGGTATCGAGGCAGCAGAGACAAAATTCCACTGGAGGATCTGGCTTATGGATGTCCCGAGGAAGTGGATTGCGGTCGCACTTGGAGCGGTTTTGCTTCCGCTGATGACTGGATGCATGCGGCATAGCAAAAAGGAACACTACTATTTGATTGCGACGAATACGGATGTGCCGTACTGGAAGACAGCCGCGGCTGGATTTGCGGCGGCTGGCGCAGAATATGGCGTCACGGTGGATACGCGCGGACCGGGAGGGCTTGATCCGCAGGCGGAAGTCAATGAGTTCAAGGCAATGGTGGCGCGCAAGCCTGCTGGCATCTTGGTCTCTGTCGCCAACGAAGATTTGCTGACGCCTGCGATCAACGATGCTATTGATGCGGGCATTCCTGTGATCACAATCGACTCGGATGCGCCTGCGAGCAAGCGGCTTTACTTTATCGGGACGAACAATCTGGAAGCGGGCAGACTGGGCGGCCAACGCATGGCGGCGCAGTTGCACGGCAAGGGTAATGTTGTCTTCTTCTCCAATCCGAATCAGCCGAATCTGATCGAACGACTGAAAGGTTACAAGGACGTCTTCGCAAGTTATCCAGGCATCAAGATTGTGGACGTCTTCGACATCAAATCGGACCCCGGCACGGCGCTGGACCAGGCGATGGTCTATTTGTCTAAGAAGGGAGCAGACAAGGTGGATGGCTTCGTCTGCCTCGACTCGCGTTCGGGCGTGAATGTGGCTGAGGCGTTCAAGCGAACCAATGCTACGGATCGCGTGCTGATTGCGATGGACGTGGACGCCGACACCTTGCAGCTAGTGAAGTCTGGAGTGATTGACTCGACGATCTCGCAGAAACCCTACACGATGGCGTTTTTGGGGTTGAAGGCGATCGATGACGTGCACCACTATCCGGTGAAGCCGCTGGCGCAGGACTATCGTCTCGATCCGTTCTCGCCGTTTCCAGCGTTTATCGACACGGGCGTCGCGCTGGTCGACAAGACGAATGTGGACTCGATCCTGAGCCATCAGAACCAGTCGCCGGTCCCGAATACGGAATAGGCCCGCAGTCAGGAGACGGCTTGCAACTGTGGCCGTCTCCCGGCAGTTTGGGTGTGCAGGATTTACACCGTGACGACGATCTTTCCAATCTGCTGGTTCGACTCCATATAGCTGTGAGCGTCGACGATCTCTGAGAGGTGGAAGCGTCGCTGGTCGATGCGTGGCTTGAAGTCGCCGTTCGCAAGATGGTCGAAGACATACTGCCGCGCCCGCGCAGTCCATTCAGGATTTGCAGCGATTTCAAACAGAGTGTAACCGCGGATTGTGAGTTGTTTGCTCAGTGCGGTGAAGAGCGGGTAGGGCGTTGGATCGCTGGCCAGCGCGCCGTATTCGATGATGAGACCACCCTGTGCCGTGGCGTCGGCAAGTGCTTCCAGGCCTTTGCCTGCGATTGGGTCGAATACGATGCGCGCACCCTTGCCGGTTGTGATTTCTTTAACGCGCGCGGCAAGGTCTTCTTCGTCGGTGACGATCACGTGGTCGGCTCCCAACGCAAGCAACTCGTCTTTTTTGGCGGAGGTGCGTGTTGTTGCAATGCTGATTCCGCCTTCGGCTTTCACCATCTCGATGGCTGCAATGCCTACGCTGCTGCTGGCTGCGGTAATCAGCACATAGTCGCCTTTGGCTACTTGTCCGATGCGGACCAATGCACCCCAGGCTGTGAGGTACTGCATCCAGATAGAGGTGCCTTCTTCGGGAGTGAGATTTGCTGGATATTCTGCGACGGCGTAGATGGGGACGATGGCTACCTCGCCGTAGACGCCGTATTTGTTGATGGGAAACGCGGGAATGGTGCTGGCGGTCTTTCCCAGCCATGCGCGGTCAACGCCTTCACCCACGGCTTCGACCGTTCCCGAGGCTTCATAGCCGTTGCCTGAAGGGAATGTTGGATCGACCAGGTATTGGCCTTTGCGGAACATCACTTCAGCGCGGTTGAGGCCGATGGCTCTTACGCGGAGGCGGACTTCGCCGGGACCCGGTTCGGGTAGAGGAAGCTCTTCAAGCTTGAGGACTTCAGGTCCTCCGGTCTGATGGAAGCGGACGATCTTTGCGGTTTGTTGTGACATAGGGAGACCTTTCAGTGACTGCGATGAAAGCAATTGAATTATGAGATGCTCGAATAGTTCGATAAGTACCGAACTATTTGTGTGCAGATGAGGGCGAGCGGGTTTGTCACTGTGCGCGTTTCGAGGGCAGTAGCGGGATTGCTTCTCCGTTCGCCTTTCGTGTGCGCTTGTTAGAATCAAACTGAATATGTCTACAGCTACAGCGCTTTCGCCGGAGATTTTTGCCAAGTACCAGCCTGTCATCGGGTTGGAGGTTCACGTTCAGCTTCTGACCGCTACCAAGGCCTTCTGTGGCTGCATCAATCAATACGGCGGCGAGCCGAACACGCATGTGTGCCCCGTCTGCCTGGGCCTGCCCGGTGCGCTGCCGGTGCTGAACCGTAAGGCTGTCGAATATGCTGTGCTGGCGGCGAAGGCGATCAACTGCCAGATCCGCGAGACGAGCATCTTCGCGCGTAAGAACTACTTCTATCCGGACTTGCCCAAGGGGTATCAGATCTCTCAGTTCGATAAACCTGTTGCTGAGCATGGTTGGATCGATGTTCCCGATGCCGAGGGCAAGAGAAAGCGCATCGGCGTGACGCGGTTGCACATGGAAGAGGACGCGGGCAAGAGCGTTCACGACGGCTTCGCCGATTCTGTCTCGAAGACCTACATCGACCTGAATCGCTGCGGCACGCCGCTGGTCGAGATCGTCAGCGAGCCGGACCTGCGCACGCCGGACGAGGCGTTCGAGTACCTCACGCGGCTTAAGGAGATTCTGCTCTATACCGGCGTGAGCGACTGCAACATGGAAGAGGGTTCGTTGCGCTGCGACGCTAACGTGAGCGTGATGCTGAAAGGCGCGGAGAGGTTTGGAACCAAGGCTGAGGTGAAGAACGTTAACAGCTTCCGCTATATCCGTTCAGCGCTTGAGTATGAGATTGAGCGACAAATCGGCATTCTCGAAGAGGGCGGCCGCGTTGTGCAGGAGTCGCGTCTGTGGAATAACGCTGAGGGGCGGACTTACTCGATGCGCTCGAAGGAGCAGGCGCACGACTATCGCTACTTTCCGGAGCCGGACCTGCCGCCACTGGTCGTCGGCGTCGAGTGGCAGGCTGAGATTTTGAAGGCGCTGCCTGAGCTGCCAGAGACGCGGCGCGCGCGCATGATTGCTGAGTATGACCTCTCCGCGCAGGATGCGGCTACGCTGACCGCGACACGCGAGTTTGCGGACCGCTTCGAGGTGGCAGCGAAGAAGGCGAAGAGCCCGAAGCGCGTTGCGGCGCTTTTGACGAGTGAGTTGACGATGCGCCTGCGCGCGGCGGAGCTTGAGCCGGAGCAGTCGCCGGTCTCGATGGATGGCGTTGTGATGGCCGCCGATCTCGCCGAGTCCGGCGAGCTTTCGAGCAAGATGCTCAAGCAACTACTCGATGCCTGCTTCGCCGAAGGCAAGGACTTCCCCGAGATCTACGAGCGCGACAAGCCGCAGCAGATATCTGATGCCGGCGCGATTGAGAAGATGATCGACGAGGTCATTGCTGCGAACCCGAAGCAGGTCGAACAGTATCGTGGCGGCAAGAAGACGGTTGCGGCGTTCTTCGTCGGTCAGGTGATGCGGCTATCGAAGGGACAGGCCAACCCCGCGCTGTTGAACGAACTAGTCGCGAAGAAACTGGATAGCTAAACTCAGAGGCTTAACACTGGTCGGCGCCGATACCACCGATTTAAGAACAAGGATCGGCCGCGGATGAGCGCGGATTGGCGCGAATAGAAGACAACTTTCATCTTTTATCCGCGTTCATTCCCGAAATCCGTGGTCGTTTTTTTCGGTGGTATCGGTGTAAATCGGTGTTAGGTTTTTCTGGTCGTGTTTAATGGAGCGATGCTGATGCGTCGTTCGTTGTCCAGGATGATCTGTCGCGGGGTGAGTGTGGGCGTTTTGCTGGGACTGATCGGCTGTCGAGGTGACGCGCCTTATGTTGTGCCTGAGTCGCCCATGCCTCCGAACACGGTGCTGCTGGCGCAGATGATGCGCGAGCTTTCTGCTACACCTGGATTCACCGATGCTTTGCTGAGCCAGTTGAACAACGGCGGCAAGCGCGGACCTACGCTCCTGACGCCTGCTTTGATGAAGCGGCTGCGTGAACTGATCCTTGGCAAAGACTGGCAAGGACTCGACCGTTTTCCCGGCTGGACGATGCGCGAGATCAATCCGACGGTCCGTGTAGTGGGACACGTCGCGGGCAAGAGCATTGCGCTGGAAAGTCTTGCAGCGCGCCATCCCGGTGCACCTGCGAGTGCCATGACACCAGAGCAGATGAAGAGCTACATCGATCTTGGCAGCTACTCGGCTGAGCATGCCGAGGCGATTAGCCTGGATGCGCCGTCGAAGCTTCCAGGGTTTACGACCGATGGCATTGTGACTGATCTTGGTGCTGGTGTCGTGCGTGGCGATGGGCCAAATCCAGAGCTTGCACCTGAGCATTCTGAAAGCCAGCGCTTAGCGTACGTTTTGAATCGTCTGAGTTTGAATGGTATGGAGGGATATGCTCCTGCTACGGTTACGATTTCGGGCAGCAGTGCAGGCTCTCCTGCGGACTTGATCTCTGCGCTGATGAAGACTGGTCACATGGTTACGGTGGTGGACGCGCGGTACTTCGCCAATTTCGGTCACTTCCACTACAAGGGGCAGGAAGTGATGATGCCCTTTTTTGTGAACTCGCAGATTGCCGTTCCGGGGACGAAGCGTCCGCTGCTGGTTCCGGTGAGCCATGCCGAATACGAGTGGAAGATTCGCGGGCCGAAGATCAATGCTGATGTGAGCTGGTATTTCGGTATCGATGGCAAAGCAGAGTTCCGTACGATGGACACGCTCGATCAGGCTTGGGTGCTTGGCCGCCATGCGCACACCTATGCCGGTGCGGATGCAGTTGAGGTGACGCGGCTGGCGGGATTGATGACAGTTGCGTATCTGCATCAGCACGCTGCGCGGCCTGAGCTCCCGTTCGGTGGCTACTATGCGTTGGGCGTTTGCCAGGACAGCGTGGCTGCGATTGAGAAGAAGATGACCGGGCAAGCGACGCTGTTTCCGAACACAGCGGATGATGCGCTCTTCAACGATCCGCGCGATGCCGAGGTCAATGCTTTGATGGCCGCAATACCAAAGGACCGCAATGGTGGCCATCCGGGGCCGGAACGTATCTTCGGGTCGCTGCCCACAACGGACCTTCACGCGATTACGATTCCGGGTCTTTCGGCTGATCTGATTGCCGTGCATAATGCGTGGCAGAACGACTCGCTCGAGCGGACGACTTCGTGGATAGAGAAGATCACCAAGCGCGCTCTGGGGGTGGCCGGGATCGTGCTTCTGGTAGGGCTTGCGCTTAGGAGAAGGCGCTCTCGTCGTTCGACGGAACAGTAATGTCTTGTGCGTGCGATGCAACTCGCTGATGCAGTCCGCCTCTCAAATGTGAGAGGTTATCTTCCATGGCAACCAAGAAGGCAGCTAAGAAATCATCGGCGAAGAAAAGTTCACCGAAGAAAAAATCGACACGGAAGTACAGTCCTGCAGCAGGCAAAAGCGTTGAGCGCGAGATGCATGAGATGAAAGAGGGCAAGCTGAGGAGCGGTCGCAGCGGCAAGAAAGTCACGAGTCGGAAGCAGGCGATCGCGATTGGCTTGTCTGAGGCGCGGAAGAAGGGCGCCAAAGTCCCCAAAAAGAAATCGTGAACATGAGAGTCCGGGCGTGACCTGTGGCATCCAAAGCTGCATGACCAGTGATGAAATTGTTCGACGGCCGCTTTTGAATGCAGTGATGAACGAACGCAGGGTTACGAGCGTCGATGTTCGAGAGATCGTGTTCCATAGAGGAATGCGGACTGGCAGACACTTTCATCCTTGCCCCGTACTCGGATACGTCGCTGAAGGTTCTGTCTTCTTTCAGAGAGAAGGTGGGCCTGTCGAGACCCTTCAAGCCGGAGATGCGTTTTACGAACCGGCTGGTACCGTGATCGAGCGCTTTGACAATGCATCCGATATCGAGCCCATGCGGTTTATTGCATACTATTTGCTCGATGGGAAACAGGATTTGATTCAGATGTTGTCCGAGAAGCAGTAACTACTTCTTGTCCGCGCTGGCAGTTGAGGTCGCTGCGGGAGCGGGCGACGCTGCGGTGGTACTGCTTGAGTCCGAGGCGGGCTTGGAAGATGAGTCTGCGGGCTTGCTTGCGCTCTCACTGGAGGATTTTGGTTTGGCATTGCCGTAGCCGTCGGCATACCAGCCTCCGCCCTTAAAGCTAACGGCGGGGGCGTGGAGCAGCTTTTCCAGCGTGCCGCCGCAGTGTGGGCAGACGGTGAGTGGGGCATCGGAGAACTTCTGGATCTTCTCCGTGCGGCGGTGACAGGCGGTGCATTCGTATTCGTAAAGCGGCATGGTTCTACTCTCTGGAGCGTGGATGAAGCGCGATGGTTTGCGCTTCATCCTTTGGGTTCAGGCTACAGTTTGCCGAGCTCGATCAGGCGGACGCTGGCGATGGCTTCCACCTTGCGCAGCGCTTCGAGAGCGGCGTTTGCCGTTGTCGTGGCTGGAGCGTCGATCTGCACGACGGCGAGCGCCTGTCCTTGCGGCACGCGCTGCTGGCGGTTGGCGACGGCGCGGCCCAGGGCGAAGTTGGCGATGTTCACCTGATGCTCGCCGAGGATCGTGCCGATGCGACCGATCACGCCGGGGACGTCGTGGTTGCGGATAGCGACCAGCGTGCCGTTGAGCGGGGCTTCGATGTCGATACCGTCGTGGGTGAGCAGGCGCGGTGAGGAGCCGTGCAATACCGTGCCCGATGCGCTGGTGTCGCCGTCGGAGGAGTGGAGGACGATCTTCAGCACCGAGCCTGCGCCGCCGGTGGTGAACTCCTTCTTGTCTTCCTGGATGCGGATACCGCGCTCGGCTGCGACTGCTGCAGCGTTGATGCGGTTGGCGTGGGTCGCGCCGTTCTCGTTGCCGTCGGAGCCTGAGAAGATGCCGGCGATGGCGGCGTTGCGGATAAGGTCGGTTTTGCCGGAGGCGATGCGTCCGCTGTAAGTGAGCTGGATGCTCTCGAGGTTGCCAGCCGTGGCGTGCGAGAGGAAGTGGCCGAGGCGCTCGGCCATCTCGATGTAGGGCGCGACCTCGACGTACTCCTCGTGCGTGAGGCTGGGCAGGTTGACGGCGTTCTGGACGACGCCGAGTTTGAGGTAGTCCGAGACCTGGCGGGCGAGCTGGATGCCGATGGCCTCCTGCGCCTCGTCGGTCGAACCGGCGATGTGCGGCGAGAGGATGACGTTGTCGAGCTCGAAGAAGGGCGAGTCCTTGAGCGGCTCCTTGTGGAAGACGTCGAGCGCAGCACCGCCGACGTGGCCGGACTTGATGGCCTCGGCCAGCGCCTCTTCAACGATCAGCTCGCCGCGGGCGCAGTTGATGATGCGGATGCCCTTCTTCATGATCTTGAGCGAGGTGGCGTTGATCATGCCCTCGGTCTGCGCGGTCAGGCCGACGTGGAGGGTGAGGTAGTCGGAGTCCTTGAAGATCTGGTCGATGGGGACGAGGGTGACGTTGTTCTCGCGCGCGACGACTGGGGCGATGAAGGGGTCGTAGCCGATGAGGTTCATGCCGAAGCTGGCGGCGCGGCGGGCGACCTCGAGGCCGATGCGGCCGAGGCCGACGATGCCGAGCGTCTTGCCGCGGAGCTCGCTGCCCTGGAGGGACTTCTTCTCCCACTTGCCGGCGTGCATGGTGGAGTTGGCGCGGGGGACGCTGCGGGCCATGGAGACCATGAGGCCGAGGGTGAGTTCGGCGACGGCGACGGCGTTGGCTCCGGGGGTGTTCATGACGACGATGCCGCGGTGGGTGGCTGCGGGGGTGTCGATGTTATCGACGCCGACGCCGGCGCGGCCGATGATGCGGAGCTTGGGGGCGGACTCGAGGAGCTGGGCGTCGACCTGGACGGCGGAGCGGACGACGAGGGCGTCGGCATCGGCGAGTTCGGTGGCGAGGCCGTTCTTGATCTGGTCGTGGGTGACGACCTGCCAGCCGGGTTCCTGCTGGAAGACGGCGAGAGTGGCGGGAGAGACTTTTTCGGCGAGGACGATCTTCATGGAGAGTTCGTTTTCCTGTTCCTGCTGCGGGTCCAGCATCGGGGCCGCACCGGGGCGGCGTTGGCGTCGGGAAGAACTGGAGATGTGCGAGTCTCCAGTTTAGCCGGTATCGCTGGCAAGGTGTTGGATGAGGTTGGACCCCCTCCCCCTGCTTTTTGCGCAAAGTCTTGATTTGGCGTGGGTTGGTTTTGGACTTCAGCTCCAGTTTCTCTTAAATGCTTTGATTTTTCGAGGCGCATGGCAGTAAAGTCTTCCGTTCATTTGGGTTATGAAATGGAAAAGCCCCGGGCCTGTGGCCTCGGGGCTTTTTATCTGTACTTCTTTATTTTAGCGGATGACGGAAAACTAAACCGCCAGGTTGGGCGGAAAAATCTTTGTGGTGGAAGTGGTTTGATTGGTTTCGGTTGGCGGTTTTGCGAGTGGATTTGTGTGATTTTGGGGGCTTGACAAGAATTTGTGGCGCGGGGGATTTGGGTCGTTTCGCCCTGTGGGCTTCACTCCGGCCCTTCGACTTTGCTCAGGGCAGAGCGGTAACGACTTTCGGCGTGGCGTTTATTGGCACACGTAAACGTGTGCCCTTCCGCTGTGGAGAATTTTTGCGGCGGTTGTAAGAGATGTGCGAACGCGTGCTCTTTCACCGATTGAGTTTTCGGCGCGACTGAAGTCGCGCCCCTTCAAAACAACTATTTTTCAGCACCCTCTGAAGCCCTTTTTTTGTGGCTGGTTTGTTGCCCGGACTGAAGTCCGGGCCTATCTCAGAAGCAACGACAACGACAAAAACAATGTTGGTTTTTCGAGCGGCTAAGGTAGTTCTGGGAACCTTTGTGATGACCGGGCGTAGAGTTCTCTGTGCTGCAATCACTCAATCTCTCTGGTGCGAGGCGAAGATATGCGAGCTGGATACATGCGGGCAAAGGTTCTTGCGGGATGTGTGTTGGTGATCTCTGCGCTTTCGGCGCAGGCGTGGGCTTACCAGGCAAATGATGCGGCGCGGGATTTGACGGGGAGGTGGTTCATTACGGCGGACTGGTATGGCACGCCGCGGTATATGAATCTGGATCTCGCGCAGAATGGCGACAAACTTACCGGCAAGTTCAACGGAAGCGCGCTTGAAGGTACGGTGAGCGGCAGTGCGGTGCACTATGTGGCGAAGGATGGTCAGGGCGCTTCGCAGGAGACACAGGCCGTGCTCGAGAACGGTGCGCTGACGGGCACGATGACGTGGACTGCGCCGGGCGATACGCCTGTTGTGGTGAAGTTCACGGCGATGATTGTTCCGAAGCGGCCTACAGGGCCTGCGCAGGTGCATGAGTTTACCCCGACGGTGTTTTACCGGCAGTTCTCGGCGCTGAACAAGCCAGTGCTGACGGTGGCTCCTGGAGACACGATTCATACGTGGACGGTGGATGCGGGCGGCACCGATGCGCAGGGTGTGAGGCGTGTGATGGGCGGGAATCCGGAGACGGGGCCGTTTTATGTGGAGTCGGCGATGCCGGGGGACACGCTGGTGGTCCACATTAAGCGGCTGCGGCTGAATCGTGACTGGGCGGTGAGCGACGACGATATTGTGGAGAGCGCGACGAACAGCAATCTGGCGGTGAAGGTGAAGGACAACGGGAAGTCCGTGCGCTGGCATCTGGACCGCGAGAAGGGCGTGGCGTATCTGGAGACTCCGGGGGAGCATACGGCGCACTACACGGTGCCGCTGCGGCCGATGCTGGGATGCATTGCGGTGGCTCCGCCGCCTGCGGCTGCACCGCCGCCGACGGGCGACTCGGGTTCTTTTGGCGGCAACATGGACTTCAACGGGATGGTGGAGGGTGCGACGTTGTATCTGCCGGTGATGAATCCGGGCGCGCTCTTGTATTTCGGCGATGGGCACGCGATGCAGGGCGATGGCGAGCTGAATGGCAATGCGCTGGAGACGTCGATGGACGTGGAGATCACGGTGGATGTGATTCCGGGCAAGCGGATTGGCGGCCCGCGGGTGGAGACGGCGGACGAGATTGTGGCGATGGGGCTGGAGGGGTCGGTGGATGAGGCGCTGAAGTCGGCCACGTCGAGCATGGCGGACTGGCTGAGCGAAGATTACAAGCTGACGTCAGCGGAGGTTGCGGAGGTGCTGGGAACTTCGGCGGAGTACCACGTGAGCGAGGTGGCGGACAGGAACTCGGGCGTGGTGCTGAAGATTAAGAAGGAACGGTTGCAGGGGCTGGTGGCTGAGGCGAAGTGAGTCTGGCGATGAGCCTCGGGTGCGAGAAGGTCTGGTCGAGTGAAGGTTGCTCAGATACTAAAGGTCGCGTGGGGTGAGGCCCGTCTTCTTCGCTAGGCGCGCAAGCATCTTGGGGCCTATCTCATCTGAATCGTGAAAGGCCCAGGTGAAATTTTCATAGCCGGGCCGCGTCAGCTGCACGTGCGAGCTGCCCTTGATGAGGTGATGTTCAGACCAGCCGATGCGTAACAGCGCTTTATAAACCCGTTTGGCTTTGGAGCTGGGCCATTGGCTCATGCGGCAGCGAAGCCGATGTGGGTCGTCGTGGCGCTGTCTCGCTCGAGAGCGTCGGCGATGACGCGCAGGGCCAGGGCCTCAACTTTCGATTCGGCCTCACGTTTGGAGGCGCCATAGGCCATGACTCCGGGCAGCGATGGAATTTCGGCGATCCAGCGGCCGTCGTCTTCCTGCTCGAACTCGATCTCGTAGTTCATGGTGTCTCCCATAAGAGGGCTGAGTGGATCTAGTTTATATGACGGGTCTTGGGTGTGCTGTGAACGGTGCGGTGCGGAGAACAAACAGATTCCTTCGCTACGCTGCGGAATGGAAATGCAAGGAAGGATGAGGTGTTTAGGAGAGCCACGCCCTTTGTGTTGAGCATGGCTCTCTGTGTTTGGAGCTACTTGACGCGGTCGGCGAAGACTTTTTGTGCGGCGATGAGGCCTTTGCCGAACTCGAAGTTGGGCAAGGGCAGCTTCGCGGATGCGATGACCTGCTCGAGTGCGCCGATGATGGCGATCGTGTCCAGGTAGTCGAAGAAGCCGATGTGCGCGATGCGGAAGAGATGGCCCTTCATCTCGCCCTGGCCGTCGGTGACGATGGCGGCGAACTTCGTCTTCAGACCTTTGACGAGGATGCCGGAGTCGGTGCCCTCGGGCGGCAGGATGGCCGTGGCTGCTGCGGCTTCGTAGCCTTTGGGCGCGAAGAGCTTCAGGCCCATCGCTTCGACGGCTGCACGAGTCATGGCGGCGCAGGTTTCGGCGTTGTCGACGAGCTTCTTGCGGCCTTCGGCGAGATTGCCCTCGGCCTGGCCGGCGATGTAGTCGAGCGATGCGCCGAGTGCGGCGATCAGCGAGACCGGCGGCGTGTAGGCGGATTCGCCCTTCGCGGCGTTCTTGCGCTCCTTGCGGAGGTCGAAGTAGTAGCGCGGGTTGTAGGTGGACTCCATGCGGTCCCAGGCGCGCTGCGAGATGGCGATGTAGCTGAGGCCGGGAGGCATCATGACGGCTTTCTGTGAGCCGCCGATGAGGACATCGACGCCCCAGGCGTCCATGTCGAGGTGCGTGGTGCCGAGGCCGGTGATGGCGTCGACTACGAGCAGCGCCTCGGATTTTTCGTCCCTGAGCAGCTTTGCAATGGCCTGCACGTCGTGGCGGACGGCGGTCGAGGACTCGGTGGCCTGGACGAAGACGGCGCGGGTTTCGAGCTTGAGCGCGGCTTTGACTTCGGCGAGGTCGAAGGTCTGGCCGTAGGGCTTCTCTATGACATCGACGTGGCAGCCGAAGGCCTTGGTGAGGGCGCTCCAGCGCTCGCCGAACTTGCCGGCGGTGAGGACGAGGACGCGGTCGCCGGGGCTGGTGAGGTTGGAGACGGCGGCCTCCATGGCTCCGGTGCCCGAACTGGAGAGGATGATGACGTCGTTCTTGGTGCCGACGAAGTCCTTGAGCTGGGAGAGAACGCGGGTGAAGAGCGCACGGAACTCCGGCGTGCGGTGGTGAATGTCGGCGGCTGCCATGGCGAACTGGGCGGCAGGGAGCAGTGGCGTCGGGCCAGGAGTAAAGAGGCGTGTTTTCCGGATCATGGTTCTATTGTAGCGATTTTGTCGAGATGGCCTCATCGCGAGACGAACTGCGCCGCCTCGCGATGAGTTGCTGTGACGATGTGCTGCTACCAGATGGCCGCGAATCCGGGCTGTTTGCCTGTGCGCGAGCGGACAGCCTGCCAGAGATCCCAGACAAGCTTGATAGAGGCGATGGCGATCGCAATCTTGAAGCCGAGCGCGATGCCATCGTTGATGACTACAAGGGACTGGATGGTTTCAGTGGAGTTGGTGGGGACGAAGAACGGCTTCATCTGAAGCGCAATCGCAGGGATGCCGATGCCGAGCGCCTGCACGGCAAGCTGTATCCATGATCTCTGCGAGCGCAGACCCGGCGACAGCATCAGCCCTTTCAGGGTAGCCATGGCGATCAGCAGCGCTATGATCTGCCAGTAGAAGACGTGCCACTCCGGCGAGAGGCTGAAGGGCATCTGGTGCGTGTAGCGCGCGCCGGGACCGAGGATCAGGTAGGGATGGTCAGGCACGGCCAGCAGCCAGAGGATGGCTGCGATGCTGACGATCACGTCGGCGATGTCATGAAACAGGGACGGCGCTCTCTCGTCGCGCTTGAGCTTGGGCAGGTCGCGGACGCTCCAGTGCGGCATGCCGAATTTGGTTTTCTGCGTTTGTTGCAGATACTCGAAGACCGCGAAGCCGAGCGTCACGATCGCCCAGAAGATCAGCGCCACGGTCCAGAAGTGAGCGAGCGCGCCGGGAAGCTCCGACAGTGGCTGCCCCTGAAGCACGATTCGCACGGCTTCGATTGCGGCGTAGGCGAGCACCACGAGCGGGAAGCTCTTCTTAAGCGTGTACCAGTAGATGGGGAACATCGCCGGACCGATGAGCGAGTGCTGCGGCTGGTAGCGTGCCGCAACCATGATGGGCATCCCGTGGGCTTCGAGGATCTTTGCTGCCTCGTCTTCGGTGAGGGCGCGACCGAGTTGCTCTTCGCGGGCTTCGATCTCGGCGAGCAGGTTGGCGCGCAGCTCGGCGATGGTGTCCTGTCGTGTCCTGGCGGGAAGATGCTCGGCGATGGCTTGCAGGTAACGCTCAAGGATATCCATACTTATTCTCCTTTTCGGTCTGCGCTGGTGGTCTGGTTTGGGTCCCGGGTGAGGATCTGCTCGATGGCGCGGTTGATGCCTCTCCACTCGCTCAGGAGGTGTTCGAGCACCACCTCGCCTTGAGCGTTGAGCCGGTAGAAGCGCTTGTTGCGCTTGTCCTCTTCGCGCCACTGGCTGGTGAGCAGACCCTGCGATTCGAGGCGGCGGAGGAGCGGGTAGAGCGTGCTCTCTTCGATCTCGAGGCCGGTTTCGACCAGCGACTTGCGCAGAGTGTAGCCGTAGTGCTCGTCGCGTAACTGTGTCAGTACGGCCAGAACCAGGCAGCCGCGACGAAGCTCCAGCCGGAGGGAGTCGAAGAGCTCGCCCTGGGGCTGAGAGGGTGCGGGTTGGGAGGTCGGTGTCATACTGTATTGAACATACTGTATGATAAACAGTGTGTGATGTCAAGTATTGTTTGCCGGGAACTTATAATCATGCGTGGGCAGGTACATACATGGCGATTGGCGAGAAGGTGCAGGCGGATATTGTTGTCGCGATGAAGGCGCGCGAGGAGCACAAGCTGACGACGCTTCGGATGGTGAAGTCGGCGCTTAGAAATAAGGAGATTGATAAGCGGGCGGCGCTGACTGAAGCCGAAGAGGCACAGATACTGACGACGTTGATTAAGCAGCGGAAGGATTCGGCGGAGCAGTTTGCGAAGGGTGGGCGCGCGGAGCTGGCGGAGAAGGAGCTGGCCGAGATCAAGATGATTGAGGAGTATCTGCCGAAGGCTGTTGGAGAAGATGAGATTCGCGGCGTGGTGGCGGGTGTGATTGCGGGGATCGCTGCGGGCGGCTCGAAGCCGGGGCCGAAGGAGATGGGGTCGGTGATGAAGGCTGTGCAGCAGAAGATTGCCGCCGAAGGTTTGCGCGCCGATGGCCGGATGGTGAGTGAGATTGTGAAGGCCGAGCTGGCGAAGTAACCGGATTTTTGTCAAGAGCGCTGTTGGGCAGAAAGTTCGCCAAGATGCTGAATTGGCTCAGGATATTTTTGCCGCGAAGTTGGCGGTTTAGTTTTGGGCCGGTTGGTATTCTGGAAGGGTAAGGATTTTTAGGTGCAAAACGCAGGGAGAGACGCCGATGGCGGTCTCTCCCTTTTCGTTTGTGCGATGGAGGCGGGATGACGGAGTTGGGTTACGGTGCGGCGGGGATGGCTTTGACGAGGAGCTTCGAGGGGCTGAATCTCACGGCCTATGTGGACCAGCGTGGGGTTTGGACGGTTGGGTATGGGCATACCGGGACGGGAGTTCATGGGGGGATGACGATTACTACGGATGAGGCCGAGGCTCTGCTGGCGAGCGATATTGCCGGTGCGGTGGCTGGGGTGAATCGGCTGGTGACGCGGGTGGTGTCTCAGAACCAGTTCGACGCGCTGGTGGACTTTGCGTTCAACCTGGGTTGCGCGAGTCTGGCGCGTTCGACTCTGCTGCGGTGTGTGAATGATGGAGATTTTGCGGCGGCGGCGAAGGAGTTTTTGCTGTGGGACCATGTGCAGGGCCGCGTGGTGCCGGGGCTTCTGCGGCGGAGGCAGGCGGAGATGGAGTTGTTTGAGCGGGTGAACTAAGTACGCAGATGAATTCGATTCGTAGCGGCGGCAGTGTCTTTGTTAAGGAGACGGGTTCGCTGAAAGCAGTTGCTGACGATGTCGTCGCAGAGCGGTGACCACTGACAGCCGACGCAGGCTTTGCGGATTTGTCCTGCGGCGAAGGCTTTGCGCATGGTGTCCAGCATCTGCTGATCCAATTTAATTTGTGTTTTCGGTTGGATGGGCAGATGCAATAGATCGCCGAGCGCATCTGTTGCGTGGCGATCGCGGTCGGCGACGCTGGCATTGTTGCAGTGACAATCCGGCGTGGTGAGCAGTGGGGCGCAGAGGTCGTCCGGGCCTTCGACGATTTCGATGGTTTCGTTCCCGGCTGCGATGCGGCTGATTGCCGACTCGAAGTTCTGGACGAAGGCTGGATTGTAGCCTTCGCCCACGAAGGTCAGCATGCAGAGCAGATGGTGAGGGCGCAGACGGATTGTCATTGAGGCTTGTTCTGAAACCAGCGGCGCTTTTGCAATGGCAGAACGGTGGCTGTGGCGAGACCGGCTTTGGCGACGCCTCCTATCCAGAAAGGAAGGAAGCCTGCAAGGAATGCGTGCCGCCAGCCGAGGGTGATCGCCAGCCACATGACGCCGAGAACGAGGTTGATTGCGTTGCCTCCGAGCATGGACAGCAGCGATGGGACAAGACCGCGGTCGAGCTTGCGATCTGACAGCCATCCGACGAATGCGGCCGCGACGGGGAAGCTGAAGAGGTAGCCAGCGGTAGGGCCGAGGAAGACAGCCGCTCCACCGGCTCCGTGCGCCAGAACAGGCAGGCCCAAGGCTGCTTCGATGAGCCAGGCGATGACCGTTGCCGAGCCGAGACGCGCACCGAAGAGCGCGCCGATCACGATGACCGCGTAGGTCTGCATCGTGATTGGTATTGGTTGGATCGGTACGGATATCCAGGACGATGCGGTTAGAAAGAGCGTTCCGGCTACGACGCGGATGAGCTTTCCGGAGAGAGAGTCGATGCTTAGCGGAGATGCGGAGAGAGCGGCGGTCGCGTTTTGCATGGTTGCCTTTGTGCTGGTGAGGTTACGGCTGTCAGGATGTTTTTATCAAGTGAAGATGATCAAGATGCCACGGCACTTGGTTAGTGTTTTGGTGACCAGGTGAATTCGGCTCCGGCCATGATGGTGCGGCCTTGCATGGGGACGGCGGGGATCTCTTCGTAGCCGGTGTTCGACAGGTTGAGCAGGCGGACGTAGGGGCGGATGCGGCCTTCGTTGTGCGAGAGCGAGAGGTTCCAGAGTGGGTAGGCGGTTTTGGTTGTCTTCTGGATGACTATGAGCTGGTTTGAGATGGTGACGAGGTGGTGGATCTCGCCTGTCCAGAGCGCTTGCGCGGACTGGGCGGCGTAGTTGAAGGCGTAGAGGGAGATGAGTCCGGCGGGCGGCTGGCCTGCGCGGGCGGCGGTGTAGCCGAACTGGAGTTGCTGGTTGTCGGAGAGGCGGATGCGCGCGGTGGCTTCGGCTCCGGTGAAGTTGAAGTTCTGGACGTTGTTGGCTTGCCATTTAGCGTCGAGCGAGTACTTCGAGTAGTCGATGGTGTCTTTTTCCTGGAGGCGGAAGACGGTCGCGGAGAGTTTGAGGCGGCCGTTGTTGGGGGTCCAGTCGGCTCCGGCTTCGTAGCTCCAGGAGGACTCGGGCTTGAGGTTTGGGTTGCCGATGGTGGTGGGGTCGGAGTAGTAGAGGTCGAGGAAGGTGGGGATGCGGAAGCCGTGGCCTGCGCTGGCGCGTAGACGCACGGTGCTGGTGAGCGTGTATGCTGCGGCGACGTTCGGCGAGAAGACGTTGTAGCCGCCGGAGATGATCTCTTCGCGTCCGCCGATGGAGAGGGCGAAGCGGCCGAGGGAGCGGAGGGAGAGATTGGCGTAGCCTGCGCCTGCGTTGCGGGCGTGGATGCCGAGGTTGGTGGAGTGGATGCTGTCTCCGGAGGCTTCGAGGCCGTAGGAGAGCGTGGTGTTGGCGCCGATGGGGTCGGCGCGGCGGATGGCGGATTGCCATGCGGTGGTGACGTGGTTGTTCTCGTAGATCTGCGGCTGGCCGAGGAAGAGGACGAAGAGGTCGGTGTGGCGGCGGTATGCGTAGCTTGCGGCGGTGCGTGGGCCAAGCTGCTGCTGGATGCCGCCGAACCAGCCTTTGGTGCGCTCCCATGAGTCGTAGGGGCCGTAGAACTGGTTGGCGCCGTAGGGACGGTCGCTGGTGCCGAGGAGGATGTCGGTTGTGCCGGGGCGGGTGGTGAGCCAGGTTTCGGAGGCGATGGCGTTCGAGGAGTAGTTGCGGTCGAACATGAAGCCGTCGGAGGTGTCGCGGCTGGCGGTGAGCTGCTCGGCGAAGGACTTTGTTGCGTAGCTGCCGCTCAGGTGCGATTCGACGGAGCCGAAGTTGCCTCCGCCGACGCGGCCGGTGATGGCGATGTTGCTGGGGCGTGCGGTGATGAGGTTGACCGCGCCGCCAATGGCGTCGGAGCCGTAGAAGGTGCTGCCGGAGCCGTGGAGGACGTCGATGCGGCTGACGGCGTCGAGCGGGACCGGGATGTCCAGATTGAGGTGCGCGGTCTCGGGGTCGTTGATGTGGAAGCCGTTGAGCAGGATGAGGGACTGCTCGAAGGTGGTGCCGCGGATGGAGAGGTCGGCCTGGACGCCGTTGCCGGCGCGGGCCTGGAGGTTGAGGGAGGGATCGGTGCGGAGGACGTCGACGACGCTGTTGCTGAGGAAGGGTTGCGATGCGGGCTTGAGGATGTCGACGGAGCGGTTGCTCTCGGAGAAGGGCATGGGCTCGACTGTGGTGGTGACGGTGATGGATTGGGCTGTGGACTGCGCGGCGGGAGTCTGCGGTTGCTGTTGGTTTTGTTGCGCGACTGCGTGGGCGCAGAGGAGTGCGATGGGGAGGGCTGCGAGCGTTTTGATTCTGAGGGTCACAGGAAGATGATCGCGCGGATTTTAGGTTGGGTGGGGGTAGTTTTGTTCTATTGTAAGTAGTTGAATGGTTCAACTAAAGTTTGATGCGGAATGCAGAGGGCAATGATGCGCATTGAGCCGTTTTTGCGGCAGAGTCCGGTGTTTCAGGTGTCGCGTGCGGCGCGGCGGATGGAGGCTGCGCTGAATGCGGTTCTGCGCGAGGAGGAGCTGACGTTTTTTGAGTCGCTGGTGCTGGCGGCGGTGTTTTTTGAGAAGAAGGGTGTGAAGCCTTCGGCGCTGGCGGAGACGTTTCAGACGACGCGCGGGAATGTGAGCCATTGCGTGTCTTCGCTTGAGGCCAAAGGGTTGGTGCGGCGGAGGATTGACGCGGACGATGCGCGGGCGTTGCAGATTGTGCTGCTGCCTGCCGGGCGCAGGCGGGCGGTGCGCGTGGCGGGGATTCTGGACCGGATGCAGCGGCAGTTCGAAGAGACGGTTGGTGCGGCGAAGCTGGAAGGGATGCTGCGGCAACTGGGTGAGGTTGAGGAGCTGTGCTCGCGGCTGGCTTCTCCATCGTAATGATGGACGCGGCCACGGATTCGCACGGAAGAACGCGGATTCGAAGCACAGATAAAGATCCGTAAAATCCGTGTGAATCCGTGGTTGGTTTTACTCGCGGATGATTTTTACGAAGATGCCGTCGGGGAGGGTGGTTCCGCCGAGGATGTGGATGACGCCGTTTTTGGTGAAGCCGCGCAGCATCTGGCCTGATTCGGCGGGTTTGGCGTAAGGGTTGGGTGGGGTCTCGGATTTGGTGGGGTAGGGCGTGGCTTTCTGTGGGGCGGAGGTGCGCTTCATGCCGCGGTCCATGGCTTCGTTGGCGAGGCGGTCGGCGTCTTTGTTTTTGTGGCGGAGGGCGTGTGAGATCTCGAAGGCTTCGAGACGGGCGATGCGGTTGCGGGCCTCCTGCCAGAGGGGTTTGAGGTCGGGTGAGTTGACTTTGTACTTGCCCTGAATCTGCTTGACCATCAGCTCGGAGTCGGAGACGACGCGGAGGCGGGGGTGGTTGTGGTCGAGCGCGTACTGGAGGCAGGCGAGCAGGCCGGAGTACTCGGCGTAGTTGTTGGTGCGGATGCCGAGGAACTCTGATAGCTCGGCGAGGGTGGCGCCGTTGGCGTCCTGAATGAGCGCGCCGAAGCCGGCGGGGCCGGGGTTGCCGCGGGCGCCGCCATCGCAGTGGGCGCTGATCCAGACCGGGTTGTGGGCAGGGTTGCCGGCAGAGTTGTTTTGAGGCTGGGCGTCGGGTGCAACTTTGGTGGAAGATTCGGCGGAAAACAGACACGGAGATGAGGGATAAGGCGGCATTGGCACGAGTTTACCGGAATTTCACGCTTACCTTTTTCCACTGCAGGGGTCTATTCAAGTGCAAGAAGTTTTGCTGACCTCCGGAGTCAGAGTATGAACGTGGATGCTGTTGGGATGGACCTGAACGGGGAGCTGCGGCCGCCGCTCCCTACTGGTGCACGCGGGGCAAGGCCTGGCCCGTTTGCGATGGGACTATTGAACCGGACAGGGGTAGAATCAGTGCCAGCGATGGCAAAGGCGGCTACCCAGTCCCGAACAAGGAACGGAAGGCTCACGCAGGCGCAGTTGGATGCGCGCGCCCAGCAACGCACCGAAGACGACGAGTTGATACGCGCGGCCCAGAAGGGCGAGCGCGCCGCGTTCGATGCGCTGGTGAGACGGTATGACCAGTCGGTGCTGCGGCTGGCGCTGCATATGCTCGGCAACGAGCAGGATGCGCAGGATGTTCACCAGGAGGCGTTTATCAAGGCGTATCGCCACCTGGGCAACTTCCGGTTTGAGTGCTCGTTTTATACGTGGCTCTATCGGATTGTGACGAACCTTTGTCTGGACCAGTTGCGGAGGCGGAAGAGCCGCCGCGAAGATCCGGCGACGGTGTTGGATTCGAGCGGCGAGGAGATGGACCTGATGGCCAATATCTCCGACGAGCGCGCGATGGCGAACCCGGGCCGGGAGCTGGACAGAAAGTTGATGAGCGAGCAGATTGGCGCCGCTCTGAACAAGTTGACGCCACGCGAGCGGACCGTATTTGAGCTGAAGCACTACCAGGGGCTGAAGCTGCGGACGATCGGTGAGATGTTAAGCACGACGGAAGAGACGGCAAAGAACACGTTGTTCCGCGCCACGCGCAAGCTGCGGGCGAGCCTTGCAGAGTTGCATACGTAAAGCAGCGGGACAGCAGGGCTAGGAATGAGCAAGGAAACGGAGCGCAAGACTCCGGCGAAGGCAGTGGGACAAGTTTTGAGGCTGGTTGAGGTTAGGACGATGAAGTGTGACAAGGCGCAAGAGAATCTGGTCCTGATGCACTACGGCGAATTGCCGGATGAGTATGCGGTAGGCCTGGAGCAGCACCTGATAGGCTGCGAAGCTTGCCGCCGCGAGTGGGACGCCTTGCAGGCAATGGAGCAGCAGTTCGCGCTCCTGCCCATGGTGGAACCCTCTCCCAATCTGCTGGCGCAGGCGCGTGTGAGACTCGATGAGACTCTCGATACGATTCCGCCGCGCGGCATGTTTTCCCGAATCGCGACGAATTTTTTTGTGTGGGTAGGCCACGTGCGCAGCGCGCCTGCGCTGGCTACGCTGTTGCTGGGCGTGGGTTTTCTGACGGGTAATTTTACCTATAGATACCAGGTGGCGCATGCGCCGAAGGCCAGGCCCACGATGACGATCAGCCATCCGACGGATGCTGTGATTGCTAACATTACCGGGATTACGCAGACGCCGAACTCTGAGCTGGTGCAGGTGAGCTACAACAAGGTTGTGCCGGAGACGGTGGAAGGCTCGCTGGATAGCCCGGACATTCGTGAGTTGCTGTTGAAGGGGACGCGGTCGGCGGCGACGGATGGGGTCCGCGTGGACTCGGTGGCGCTGCTGGCGGGCGAGTGCAAGGCCGGGCATAACTGCAAGGGCGGCACGGACACGAACGGGATTCGCAATGCGCTGCTGGTCTCGATGCTGTATGACCAGGACCCGGGCGTGCGGCTGAAGGCGCTGGAGGGATTGCAGCCTTATGTGGCGCAGGACCTGCGCGTGAGGGACGCGATTGCTGAGGCGCTGTCGCGCGATCCGAGCGCTCAGGTGCGCGAGGCGGCGATTGAGACACTGGGGCCGGTGAAGGCTGACTCGACCGTGCGCCAGGTGCTCAGGACAGTTTCGACGACGGACGAGAATCCGTATATCCGCACGGCGTCGTACAACGCGCTCGAAGATACGGGCGACCTTCAGTAGGATTTAGCTGGGAGATTGCGAGAGAGATGAGCAGGAAACACCATCTGGCGCTCGGTGTATTGGCCATCGCGGCGGTGGTGTGCCTGCCTGCGTGCGTGTTCGCCGCGGCGGGTGTGGGCAGCGGGCATGGGAGCTCGTCGAGCAAGGTGACGCCGGGGTATCTGGGCATCGATGTTCGCGATGTGACCGATGACCAGGTGAAGCCGCTGAAGCTGAAAGAGGCGCGTGGCGCGGAGATTATTGACGTGGACCACGATGGCCCGGCCAGTAAGGCTGGGATACAACTGCATGATGTGGTCGTCGAAATGAATGGCCAGATGATCGATACGCAGGCGCAGTTGCGGAAGATGCTGCGTGAGATTCCTGCGGGGCGCATGGTCAGCTTCGTCATCAACAGGAATGGGCAGCAGCAGACGATCTCGGTGCAGATGGCTAACCGCGAGGAGGTTGAGCGCGAGGCGTGGCAGCAGCGTTATCGTGTGCCTGCTCCGGATACTGCACTGGCCAGCGGGTTCCTTCGGTCTGACGCGGCGAGCGCAGCCAGCGTGCCCGCCCCTGATGGACCGAAAGGACACAGGGACTTTCTCGGCATGACGATGATTTTGAGCTCGTCGTTTACGGGCGCGAAGCTTGAGGTGATGGGGCCGCAACTGGCAGAGTACTTCGGCGCGCAGGGCGCAGGTTTACTGGTACGCAGCGTCGACGCGGACAGCCCGGCCGACCAGGCGGGGATGAAGGCCGGGGACGTGGTCGTGCGGGTGAACCAGGTACCGGTGGCGAGCGGAACCGACTGGTCGAAGACGATTCGGGAGAATCGAGGAAAGCCGGTGTCGATTGTGGTGCTCAGGGACAAGCGCGAGCACACGTTGTCGCTGACTCCGGACTCGAAGAAACGCTCGAGCCTGCGGATGGGGAGCGGGATTGAGCAGTATCTGAACGGCGTGGAGAACGGCGTTGAAAGTGGTGTGGGGCGGCTGGTGGCGGAGCTGTAATCCACGTTCGAACAAATGCAAAAGCGAAAAAAGCAGGTCCTCCCGCTTGCGCGGAAGGATGACAGCTACTTTCTATTTCAAGAAGGATGACAATTCTTTTCTATTTCAATTTGTGCGTCTGGAAGATGTTGCATCAAGCGCAGTGGGTTGGCGCTACGCTGTCTGGCATGATTGGGCTCTTCACTAAGTTTTGCGGGAACGGTGTGTGTGCCGTAGTCTCGACTTCATGTTAATTCTTGCCTCTGCCTCGCCCCGGCGGCGCGAACTGATGGAGTTGGTGGGTGTTCCGTTCAGTGTCGAGGCCGCCAATTTGAATGAAGAGCTGCTGCCGCATGAGAGCGCCGCGGTCTACGTGCAGCGGCTGGCGGAAGAGAAGGCCCATGCCGTGTGGGCGCTGCGCAAGGACGCTGACGCGGAAGATGATCCGCTGATGGTGCTGGGGGCAGATACCTCGGTTGTGTGCGATGGGACGATTCTGGGCAAGCCTGCGAATGCCGCCGATGCCAGGCGGATGCTGGCGATGCTGAGTGGGCGCACGCATGTAGTGTTGACCGGGCTTGCTGCCGTGACGCGCAAGGGTGTGGCGCGCGCGGTTGAAGTCACGCATGTGACGTTCAACGTGGTGACGGATGCGGAGATTGCGGCGTATGTCGCGGGTGGCGAGCCGTTGGACAAGGCCGGAGCGTATGCGATTCAGGGCGGCGCGGCGCGGTGGATTCCGCGGATTGAGGGTTGCTACTTCAATGTGGTGGGGTTGCCGGTTGCCAGGACTGTTGCGCTGCTGGCGGAAGCGCGGGCTGGGTTAGGGAGCAGGGATTAGGAAAAGCAACAGCAACGGTAACGGCAACGACGACAGCAACGACAACGACACCAGCAGATTCCTCCCCCTTCGACAAGCTCAGGGTGCGGAATGGGAATGCAAAAGGGTGGCACTGCTAATCGATGGTGGCGATCATGGCGGCGAGCAGGGCTGTGCGTGGGACGAGGTGTTCGATGAGGATGCTTTCGTGGGTGGCGTGTGCGCCTTCGCCTACGGCTCCCATGCCGTCGAGTGTGGGGATGCCGAGGGCGGCGGTGAAGTTGCCGTCGGAGCCGCCGCCGGTGGCGGCTTCGTCGAGATGGAAGCCGAGTTCGGCGGCTAGTTTGCGCGCTTGTTTGAAGAGTGCGACGGTGCCGGGTTTGCGTTCCATCGGCGGGCGATTGATGCCGCCGGTGATGGTGAGCTTGCAGTGCGGGTCGGAGGGCTTGAGCTTGCGGAAGAGGCGCTCGATGTGGGCTGCGTCGTCGGCGCGCGCGATGCGGACATCGACTTCGGTGCAGGCCCTGGCTGCGACGACGTTTGAGCGGGTGCCTCCGGCGATGACGCCGCAGTTGACGGTGAGGTTGCGCTTGAGGTCGGTGAAGTTTGAGATGGTTTGAATCTGCTTGGAGAGTTCGAGGATGGCGGAGTGGCCGCGCTCGAAGTCGACGCCGGAGTGGGATGCGACGCCTGTGACCTCGACGTTGTAAAAGCCGACACCTTTGCGCGCTGTCTTGTAGGCGAGGCCCTGCGCGGGTTCGAGCACGAAGACGGCGGCGGATTTTTTTGCGAGGCGTTCGGTGATGAGACGCGAGAATGTGCTGCCGATCTCTTCGTCGCTGTTCAGGAGCAGCGTGACGTTGCGTTCCTGCTTCAGCTTTTTGAGGGCGGTGATGGCGGCGAGCGCCATGGTGACGCCGGCCTTCATGTCGAGCACGCCCGGGCCCCAGTAACGGCCGTTCGCTTCGCGCCAGGGCATCGTTTTGAGCGTGCCGAGTGGCCAGACTGTGTCGAGGTGGCCGAGGAGCAGGATGGGCTTTTGGCGGGATTGGGGTGTGAGGTTCAGCTCCAGCACATCGCCGAAGGCTTTGTGCTGATGGCGCCTGGCCTTGAAGCCGAGTGGGCGGGCGACGTCTTCGACCAGTGTTACGGCAGCGTTAACTGATTGCCGATCTTCGCTTGGTGATTCCTGCTCGACCAGCGCGCGCAGAGTAGTGCGCATCCAGGTACGCTGGGCTTCGACGGCTCCGAGGATGGCCTGCGGATTCACCTTTGCATGTTATAGCAGAGAAACAGGTTATGCATAGAGTTGCAGTGGAGAAAAGTGGTCAGTCCATCGTCGAAGTGTGGCATATTTGCCACATCGACATTTTATGAACGGACAGTAACCTTAAGGGGTTTGCTGTACGGAGCGGGAGTTTGTGGGACAGGAAGCTCATTTAGAGCGGACGATTCGGTCGGAGATTGAGTTTGCGGGTGTGGGCCTGCATAGCGGCGCTCCTGTCTCGATGCGGCTGGTTCCTGCGCCTGCGGGTTCAGGGATTGTCTTCCGGCGGACCGATCTGGACAACTTCGAGATACCTGCCAACGGGCGCAATGTCGCCAAGGTGAGCTATGCGACGAGTCTGATGCGCCAGAGTGTGCTGATCTCGACGACGGAACATCTGCTGTCGGCGCTGATTGGCTATGGCGTCGATAACGTGATTGTCGAGATCGACAATCTGGAGGTGCCGATTCTGGACGGGAGCGCGCTGCCTTATGTGCGGGCGTTTGAGTCGGTGGGGCTGAAGCAGCAGCGGCGCAAGCGCGAGTACCTGAAGATCCTGAGAGAGGTCGAGGTGCGCGAGGGGTCGAAGTTCATCGGGGTGTATCCGGGCGATGGGTATGGGATTGAGTATGCGATCGATTTTCCGGAGCCGATTGGAAGCGAGACTTTTTCGGGCGACCTGGCGACGGGGGACTATGTGAAGTGGATTGCTCCGGCCAGGACGTTTGGCTTCAAGGAAGATGAGCCGATGCTCAGGAACATGGGGCTGATTCGCGGGGTGTCGGACGATTGCGCGATTATTCTTTCGCGCAAAGGCGTGGAGAATGGGCCGCTGCGGTTTGCGGATGAGTTTGTGCGGCACAAGGTGCTGGACCTGATCGGCGACCTGGCGCTGGCGGGGCGGAGGATTCTGGGACGCGTGGTTGCCGAGCGTGCGGGCCATGCGATGCATACGGCGCTGGTGCAGCGGTTGATGCGCGATCGCTCGGCGTGGGAGCTGGCGCATGGGTACGACTATGTGGCCGAGCCTGAGCCGGTGGCTGTCTAAACGCTTTACTCGCACCGGATGAAGCGTAGACACTTGGGAGCAAGGACGAAATACAGGGGTCTCTCCACTGCGCAGCGCGATGAGGCCGCGCTGCTTCGGTCGAGATGACGTATCGCTGCTTTGAGCAGAATTGAAGGTATCTTTGGGGTGGATGTGACGCTGGCGGCGATTGCTCTTGGATCAAATCTGGATTCTGCGCTGGGTGGGCGCGAGGTGAATCTGCGTGAAGCGGTGCGGCGCGTGGGGGCTTTGGGTGAGGTGCGAGCGGTCTCGTCTTTCTACGATACGGAGCCGGTGGGGTATCGGGAGCAGCCGCGGTTTTTGAATGGCGCGCTGTTGCTGGCTACGGAGCTTGCGCCGGAAGCGTTGATGCGTGAGCTGCTCCGCGTGGAGCATGCGATGGGACGCGACAGAACAAGCGCTGTGCCGAAGGGGCCGCGTGTGATCGATCTCGATCTGCTGCTGTATGGAGATGTGGTGATGCGGACGGATGAGCTGACGCTGCCGCATCCTGCAATGCACGAGCGCGAGTTTGTGCTGCGGCCGCTGGCGGAGATTGCGGCTGAGATGCGGCATCCGGTGTTGAGAATGACTGTGCGCGAGATGCTGGAGAAGTTGGAAGCCTAGCGGCTCCAGCAATGCCAATAACTCACGATGGCTTCTTGAAGGGAAGCAGCTGTGTAGAGCTAATCGACTTCGACTTGCTGGAAGCCGAGGCCGTAGAGCAGTGTGGTGATGGTGGCGCGGGCGTTCTTGCGGGCGGCGTCGAGGATGCCGTCGGAGAGCGCGGATTGTTGGAGCTGCTGTTGCGCGCGGGCGCGGGTTTCGGATTCGAGGTTCTGGTCGGCTGCGACTAAGAGGCCGGTTGAGCGGGCGTAGACGCGCGTGTGCTGGTTGTCGATGCTGGTGACGAAGATCTCCGATGCGGGGAGAGCGACGCGGATGGCGCGGATGCCGTTGTTCGCCGTGATGCGGACGTCTTCGGGTTTGAGTTTTGAGAGATCGATGCCTGCGATGGACTGGCCGTGCACGACAAGGAGGATGCGGTCACCGGCGAGCAGGTCGGGGAGCACGGTTGAGGGCCTGGAGCCTTCGACGACGGTGTCGATGGAGTAGACGACAGTTTCGAGGCGGTTGAGGCGCTGGATTTTGTTGACGACCACGGGCACGGACATATTGAACGCGACTGGCCGCGAGGCGATGGCGTTGGCGATGCGCGCGGAGAAGCCGGTGCTGGCGTGGCGCAGGAAGACCGCCATCGTGAATGCGCCGAGAATGAGCGCCAAGAGAAATCCTAAGACGGAGCCTGAGCTGTGTCGGCCGGAGCGGTATTGAATGGTCATCGTCCCTGTTGGTCCCTGTTGAATCTCTGCGTGATCCTAGCCTGATCTCGGCTGGTTCCCTGCCTGGTTTCTGCCGTGTTTGCCGTCCTGATGATGATGCCACGGCGAGGCGCGGAATGCGCTGATTCGAGACCGGATGACAGAGCGCCGGTTCCGAAATGAGAATGCCCTTTGTTTGACGCGGAACAGGGCTTTTGGGCGGTATAGCATAGCTGGTGTGTGAGGAGATATGGCGAGTTCAGCTTTGCCCGAGGGGCGTGCAGCGACCGAGGTGGTGGACAGGGCTGGAACGCGGGCCGGCGTTCCCTGGTATGTGTGGTGGGGCGTGGTGGCGGTGACGTCGTCGTCGATTGGCGGGGCGTGGGACGTGTCGTGGCACCGCTCGATTGGACGCGATACCTTCTGGACTCCGGCGCACATGGCGATCTATGCCTGCGGCGTGATTGCGGCGGTCATCTGCGGATACCTTATCTTTGCGACGACGTTTGGCTCTTCGGAGAAGATGCGTGCGGCGTCGGTGAATGTGTTTGGGCTGCGTGCGCCGCTGGGCGCGTTTATTGCGGCGTGGGGCGGCGTTGCGATGCTGACGTCGGCGCCGTTCGATAACTGGTGGCACGCGGCCTATGGGCTGGATGTGAAGATTGTGAGCCCGCCGCATACGCTGCTGATTCTGGGCATTCGCGCGGTGGCAGTGGGGATTCTGTTCCTGATTCTTGCCGGGATGAATCGCGCGGTGGCGGAGGGTACGGCGGAGGGCGATGAGAGCTTCCGCTCGCTGCGGCGGCTGTTTCTTTATCTCGGCGGGCTGATGGTCGGCGGGCAGATGTTCTTCCTGATGGAGTACACGTGGGACGTGAAGCTCCATACCGTCATTGCGTATATCGCGATGGCGATCGCGGTGCCGATTGTGCTGGCGGTGCTGTCGGAGGCGTCGCGCTACAGGTGGGCGGCGACCGCGGCGGCTGCGGTGTACATGCTGTTTGTGATGGGCGAGATTTTGATTCTGCCGCTGTTTCCTGCGCACCCGAAGCTGGGGCCGGTTTATTTTCCGGTCACGCATTTGGTGCCGGCGAAGTTTCCGATTCTGATGATTGTGCCTGCGCTGGCGCTGGATCTTTTGTGGCAGAGGACGCGGGAGTGGAAGCCGTGGATGATCGCGGTGGTCTCGGGCGTGGTGTTTACGGCTGTGCTGGTGGTGGTGGAGTGGCCGTTCGCTTCGTTTCTGCTGTCGAAGGCTTCGGAGAATCGCTTCTTCGGGACGATCTACTTCGACTACAACTCGCGGCCGAATGGGATTGACCGGCTGCGCGTGTTCTTTGAGCCGACGTATGGGCGGGAGCTGGCGATGGGGCTGCTGCGCGCGATGCTCTACGGCTCGATTGGCACGTGGGTTGGGTTGCGATTTGGCCGGTGGATGAGGAGCGTGCAGCGGTGAGGCGTGCTGGATTTCATGCTGGGTTGAGTTTGGTTGTTGCGGTTGCCATGCTGCTGGCGGCTCCGCGCGCGTGGGCGCATGTGGGCAGCAAGGATGTCTTTGAGCAGGTGGACGCGGGGCCGTACAAGCTGTTTGTGACGATTCGGCCGCCGACGGTGATTCCTGGTGTGGCGGCGATTGAGGTGCGGTCGAGCGGCGCGGCGGTGGACTCGATTGAGATTACGCCGATGCCGATGACGGGCGAGGCAGCGAAGCATCCGCCGACGCCGGATACGATGAAGCGCTCGGCGGATGATCGCGCCTTCTTCACCGGCAACCTTTGGATGATGGCTTCGGGGTCGTGGGAGGTGCGGTTTCGGATAGCGGGTGCGGAGGGTGAGCAGGTCGCTGCCGTGCCCGTGCCTGCGATCGCGCTTCAGACGCTGAAGATGAAGCGCGGGCTAGGGATGGTGTTGGGGCTGCTTGGATTGCTGCTGGTGTTCGGTATGGTGGGGATTGTTGGGGCCGCGGTGCGGGATGCCCGGCTGGAGCCGGGCGCGGGGCCTTCGGCTGACAGGAGATTGCGTGCGGGCTTTGCGATGGTCGCTGCGCTGGTGGTGATGGCGTTTGCGGTATGGGGTGGGGCGAAGTGGTGGAATGTTGAGGCGGCGAGCTACTCGCGCGATATCTATCACCCGCTGGTGATGACGCCGGTGCTGACGGGCAATCAGCTTCAGTTGCAGATTACGGCGTTCAAGCCGAAGGTGAAGGAGGTGTGGCGTGAGTCGCGTGGGCGCAGCAACAACGACTTCCTGCCCGATCATGGCCACCTGATGCACCTCTATGCGATTCGCTGGCCGGAGATGGATGTGGCGTTTCATCTGCATCCGGCGCTTACGGGAAAAGGGCTGTTTGAGGATGCGCTGCCGGCGATGCCTCCGGGTGAGTATCACCTATATGCAGACGTGGTTCATGCGAATGGCTTTCCGGAGACGCTTACGGCCACGCTGGATGTGCCTGCGGGAACGCAGGGCGGGGCGCTTGGGCCGGAAGATGCTGCGGGAAGGCCTGCGCCTGTGAGCAGCGGAATGCTGGGCGCGTCGTACACGCTGCCTGATGGCTATGTGATGGTGTGGGACAAGCCTGCGGTGATTCACGCGACGACGGGCTATGCCTTTCGCTTTCGCCTGATGGGGCCTGACGGCAAGCCTGCTGCGGACATGCAGCCGTATCTGGGGATGGCGGGCCATGCGGCGTTTGTGAAGACCGATGGGACGGTGTTTGCGCATACGCATCCGGAGGGCTCGGCTGCGATGGCTGCCGTGATGCTGGCGGATGCGAGCACGGGCGGTTCGACGAATACGGGTATGTCCGGCGACATGCCGGGCATGGCGATGGATATGCCGATGAATGCTACGCCGATGTCGAACGTGGTTGAGTTTCCTTATGGCTTTCCTACGCCGGGACGCTATCGCGTCTTTGTGCAGATGAAGCATGGCGGCACGGTGGAGACGGGCGTCTTCGATGTGATGGTGAATTGATTTTCTTTTGATTCACACATGCGCGCGGATACGCGACAATGAGCGGATGACTGGTTTCATGCGCCTGACGGGGCACGCTTGCTGCGTGCTGTTTCTCTTCGCATTTGCAGTAACGCATTATGCAGTGGCACAGGACCGCGCGCGCGCGGAGACGGTGCCTGCGCTGATGGTCAGCGATATTCACCTGGACCCGTTCTACGATCCGGCGAAGGCGAAGCAGTTGGTTGCTGCTCCTGCGAACGAGTGGGGCAGGATTTTGAACGGTCCGGATTCGCCTGGGCGCGCGGAGGCTTATGCGGCTTTGCAGAAGACGTGCAGCGCTAAAGGTGCGGACACGTCCAACCTGCTCTTTCAATCGAGCCTGCGGGCGATGCGGGCGCAGGGCGCGAACGCGCGGTTTGTGACGGTGAGCGGCGATCTGATCGCGCACCAGTTTCCTTGCAGGTTTCACGCGACCGTGCCGGACGGAACGCCGGATGAGTATGCGGCCTTCGTCGAGAAGACGATTGACTATGTGTTGACGGGGCTGCGGCGTGCGTTGCCGGGAGTGCCGGTCTATGCGGCGCTCGGCAATAACGACTCGGGCTGCGCCGACTACAGGATGGATACGGAAAGCAGCTTTCTGCGGGCGACGGCCCAGAGCGTGTTGCGTGGTTTGCCTGCGTCGGCGGAGAAACAGCGCGCTCTTGCTGACTTTGCCGAAGGCGGCTACTACAGCGTGACGATGGCCGCGCCGATGCGGCGGACGCGGCTGATTGTGTTGAACGATCTTTTTATGTCGCGCAACTATGCGACGTGCGAGGGTAAGGCTGATCCTGCGGCGGGTGAGGCGCAGCTTGCGTGGCTCGGGAAGCAGCTTGCGGATGCGCGGGCGCGGGGCCAGCGCGTCTGGGTGATGGGACATATTCCTCCTGGCGTGGATATTCACTCGGCCGCGCTGCACCTGCGGAAGGTTTGCAACGGTGCGTCGCCGCAGATGTTTCTTACGTCAGAGAAGCTTGCCGGTGTGCTGGAAGAGAATGCCGATGTGGTGCGGCTTGGCGTCTTTGCGCATACGCATATGGATGAGCTGCGGCTGCTTGCGCCTGAAGATGCGCCGAAGCAGATGGTTGCGATCAAGATGGTACCTTCGATTACCCCTGTGCACGGCAACAATCCGGCGTTTGTTGTTGCGCGTGTGAGTCCGGCATCGGCGGAGCTGAAGGATTACTCGGTGTTTGCAGCCTCGAATACTTCAGGCGTTCGGGCCACGTGGTCGAAGGAGTACACCTACTCTTCGGCGTACCACGAGAGCGCGTTTGCTCCGGCGCAGGTGGCGCACCTGGTGAAAGAGTTCGCTGCCGATCCGGAGGCGAAGTCGCCGGAGAGCAAAGCCTTTATTCAATACTTCTATGCAGGCGATACCTCCGGCCTGATTAAGCCGTTGTGGCCGGAGTATGTCTGCGCGCTTGCGCACACGGATGGGGCATCGTTTGCCAAGTGCGCCTGCACGGCGGAGAAGCGATCGAGCGGTGAATGAAGCGGCTACGCGGTGCGGCCGGCTGTGGCAGAGCCCTGATGAAGCTGCGCGAGCCGGTTCTGGTAGCTGGCTGCGACGAACTCGCGAAAGATCGGGTGCGGCTCGAGCGGCTTCGATTTGAACTCAGGGTGGAACTGGCAGCCGAGGAAGAACGGATGGCCCGGGATCTCGACGATCTCGACGTAGGTGGCGTCGGGTGTGGTGCCGGTGATGCGGAGGCCCGCGCCGGTGAGCACGGCTTCGTACTCGCGGTTGAACTCGTAGCGGTGGCGATGGCGCTCGGAGATCTGCGTGGTGCCGTAGGCGTGCGCGGCGATGGAGTCAGGCTCGAGCACGCAGTCCCACGCGCCGAGGCGCATGGTGCCGCCCATCTCTTCGACGCCGGTCAGCTCGCGTAGCTTGTAGATGATGCGGTAAGGTGTGGCGGGGTCGAACTCGCCTGAGTTTGCGTCTTTGAGGCCGCAGACGTTGCGGGCGTACTCGATGCAGGCCGTCTGCATACCCAGGCAGATGCCGAAGTATGGTGTGCCGGACTCTCGCGCGTAGCGGATGGCGTTCAACATGCCCTCGATGCCGCGCTTGCCGAAGCCGCCGGGAACGAGGATGCCGTCGAAGCCTTCGAGCTGGCGGGCACAGTCTTCGGTTTCGAGGCCCTCGGCTTCGAGCCAGGTCACGCGGAGTTTGAGGTTGTGCGCGAGCGCGCCGTGGACCAGCGCCTCTTTGAGTGATTTGTAACTGTCTTCGTACTCGACGTACTTGCCGACGATGGCGATGGAGACCTCGTCCTGCGGATGGTAGGCGCGATGAACAATGTCCTTCCACTTGGAGAGGTCTGGGGCCTTCGCTTCCATGCGGAGATATTTGAGCGCGAGCGTATCGACGCCCTCGGCGGCGAAGGCCGTCGGGACCTCGTAGATGCTGGCGACGTCGCGGGCGGCGATGACTGCGGGCTCTTCGACGTTGCAGAAGAGGGCGATCTTCTGGCGCATCTCGCGCGGGACGGCGCGGTCGGAGCGGCAGAGCAGGATGTCGGGCTGGATCCCGATAGAGAGCATCTCCTTGACGGAGTGCTGTGTTGGCTTGGTCTTCAGCTCCTGCGCGGCGGCGATCCACGGGATGAGCGTGACGTGAACGAAGCAGGTGTTGTCGCGGCCGAGGTCCTGGCGCATCTGGCGGATGGCTTCGAGGAAGGGGAGCGATTCGATGTCGCCTACGGTGCCGCCGATCTCGATGATGGCGACTTCGCAGTCGGCGGCGACCTTGCGCATGGCGGCCTTGATCTCGTTGGTGACGTGCGGGATGACCTGCACGGTCTTGCCGAGGTAGTCGCCGCGGCGCTCTTTGGTGATGATCTGCTCGTAGATGCGGCCGGTGGTGAGGTTGTTGTCGCGGGTGAGGCGGGCGTGGGTGAAGCGCTCGTAGTGGCCGAGGTCGAGGTCGGTCTCGGCGCCGTCGTCGGTGACGAAGACTTCGCCGTGTTGGAAGGGCGACATGGTGCCGGGGTCGACGTTGAGGTAGGGGTCAAACTTCATGAGGTTGACCTTGATGCCGCGGGCCTCCAGCAGGCAGCCGATGGAGGCTGCGGCAAGGCCCTTGCCCAGACTGGACACAACTCCACCCGTTACAAAGATGTACTTTGCAGACATGTCCGCGACCTCGTGCTAAGTTTTTGGAATTTGTGCGTGGTGGGCACGATTAAGTATGGCAGGGTTCGGGGACGGAATCAATGGGGTTGTTCGCGCCCGCGAATTTATTGAGTTGGTGTCGTGATTTCCGCAGAACTGAACTTCCTGCCGGACATACAGCGGGACAAAGGATAAGCTGGAGCACATGGTCGGGGTAGATATCCGGGTCGATTTAGAGGCATCGATTTTGCGCAGGCTGGATGGGTTGGGACGCGGACGACGCCAGACTGCCGCGCATCTGGCGGCAGGTGCGGCAGGCGAGCGGGAGGCGCTGTTTCATCTGCGCAGGCAGGGGTATACCATCGTGGCCCGGCGCTGGCGCACGCCGAAGCTTCCGGGTGACGTGGACCTGATCGGCTGGGATGGAGACTGGCTCTGCTTTGTCGAAGTGAAGACCCGCACGGTGCGCGATGTGGTCGATCCGGCGGAAGCCGCCGTGGATGACGACAAGCGCAGAGTGGTGCGCAGGATGGCGCGGGCTTATCTGCGCAGGTTTCCGCGAGAACTACGCGACGGTATCCCGGTGCGGTTTGATGTGGTCTCGGTATACTTGCAACCGTCAGGGAACGAGTTTGAGTTGTATCGGGGAGCGTTCGGATGGGAGTGACCTACACGACAGGAACGGATGTAGCGCTGCTCGATCCGGCGGAGTTGGCAGAGCGTCTGGGAGCGGTGCTGCGCGATGCGATGCCGTGGCTTGCGACGATATCGGAGCAACAGGCCAGCGTGCCCGAGGCCGAGGGGAAGTGGTCGGCGAAGCAGGTGATTGGACACCTCACCGATTCTGCGGTGAATAATCTGGCGCGTATCGTGCGGATGGAGATTGCTGCTGACGAGGATTTGGCGGGCTATCGTCAGGAGGAGTGGGTGCGATTGCAGCACTACGCCGAGCGTGGCTGGCCAGAGGTGCTGGGGTTGTGGTTTGCGCTGAACGAGCATGTCGAGTGGGTCATCGCGCATGTTAGTAAGAAGAGTCTGGCGAACACGGCTCGGGTTGCGGGCGCGACCATCACACTGGGCTTTCTGATTGAGGATTATGTTGCGCATATGCAGCATCACCTGCGGGCGATGCGTCGCTGGCTGGAATGAGGCGGCTTCTGTTTCTGCCTCGGCGGTGTCTAATTAATGGGAAGCGATTGAAATGCCTGTGAGTGTCTGCAAGAGACGGATGCTCGGGATACGAGGGAGAGTGAATCGATGACGCTGCTGAATGCACCGGAGTTTAACAGCCGCAGCGAGGCGCGCAAGACGAACCTGCTGATCGGCAGCGGAGTGATCATCGTATTGGCGGCTGTGATTGGTGTCGGCGGCTACATTATGGGCCACGGCTGGTTCTTCTCGTTGTTGCCGGTTGAGCACCACATCAATGTCTTCCTCGATGCGCTTCAGTCTAAGGATTACAACAAGGCCTATGGCATGTGGATGAACGATCCTGACTGGCAGCAGCATCCGCAGAAGTACGACTACACCATCCAGCGCTTTACGGAGGACTGGACGACGGCCAGCGACTGGGGGCCGATTACCTCGCATAAGGTGGATATTTCGAAGCGCACCGGCTCGGGCGTGATTATTGCGGTCAAGGTGAACCATAGCCCGAAGGAGCTGTTCCTCTGGTATGAGAAGTCGAACGGGACGATGACCTATTCGCCGTATGAGCTTGGGCATTGATGGATCGAACCCGTGGGCTGCTCGACCTTCTAACGGTTTCTTTCTCAGTAAAGATGCTCTCACGCTTGCGCAACCCCTGCCGATAGAGCCTATAGCGCGGTGGCACACGTGCTTCTGCGCGTAAGGTAAATACGGTTGGACGAAAGAGATGACCTATGGCGCAGGTGATCGAAGGGGTGCAGAGCGTGTCCGCAATGGTGGCGGATGTGGCTTATCTGGACCAGGCTGTTGAAGAAGTCTTCGGATTGATGCTTGGGGCCGCTGTGACGCACGTCAACGGCAAAGTGAATATTGAGCCGGAGTGCGAGACGCTGACCGCTGTGATCGGTCTGGCTGGCGCTCTCAGTGGAGCGTGCACCATACAGGCAAAGGCGGGGACCGCGATGCAGATGACCTCCCGGATGATCGGGACGGAGGTCCACACGATTGACGACGCTGTGCTCGATGGCCTGGGCGAAATTAGCAACATGCTTGCCGGCGCGTGGAAATCGAAGATGCCTCCACTGAACGCCGACTGTCTTCTTTCGGTGCCTACGATTGTGACCGGGACGCGGTACACCGTGCACAGACAGAAGCCGGACTTCTATGTGGAGCGGCATTACACGCTGGAGGACCACGCCTTTATCGTTCGCGTATACGGCGAGATTCAATAGGCTCTCAGGTTGTAGGCTGGTACCAAGCTGGGAGGAGCAGCCGGTATGCCAGTTCTGCGTACATGCACAAATTGTCAGAGGAAGAACCGCGTTGGCGCTTCGCATCTGGCGGACACTGGCCGCTGTGGAGCGTGCAAGGCGGCGCTGCCTCCCGTGAACGAGCCGCTGCAGGTGGATACGGCGCTCTTTGACGAGATTGTTCAGGGCGCGCGCGTTCCGGTGCTGGTGGATTTCTGGGCCGACTGGTGCGGTCCGTGTCACATGGCTGCTCCTGAAGTCGCGCGTACGGCCGCGGAGATGGCAGGACGGGCCATTGTCATGAAGGTGGATACCGAGCAGTACCCGGAGCTGTCGGCGCGGTATAACGTGCGCGGGATTCCTAACTTTGTTGTCTTCTCTGGCGGCAAGGTTGTGATGCAGCAGGCGGGAGTTGTCGGCCATGAGCAGATGAAGGCGTGGCTTAGCGCCGCCGCATCTTAATTGAATCCCTCTCAATTCACTGCAATCCAATTCAGCGTCATTTCTATTTTGAAATTTCATCGCTGAGTGGAGGAGTGTTCGTATGGCTTCTGTTTATCGGGAGATTGTGGTCGATGTTCCAGCCAGCCGTGCGTGGGCGGCGTTGCAGGATATGGGTCGCGCTGACCGGCTGTTTGCCGGCGTGCTGGTGTCTTGCAGTCTGGCTGAGGGGGTGCGCACGGTGGAGTTTGCCAATGGATTTGTGGCGAAGGAGCGCGTCATCACGGTCGACCATGAGCGCCGCAGGGTTGTGTATTCCGCGCTGAACGAGGCATTTGTGCATCACAGCGCTACGATGCAGATCGTTGCTGAAGGAGACGCGCGGTGTCGCTTCGTCTGGACGAGCGATGTGCTGCCGGAGCAGGCCGCGGATAGGATTACCCCGCTGATTGATGCCGGCTGCGCCGCGGTGAAGAAGAATCTGGAAGGCGGCGCGGCTTAGGACAGCGAGGGGTCTTCTGCGCGAGCCGCCTAGAAGAGAAAGCGGCTCGTGAAGATGAGGGCGTGGTTGTAGGTGTGGAATTTGCTGGTGGCAATCTGCTCGCCTGCGCCGATGCTGAGACCCATGCGGGTGTGCTGCTCTCTGCGGACTGGGATCTTCCCCAGCAGCAGCTCCGGCATCAGGAACTCCTGGCTTTTGCCATCGTTTGGGCCGCCGTGAAAGAAGGTTGCGTTTGATTCCATGGCTGGCCAGAAGTAGCGGCCGAGGTGGTACTGCGCGGAGGTGTTCCAGACGATGGGCCGTCCCAGTTTTACCGTGTTGCCTGTCGGCAGGGTTGCGCCGATCGTGTTCTGGAGGTTGAAGCGGCCGAATCCTTTGCCGGTCTCGAAGGTCGGCGAAAGGCTGGCATTGGTGCTGCCATTCTTGTAGCTGCCGGTGGGGATGCTGATAGGCAGGCACATGCTGATGGCGTAGTTGCCGTGCTCGGCGTTGCCGGTAGCGATGCGATACTTCACGGCGAAGGACATGTCTCCGGCGCCGTCGATGGTGGTGGGCGCGCTGTGCGTCAGGAAAGGCGGCAGGTTGATGTCAATCTCGGTGTTGGCCCACGGGATGAGGTTAACGCCTTTGCTGGTCCCGTAGTTCCAGGTCGTCGTGCGTGTGGGAGTGATCTGGCGGGTGAAGTCGGTGCGCGCTACCTGAATGAGCCCGTTGAAGATGGTGATGAGCGGAGGCGACCAGGCGGGCTGTTTGGCCTGCGTGGCGGAGGTGCGGGCTTCCCACTTCTCGAAGAAGTTGTCCTGTGCGCGGAGCACGGATGCGGATAGAAGGACACAGAGCAACAGAGCGATTCGTCTGGCCAAGGGGTGTGGTCTCCAAAATGGTACGGAACTGGGCTAGCGTCGCAGACACAGCCCGTTCCGCACAACCAACTTTAGGTGGAGATTTTTCTCACCCTTGTCGCAGACAGCCCTTGTTATTGAGCAACCGCTCCGGCCCAGCTCAAGGCTGGTTTGTCGAGTCCGCTGACGGAGCGGCCCGGCTCGCCCTGGAGATCAAACACCGTGATCTGGTTTGCGCCCTTCACGAGCCATGGTCCCGGAGTGTAGAGTGCGCGCTGTGGCCCGATGTTCCAGATGCGGCCGAGCGCGTGTCCGTTCAGCCAGAGGGCGCCTTTGGTGAACTGGCTGGTGTCGAGGAAGGTGTCTGCGGTTGCGTCGAGGTTGAAGCTGGCGCGATAGAAGCATGCGCCTGAGCATGGCTTGTCAGAGAACTTGAGCGTGTTGAGGTCGTTCATGGGCAGCGAGTAGATGTCCCATCCGGTGAGCGTCTTACCGTCGAGCGTTACATGGTTGGTGATGCCGGCGCGCTCGCCGGGCATAGCATGAGCGAAGTTTACGCGGGCTGTGTTTTCGACGAGGATGTCGAGCCGCTGGTGGTGCTTGTCTGCGGGCAGCGTGATCTGGTTTTGCTTCAGACGCCGATCGAGCGCGCCGACCAGCTTGCCGTTCAGGTAGATCTGCGCGTAGCTATGCAGTTGGTCGAGCACGAGCACGCCGCTGTGCTTAATTTTTCTGCGATAGAGGATGTAACCGTAGGACTGGCCGACGTCTTCCATGCTCAGGATCTGTTTTGAGTGAACGGGCTGCGGAAGGTTATCCCACAGCGATGCTGCTTCGGTCATCTGCACCGCAGGCACGGTGATTGCTGGCGCAACCTCTGGCACTGGCGGTGGTGTGATGCCTGTCGCCTCGGCAATTACTTTGCGGAAGGCGTAGTACTTCGGCGTGGTGCGGCCGCTTTCGTCGAGCGGCGAATCGTAGTCGTAGCTGGTCACGTCCGGCTCGTAGCTGCCTTTGCCATCGCTGTTCGCGCCGTTCATGAAGCCGAAGCTGGTGCCACCGTGGAACATATAGAGGCTGACCGAGTAGCCTTTGTCGAGCATCCACTTCAGGTTCGAGGCCTGGATGGCGGTGCTTGTGTGTGCGTGGTGGCCACCCCAGTGATCGAACCATCCGTCCCAGTACTCGCTATTGAAGCGTGGACCTGTGGGGCGGAACTTTTCGAGCACGGCAAAGTTCTTCTCGGCGTCGCCTTCGCGGTCGGCGCCAAAGTTGATGCCGACGGGAAGCTCGGCGAGCGAGCCTGCTGGAACTTCTTCGGGACCGTCGGCGGTGTAGAGCTGCGACTCGGTGAATCCGGCATCGACGAGAGCTTTGTGGACCTGCTCCATGTAGACATGGTCGCTGCCGTAGGAGCCGTACTCGTTCTCAACCTGCGTGAGGATGATGGGGCCGCCGTTGCCGATCTGGAGCGGGGCAACTTCCTGGCCGAGGCGCTTGATCCACGCGGTTGCGGGAACCATAAACTTCGGGTCTGTGGTGCGGACGGCGAGGCCTTGCCGCTGGTCCTTCAGCAGCCACGCGGGGAAGCCGCCCCACTCCCACTCGGCGCAGTCGTAGGGGCCGGGGCGCAGGATGACGTAGAGGCCCTCCTGCTGCGCCTCGCGGATGAACTCGGCCACGTCGTTGTTGCCGGTGAAGTCGAAGACGCCTGGCTCGGGCTCGTGTTTGTTCCAGAAGACGTAGGTGGTGATGGTGTTCAGGCCCATGGCTTTGGCCATTTCGAGGCGCGCGCGCCAGTACTCGCGTGGGATGCGCTGGTAGTGCATCTCGCCGGAGATGACCTGGAACGGCTTGCCGTCCAGAACGAAGTGGTTGCCTTCCACGCCGAAGCTGTGCTTCGCAGAGGGTTGAGCAAAGCCGCTTCCACAGATCACAAAACAGGCCAATAGCAGAACAAGCAGTCTGGAGCGCACGAGTCCCTCACCGTCACAAAAGAATGGGCGCGAGGCCGGCAGCGATGGCAAACCTCAAACCGTTGCCAATTCTACCGTTTTGTTTCGATGTGGTGCAATCGTTTTCATGAATGCGTCGCCGCGACTCCTGACCGGCGGCGGCTTACTCTACACAGGCTTCGGGTTGCGCTCTTCGAATTGCAACTGGTGCCAGTAGGGATAGGCGCGCGGCAGCTCGCTGGCGGCGTCGAGTTTGGCGATCTGCGCTGCGGTGAGCTTCCAGCCTGTCGAGCCGATGTTCTGCCGCAACTGCTCCTCGTTGCGCGCGCCGATGATGACGGTTGAGATGGATGGCCGACTGAGCACCCAGTTCAGCGCGATCTGCGGGACGGTCTTGCCGGTCTCGTTGGCGACTTCGTCGAGCGCATCGACAACCTTATAGAGATATTCCTGGTCGGGCTGGGGCCCCGAGTCTGCGGCGAGCTTCGATTGCAGGCGGCTGTCTTTGGGGAGCGGCTGGCCGCGGCGGATCTTTCCGGTGAGGCGTCCCCAGCCGAGCGGAGACCAGACGAGCGCGCCGACACCCTGATCGAGCGCAAGCGGCATCAACTCCCATTCGTAGTCGCGACCGACGAGCGAGTAGTAGACCTGATGGCCGACGTAGCGCGACCAGCCGTACCGTTCGCTCACGCTGAGCGACTTCATCAGGTGCCAGCCGGAGAAGTTGGAGCAGGCAATGTAGCGCAGCTTGCCCGCGGTGATGAGGTCGTCGAGCGCGCGCAGCGTCTCTTCGACCGGCGTGGTCGCGTCGAATGCGTGCAGGTGGTAGACGTCGATATAGTCGGTGCCGAGGCGCTTCAGGCTGCGTTCGGCGGATTGAATGAGGTGGTAGCGCGAAGAGCCGACGTCGTTCGCGCCCTTGCCGAAGCGGAAGGTCGCTTTGGTGGAGATCAGCAGGTCTTCACGGTTGAGGTGCACGATGGCCTTGCCCAGCACGGTTTCACTGCTGCCGTTTGAGTAGATGTCTGCTGTGTCGAAGAAATTGATACCAGCGTCCATGCAGATATCGACGATGCGCTTCGCCTCGGCCACGTCTGACGCGCCCCACGCTTTGAAGAACTCGTCGTTATGTCCGCCGAATGTTCCGCAGCCGAAGCAAAGCTCCGGCACCTTCAAACCTGACCTGCCAAGCTGTCTGTAGTTCATGCCCTTAGGATGCCACTAAATGCTGCCGAGGTTCTGCATGGATGTGTTAATTAGGGAGGATTACTCGACTGGCTTGTCTACCTGCGATTGATAGATCTCTTCGACGCGCTCGACTGTGTCGATTTCGCTGACTGGCTTGTCGTCCCGGATGCGCAGGATGCGCGGGAAGCGCAGGGCGAAGCCGCTGGCGTGTCGGTCGCTGCGCATGATGTTGTTGAAGGCGACTTCGAGGATGCGGAGCGGTTCGACGGTGCGGAAGAATCCTTCGTCCACGAGCGTATGGGCCATCATCCATGCGCTCATCTCGGCTATCTCGGCATCAGTCAGGCCAGAGTAGGCTTTGCCGACGTTCAGCAGCTCGCCGTTGGCGGCGCGCACGGCGAAGGTGTAGTCGCTGAGGATACCTGCGCGCTTGCCGTGACCGAACTCTGCTCCTGTGACGACTACATCTAACGTTGCCAGTTCGCGCTTCAGCTTCAGCCAGGCCAGTCCGCGGCGCCCGGGCTGATAGATGGAGTCGGCTGCTTTCAGCATGACGCCTTCGTTGGCGCGTGCGCGCGCATCGGTGTAGGCGCGCTCGATTTCGTCTGCGCTTTGGACGAGCCGTGAGGGTGCGAGGAGCAGGCGCGAGAGTGCGGCGCTTTCTTCTCCGGCGAAGAGCACGGCCTGAGCATTGCGGGCGCGTTCGTCCACGATGATGGACGCGGTTGCATGCCCGGTCAGCTTCTCGACTACTGATTCAAGACGGTTGCGACGTTCCTTGAGTGGGCGCTCCAGTAGCAATGCGCTCTCGGCAAACATCAGATCGAAGGCCATGAAGACGACGGGGACCTGTGCGCGCAGCTCATTCGAGACGCGCTTGCGTCTGAGCCGCGTTGCCAGCACAGCAAACGGCAGGGCGCGCGCTGTGTCGAAGTCCCAGCCGAGGATTTCGCCGTCGAAGATCAGCGCGCCCGCATGTTCGCTTACGCGCGAGAAGGCTTCCTGCAATTCGGGAAAGCTCTCGGTCACATCTTCGCGGTTGCGCGAGTAGATGGCGACGCGCCCGGGCTGGCTGGCGTCGCTACAGTGTATCTGCGCTCTCATGCCGTCGTACTTGTCTTCGAGAAATGCTGCGACGTGCTCTGGCTCGTCGCCCTCGTGCGGCTTCGCCGCGAAGCGCTCTACTGCTTCTTCCGGCGAATCCACCGGCGAGGCAAGCATGAAGCCGAGTGGATGGAAGAGGCGCATCCGTGCTTCGGCGAGCGTGCCTGCGAACGCTCGCTCTGTTGCTGCGCTCAGGTCGGCTTCGAGCATCACGGCGTTTCTGACGGCGGCGACGGCAACTTGCGCGGCAGCGGCGATTGCTTCTTCGATGAGGCTTTGCTTCACGCCAATGCGCATGTCGCCCACCATCAGCTTCAGCAGGTACTTTGCTTCGAGCGGGGAGGCGCGTTGCAACAGGCCTTCAACCAGACTCGCGCGTGCTGCTGTGGTTCGTGCTGCTGCCATGGCTGTAAAGGCTTCGGCTATATTTTGGAGGGTCGGTGGACGGGTTCGCTCTGTGGCTCGCGTAGACAATAGATCGAACCCAGCGGCTCCGAGATCGCCGTGCCGTTTGTACTCTCGCGACAACTCGGCTTGCGATGCGCCCGAGACAGCCAACAGCGCTTTCGAGAGCAACGATCCGCCTGCGTTTAGCTTGCGTGGGTCGGCTTCGGCAAACGGCATTCCTGCCAGGTAGAGCGCGAACAGGCCAGCATCTTCGCTTTCGGGCGCGGCTATATGCACGGCGGCAATGGCTTCTGCGATGGCCGCGCGCTTCTTCAGTCGGCTCGGCTCGTGAGCCAACTCATCCGCCAGCTTCGCCAAATCTGCGAACAGTGCCATCCGTTCCTCTCCGGTAAAGATGCGCGCAGAACCCTCCTCGATAGGAGTAACATCTAAATAGAGCCATGTGTGCCAATGCAAATCCGGTGAATACCTCCCGCGTGACCCCCTCGCGTCACGACTTTGCCTAGCTGCGCTCGCCTCTTAATCGCTTTCCAGAACAACTGCGTGACAAAAGATTTGCTATAAGGATTTTTCTGTATGTTCGACCGTCTCGATCAACTCGAAGCCCGTTATGAAGACCTTGGCCGTCAGCTTGCCGATCCTACGCTGGTTGCTGACCAGAAGAAGTTTGCCGCCACGGCGAAGGCCCACCGCGACCTTGAGCCTACGGTGGAGAAGTTCCGCGAGTACCGCGAGGTGAAGCAGGGGGTTGCCGACGCGAAGGCGATGCTGGCTGAGTCTGATCCGGATATTCGCGCCATGGCGCAGGAGGAGTTGCTCGCGCTTGAGCCGCGGCTGGTTGAGATCGAGGAGCAGCTCAAGGTGATGCTACTGCCCAAGGATCCCAACGACGACAAGAACATCATCATCGAGCTGCGCGCGGGCACGGGCGGCGACGAGGCGGCGATCTTTGTGTCGGAGATGTTCCGCATGTATCTGCGGTTTGCCGAGCAGCATAAGTGGCGCGTCGAAGTGCTCTCGACATCGGAGACCGGCATCGGCGGCGGCATGAAGGAAGTGACGGCCATCTTCGAAGGAGACAAGGTCTACTCGCAGATGAAGTATGAGTCCGGCACGCACCGGGTGCAGCGGGTGCCCGCGACGGAGACGCAGGGCCGCGTACACACCTCGGCCATTACGGTGGCTGTGCTGCCTGAGGCCGAAGAGGTCGATATCAAGATTGAGGCCAAGGACCTGCGCATTGACACGTTCTGCTCGTCGGGACCGGGCGGTCAGTCGGTGAATACGACGTATTCCGCTGTTCGCATTACGCACATTCCGACGAATACGGTGGTGAGCTGCCAGGACGAGAAGTCGCAGATCAAAAACCGCGAGAAGGCCATGCGTGTGCTGCGCGCTCGCTTGTACGAAGTGGAAGAAGAGCGGATTCACCAGCAGCAGGCGAAGGACCGCAAGCAGCAGGTAGGCACCGGCGACCGGTCGGAGAAGATTCGTACATACAACTTCCCGCAGAACCGCTTGACCGACCATCGCATCGGACTGACGAACCATCAGCTCAACATGGTGATGGAAGGGATGCTGCAGCCCACGATCGACGCGCTGATCGCGCACAACGTGGCGGAGAAGCTGAAGTCGGAGTCCGCGGCGGTCTGACGGCCTGCGCGCGCGATGGATTTGGCATCGTGCTCTCCCATGGGTGACAATCGGTACGACCACTTCAGGGAGTCACGCATGACCAGGCAGCATCTTCGCACTTCGGCCCGCATCGCAGCGCTTGCACTTGTTTCGCTGATTTTGACCAGCTTTGCTTCGGCTATTGGAGACCAGAGCGATCCACCGCCTCTGGCCGGCATCGCGCATGTTGCCATTCGCGTGCATGATCTGGATGCGTCGGCGAAGTTTTACCAGGAGCTTGGCTTTGATCAGCCATTCAACCTGTCGCGCAATGGCCAGCTCTACGAAGCGTTCGTCAAGATCAATGACACGCAGTTCATCGAGTTGTATCCCACGACGGCCAAGGCCCCTGCGCCCAGCTTTCTGCATCTGTGCTTCGAAGCTGTCGATCTGAATGCGGTTTATCAGGACTACACCACGCGCGGTCTCACTCCGCGGACGGCTGTGCGCAAGGCCGGAGCGGGCAATCTGCTGTTCACGATGGACGGGCCGGAGCAGCCTTTTGGACCGCAGAACATCGAGTACACGCAGTATCAGCCCGGTTCGAAGCACTATGAAGACCGCGGCAAGGACCTCGGCGCCGACCGCGTTGCCGATAAACTGATGCGCGTGACGCTGGCAGTTGAAGACACTGCGGCGGCGCGCGACTTTTACGTGAACCAGCTTGAGTTCAAGCCGATTGCGGGTTCGCTGACGCTCTACCATCTGCCAGGCGACTCGGGCGAGCAGGTTGAGATTGTGCCTGCGGCTACGCTTGGCAACCACGCTCGCATCACGCTCCAGACCAAGAGCCTCTCGCGCAGCGAACATCTGCTGCGCAAACAGCACATCGCCTTCACGAAGATCGACGGTGCGATCAATATGCTTGACCCGGATGGCAATGTTATCCGCATCGAGCAGAGATAACATCAGACTATGACGCTTCGCGAAGCCATTGCCGAAGCTGCAGAGCGCCTGGCTGGCGACGCGCATCTCTCTGCCTCTGCGCGCCGCGATGCCGAGTTTCTGATGATGCACACGCTTGGCATTAGCCGCGCTCAGTTGCTTGCTCATCCTGACCGTTTGCTTGTTGAGGCTGAACGAATCACCTATAAAGATGCTATTCAGCACCGCTTGCGGCACGAGCCAGTGCAATACATCATCGGGGAGCAGGAATTTTACGGGCTTGTCTTCCGCGTTACGTCGGACGTTTTGATTCCCCGGCCTGAGACTGAGCATCTGGTGGAGGCTGTGCTGGCGCACTTCCGAGGGCGTGCCATCGAACCATTGCGCATCGCTGATATTGGCACAGGCTCTGGAGCAATTGCGATTGCACTGGCTATGCATTTGCCCGGGGCGGAGATCGCGGCGACGGACGCCTCACGCGAGGCGCTTGCGATTGCCCAGATGAACGCTCGCGACCATGGTGTTGCAGATCGCATCTATTTCAGCGAAGCTGATTTGCTGGACATACCAATTAATGAGCCGGGTGGTCAACGTTCGGGCCATTTGTTCGATGCCATCGTCAGCAATCCGCCATATATTGCTCTGACTGAGGCTGGTGAGTTGCATCCGCAGGTTCGCGAGCATGAGCCTCATCTGGCTCTGTTTGCAGGGACCTCGGGGCTCGATGTCTACCGTAGGATGATTCCTCAAGCGGCTGACAACCTTAAGCCTGGCGGCTTGCTTGCGCTTGAGATTGGCCACGGCCAGCGCGGGGATATCGCAGATTTGCTCGAAACGTGGCAAGGCGTGAGGTTCATCGAAGACCTGCAAGCGATCCCACGCGTGGCCCTTGCACAGAAACCCGCCTAAATACTCAACAAGCCGTTAGGAAGCGTGAAAACGGGACGGCGTTTTCAATGTGGTTCAGATCGTGAACCATTTCTGTTGACATGCCTCAAAGTTGCGGCCTATAGTTTTGCGCACAAGCGGTACGACCAATTTGTGGCAGAGAAACGAAATCGAGATCGACCCTGAACCAACCCTGTTTGATTCAAGAGGAAAATACTATGCCAGCACGCTACCTTCGAGGCCTATTCCTGACGGGAGCATCCTGACGGCGCTGTTCGCCGTGGCTCTCTTCTGCTCGTCTCCATCTAATGCGAACGCCCAGGCGGCTGGTACGGCCAGCATCGCAGGCGCCGTAGCTGACCCGACCGGCGCGGTCATTCCCGGCGCGGCCGTCACACTGACTGCAACAGCTACGGGCGTCAAACGGGCCGCAGTGAGCGACTCAAACGGCCTGTACACCTTTCCGAATATCCCGGTCGGCACTTATTCGCTTTCGGTAAGCATGAGCGGCTTCCAGACCTACACCCAGACGCACATCGTTCTCGAGGTCGGCAGCAGCATCTCGGTCAACGTGAAGATGACGGTTGGCAGCGCAACACAACAGGTCGAGGTCCAAGCAAGCGGTCTCGCGCTGCAGACCGAGGACACAACCTTCAAACAGACCATCGACCACCAGGCCGTCACGGAGATGCCGCTCAATGGGCGTCAGATGACTGCCTTGATTACGCTCTCTGGCGGCTCGACTGCTGCTCCAGGTGGTGACTTTACGGGCAGCAAGTATTCCTACCAGACTGTTTCGGTCTCAGTCGCCGGAGGTATGGGCAATACAACGATGTGGAGGCTCGACGGCGGTGACAACAACGACTATATGGGCAATGGCAATCTTCCATTTCCCTTTCCGGATGCGGTGCGCGAGTTCAGCGTTGAGGCTGCGGGCCTTAGCGCACAGGACAGCATGCACACCGGCGGCATGGTCAACGTCATCACCCAGTCTGGAACCAATACCTTCCACGGTTCGGCGTTTGAGTTCATCCGCAATAACTACTTCGACGCAACCAACTTCTACTCGACTTGTACGCCAGTTGCTCCTAAAACAACTTGCTCGGCGAAAGATACGCTTCACCAGAACCAGTACGGCGGCACATTCGGCGGTCCTATCCGCAGGGACAAGCTCTTCGCCTTCGCGGCATATCAGCGCACGAAAGCCGACCAGTCTCAGGCAGCAACACAGGCCCACGTTCCCACTGCCGCAAATCTCGCTGGTGATTTCTCCGTTACGGATGGCTCCAACTGCGTAGCAAAGCCGGTGCAGCTGGTCGATCCGCTTACTGGAGTCGCGCTTGCAGGTAACAAGTATGCAAGCCAGCCAACATACAACGCGCAGGCCTTGAACCTGATGAAGTATCTCCCCCAACCCATTCCGTCCGTCGATACACAAGGTTGCGGGCTCGTGTCGTATGCAATTCCGTCGCAGACTGCGGACAATCAGTTTGTTACTCGAGTCGACTGGACTATCAACGCAAACAACAACTTCTATGCCCGCTACTTCATCGACGGTTATCAGGCGCCTGCCTTCTTCTCGCCAACCAACATCCTCATTACTACGCAATCGGGCAATTCGGAGCGCGTGCAGAGCTTTACCATGTCCGAGGCCTACACGATCAGCAGCCGCACCATCAACACAGCGCACGCAACTCTACTGCGGCGGCGAGACAACCGCGGATATGCGGCTAACGATATCAACGCTGCCACGCTTGGCGTCAATATCTATCAGTACGTACCGAACGGTCTGCAACTGACGACGACGAACAAATTCACCATTGGCGGTGGAACGAACTCGGTCTCTCACTTCAACGACAACACACTTGCGCTCGCGGACGATGTCACAATGCTGCGCGGCAAACATCAGTTCGTTATTGGCGGACAGTGGGTGCAGAATCAGCTCAATATCGGCAACGTCTATGAGGGCAATGGTCAATTCACCTTCCAGGGTGTTTATAGCTCGAACGGGCCTAATGGAGGCTCGTCGGTTGGCGATCCCAATCTGGACTTCCTGATGGGTGCTATGTACGCCTTCCAGCAGAGCAAGGAGCAGCAGAACGCTCTGCGTGGGCCCATTCCCAGCTTGTACGTTCAAGACACCTATCATGCTACGAGTCGGCTCACCATCAACGGTGGTCTGCGCTGGAGTCCCAACTTCATGCCGGTTGATGTATTCAATCGCGGAGTCGTCTTCAGTATGGCAAACTTCCTTTCAAATACGACCAGCTCGGTCTATTCCAACGCTCCTGCTGGTGTGCTTTTCTATGGCGACCACGGTGTTTCCCGTCAATTCACGAAGAACTCGCCATGGCAGTTCTCGCCTAATATCGGTGTCTCCTTTGATCCCACCGGCAGCGGCCAGACTGTACTGCGCGCAGGTTTCGTGATGGGCTACGACCAGGTCAACTTCTTTACCGCTCAGCGCAATCAGCAGAACCCTCCATTCGCCACGGCCATCGCCCAAACACAGACCAGCACCTCAGGTCCGATGAGCTTTACGAGTCCGTGGTCGGTTGGCCAGGTAACAACGAGCCCATTCCCCCAACCGGTCATTCCAACTCCTGCGAATGCTCAGTTCTTTGCTCAATCGCAGTACATCTTCATGCCTGCGCAGTTCAAGTCGTCTTACACCGAGCAGTGGACGGCGAGCATTCAGCATGATTTCAGCCGCGGATGGCAAGGTCAGGTCCAATACATTGGAAGCCACACGGTCCATGCACCTATGGGCACTCCTATGAGTGCAGCTACTTTCGTGCCCGGTGTCTGGGGTGCGAACGGCACTGGATGCACGGGCGTTGTTGTTACCGGGCCGGCTGGCAAGCCTGGCGCAGGTAAGTCCGGAACGCCCTGTTCTACGACTGCAAACGAGGCTCAGCGCTTCTATCTCACGCAGCAGAATACGAGTCAGGGAAACCAATACCTTGGTGGCGGCGGTGGCACAGTGCTCATCAATGACACTGGCATGGCCAACTACAATGGCCTCATCGTCTCTGCTCAGCATCGTCTCTCCTCTACATTCAGCCTGTTGGCGAACTATACCTGGTCCAAATGCCTGAATATCGAAGATGCTCAGGGCGACCTTGCTAGCACGACCGTTGAGAACCCCGCCAATCCCGGTATGGATTATGGTCCTTGCGGCTCTGACTATCGCAATGTTGAGAACGTCTCTCTTGTGACGAGGAGCGCGTTTCATCTGGCCAACCGCTTCGCCTCACTTGCGGCTAACGGTTGGGAATTTGCTCCGCTCATCCATATCGTCAGTGGGGCGCCATTCACTGTTACCTCAGGAGTCGATAATTCCTTCACTGACGTAGGCAACGATCGCCCCAATCTGGTTCCCGGGGTTCCTGTCTACCTTCATCAGAAGCTTCGCTCTGCCAGCGGAGCGGCCAATCGTGGCTATCTGAATCCGGCGGCATTCTCTCAGGTCTGCCCGTCTGGCTCGACACCATTGACCTGCTCGGGATATGGCACCTACGGCAACATTGGCAAAAACTCCTTCAGAGGACCGACGTCATTGCAGTTCGACGCTCAGGTCTCCCGCGTATTTCCTATCCACGAGCGGTTTAATGCAACGCTCCGGCTTGAAGCCTTCAATGTCCTTAACCATCCGATCTTTGGCAACCCAACCGCTGGCTTGAGCTCATCCACCTTCGGTCAGGTATCCGGACTAGCGTCTGGAACTAACGCAAGGCTTTTCCAAGGATCGATCAAACTCAGCTTCTAGTGCGATGTACCCACGCCCCTCGCCTGGTTAATTCCCGGCGAGGGGCTTTTTATGCAACGCGTCGCCAAAATGGATCGGTGTGGGACAACATTTCCTGTTACCAGCTCGGTGCCGGTTCGCATCGGCGTGTGAGATTCATGTCTCGTCCAGCAAGCGATGTGCGGAGATTGGGCTTTTATTTAGTTGTTATGGATGTGGACTGCGATGACCTTGGGCTGGGTGCTGCTGTTGCCGACCAGGCTTGTCTCCAGCAGTACCTCAAATCGCTTCAGCGATCCGTTAGGGTTGGTAGCGCGCGCAAGAATCTGCTCCATCGGGCCCGGATTCAGCAGCAGGTCCGATGCCGCACCCGTAGGCATGGTGGTCGTCGATTCGACGAGAAGCACCTTGCCGGTCCCATTCAAGTTGTTGGTCAAAGCGATGAGAGCGTAAGCGTGCTCGGGGTCATTCCATATCCATTTGTACGAAGACTTTTCGCCCGCGGCTGGATGATGATCAATGACAGTGATGCTGTTTTCGACACCGTCGTAGGACATGGTGAAGTCCTGGTCTTTGTCGAAGAGCTGCACCCATGGGTTGAACGCGGGCGACCCGATCAGGACGGCGTTTGCATCCATCAGGTCTTCCGGCCTGATCTCTCGCGCGTAGTGGATGAAGACGCGCTGGTCATTCCGCACCTCGGGCAGGCGCACGAGCGCTGTGGCCAGCTTCAGGTCCTGCACGCTGACGTAAGCACGCGTCGCCAGCGGCGCCCAGTGATAATCATCAGGAGTCTGCGCGAAAGGGCTGCTGAGATAGGCGCGCTCGGAGTATTCGTTGATATTCACCTGCTGCCGAGCCAGGTTGTCGAACATATCCACGCCCGCGTCGCCCGCAATGATGAGCGTTCTCTTGTCGCCTGGGAAGACCGTGCGCCACAGCACAGCGGCGGGGCTGGACGGATGATTGCGACTTCGCGTGAAGTGCTGGTAGGCGAGCAGCGCAGCGGCCCCGAGGGCGAACGCAGCCAGGAGTGAGACCGCTGTCCACAGGCGGCTAAACGTGTGCCGGGCCAGGGGAGCCTCACGCGGAGCATCTTCAAGGAGGGGGCTTCTCTCCGCGTCGGGTTGCTCCTGAACTTCCGTGGCCCTTTCGAAGAGTGGGACATACGTCCCGCGAGGCACCGTAATGCGCAGCTCGTCTGCGGCGCCTTCTTCCTGGTAATAGAGCTCGAGCCGCTGCCGCAGCAGGCGGGCCGTGCCGCGAACGATGTTGTCGTCGCCGGGATTGTAGTGCGCAGGGCGCCCGAAGACCCGCACGCCAATCTGCTGCTCGGTGATCTCGTCCGTATGTCCTTCAATGGCCCGCTCGCAGATGTAGAGCAGAAAAGCAGAGAGCCGCGACGCTCGGGAAAAGCTTTTGCTGTGGACCACGCGTTGGACTGCCTGCCACCGCGGATCAGATTTCAAGGAGATAGCTTCAGGCGGGCCGCTGTCAGGATCGGAATTGGAACCGTTTACATGTTGGTGGCGAAAATCGTCCGGCGCAAGTGAGGAATCCACGATGACATCTGTGGAGGAAGCTTCGTAATGTGCCATTTCGCGCTTCATGTCGTAGCCGGTTGAAAGCCGCACATCAATCTATCACAACGAATATATCCTTGTATCTTATTGAAACTAATTGATATTTCACGGTGTATTCACGGTGAAGTCCCCGTAAAAACACGTTTCGCACTTTCTGATCGCGGCGCATGATCGTCCGCATGATCAACAATCTTCAATTTGCGGAGCCTTGCTCTCCGCTGCGCCGTTCGTTGATGCGCCGGACCGTATGGATGTTTTTAGGATTGGCTGCGGCAGCATTTCTTCTTGCGGCCTTGCCGGCCATGGGCCAGGTTGCTTCACGACCTCCGATGGGCTGGAACAGTTGGAACCACTTCGGCCGCAATGTAAACGATGCCGATGTGCGTGCGGCTGCCGATGCGCTCGTCTCCAGCGGCATGCGCGATGCCGGTTACATCTATGTCAACATCGACGACACGTGGGAGGGGACCCGCGACGCCGAGGGCAACATTCAAAGCAACGAGAAGTTTCCCGACATGAAGGCGCTGGCCGACTATGTCCACTCCAAGGGGCTGAAGCTCGGCATCTACTCCTCACCTGGGCCGAAGACGTGTGCTGGCTTTGAAGGCAGCTATGGCCACGAGGAGCAGGATGCCCGCACCTATGCCGCATGGGGCATCGACTATCTGAAGTACGACCTTTGCAGTTACAGACTCATCCTGGCGCAGCAGGCCGACAATCTTTCTGCAGCGCAGAAGGATGTCTTGAAACAGGCGGTTGCCGATCCTCGCCAGCAGAGGATGGTCATGATGCGTATGTCTGACGCATATTCGCCAAAGCAGATCGAAACAATGAAGGCCGCGTACGAGAAGATGCATCAGGCGCTCGCGAAGACGGGACGCCCAATCGTCTTCAGCCTGTGCCAGTACGGACTGGGAGATGTGTGGAAGTGGGGAGCGTCAGTAGGCGGGAATGCATGGCGTACCACTGGCGATATTCGCGACAACTATGGTTCGATGTCTGCGATTGGATTCGGTCAGCTCGATATCGCGCAGTACGCGGGGCCCGGGCACTGGAATGATCCTGACATGCTGGAGGTCGGAAACGGCGGCATGACTGCCGACGAGTATCGCACGCACATGTCGTTGTGGGCGCTGCTGGCCGCGCCTCTGTTGGCGGGCAATGACTTGAGCAAGATGACTCCGGAGACGCTCAGCATCCTGACGAACCACGACATCATTGCTGTCGATCAGGACGCGCTGGGCAAGCAGGCAGACCGTGTGTGGGCCTCGGGCGCGAAAGAGATCTGGTCCAGGCCGCTCACCGGAGGCGCCGTTGCTGTGGGCCTGTTCAACCGAGGCGACGAGGCAACATCGGTTACGTTGAATTTTTCCAACGCAGGTGTACGCGGCCCGGCAAAGGTGCGCGACTTGTGGGCAGGCAAAGATCTCGGCCGCATGCGCGACACCTACACAGCGACAGTTCCGCGGCATGGCGTGGTCATGTTGCGGCTGGAACCGTAAGCGATTCGAGAGTTTCCCAGGCAGAGAACGAGAAGCCGGTCTTCAGGGCTCAAGACAAACAGCAACACAACATTTTTGAGGTGTGGTGATGCAGATGACAAAGCAGTTTACAAAGAGAAATCTCAGAATGCTGGTGGCGGTGCTTCTCTGGCCGCTGCTGGCGGTGTCTTTTGTGCATGCGCAGCAGGACCAGGGCACGATCACAGGAACAGTAACGGATCCTACGGGAGCTGTAGTGGAAGGAGCTTCGGTTACTGTTGCCGATATCAACACTGGGTTTACGCAGAAGAGGAGTAGCGACAGGAGCGGCGTCTTCACCATCTCGCCTCTCAAAATCGGCACCTACAGTCTGACGGTCTCTGCCACTGGGTTTCAGACGATGCAGCGTAAGGGGCTCCAGCTTCATGCTCAGGAGAGACTCAGCGTCAACGTGCAGCTTCCGGTCGGCAGTGAATCCCAGACCGTCGAGGTGACGAGCGACGCTCCGCAGATGCAGACGCAGGAGTCGTCCGTTGGGCAAACGATCTCAGCCGGCGCAATCAACAATACTGCGCTCAACGGCCGAAACTACGTTTACATCGCGCAGCTCACGATGGGCGTTGCACCGGGAACTCAGGGTTCGCGTGGCGAACAGAAGGGTGATTTCTCGGCCAACGGTCAGCGCGCCGAGCAAAATAACTTCATCCTCGATGGCGTCGACAACAACGTGAACCTCGCCGACTTTCTCAACGGAGCCAGTTTCGTCATCAAGCCACCACCTGACGCGCTGCAGGAGTTCAGCGTTCAGACCTCCGATTACAGCGCCGAGCTGGGTCATGCGGCCGGCGGCGTGGTGAACGCCTCCATCAAGTCCGGCACCAACACCGTTCACGGGTCTTTATGGGAGTACTTCCGCAACGATAAGCTGAACGCGATCGACTGGTTCTCGCTCGGCAAACCAATGTATAGGCAGAACCAGTTTGGTGGCACCTTGGGCGGGCCCATCATCAAGAACCACCTATTCCTCTTCGCTGATGCCGAAGCGAATCGCATCGTTTATCAGGAGACAAGCAATTTCTATAGTGTTCCAACAGCGCTCATGCGCTCCAGTGGTTTCACTAACTACACCGAGCTTCTCAGTGCCGACACCACGCTAAACACGACAGCAAAGAAGCTCTATACGCCCGGCGGGGGATCGCCGCTGGCTTGCAATGGAGTACAAAATACGCTCTGTGCGAGCCAGGTGAATCAGAACGCGGCCAAGCTGCTGAATGAGTATCCTCTGCCGAACTACGGGGCCGCCGGCAAAACCTATAACAACTATCTCTTTGCTGGAAAAGTCACCGACAACACCACGCAGTACGATGTGCGCTCCGACTGGAACATCAATCAAAAGGACCAGACATTTGCGCGCTACAGCTACTCGCAGAACCCGCAGTACTATCCAAGTCCGCTCGGTCCTGTGCTCGACGGCGGATCGTTTAGCGCGGATGGCAATATCCGCGTGGAAGGCCGCAATTTCACCTGGAGTGAGACGCACATCTTCTCACCGAAGGTCGTCAACGAAATTCGCTTTGGCTACAACTGGATCCACGCGTCTTTTCAGCAGCAGAATAGCAATACCAGCCTTGCAGCACAGTACGGGATGAATAACATTCCCTTCAGTCCCGGCAATGGCGGTCTTCCCGGTCTCACTATCTCAGGACTTACCACTGCGGGAACGCCGGCCTTCTATCCTTCGCAGGAGTATGAGAATGTTGCGCAACTGTTGGACAATGTGACCTTCTCTCTCGGCAATAATTCGTTGAAGGTTGGTGTGAATTTCCAGCGCATCCGCAACTCAACGCTTCAGCCGTCTCGTGGTCGCGGCAACTTCAACTTCACTGGCATGTATTCGGATATTCCAAGCGCCTCTTCCACAACCGGCTCTGGCATCGCCGACTTCGTCCAGGACTATGTCGCTTCTGCGTCGATCGGCAACCTTTACACCACCGAGGATGAGCGCTGGTACGATGCCGCCTACCTGCAAGACGACTGGCGCGTCATGCCGAAACTCACCCTCAATCTAGGCCTACGCTGGGAATATGTGCAGCCCTTCGTCGAACTGCACGATCATCAGGCCAACTTCGTCCCCGGAACCTTTACCGCTGCGGGTACGTCCACCGCGCCGAACTATGTGAAGGCCTCCGGCACATATCTTCTTCCCAAGAGCACGCAGAACGTCTCTCTACCGCCGATCTTCGCCAACAGTCTTGCGGCAAATAACATCAACGTGCAATACACAAACAACCGCTCGTTGACCCTGTCGCACTTCATGAACTTCTCCCCGCGCGTGGGATTCGCTTACACGGCAAATAACAAGTTCGTCGTGCGTGCGGGCTTCGGCATCTTCTACGGCGGTCTGGAAAATGTAGGTTATGGCCCGAACATCGGTCAGAGCCTGCCGTTCGCCATCTCCGACAGCATCTCGGCGCAGACCTGCTCTTCCGCCGCGAACTGTACCTTCTCCAACACGACGCTGGAGTCTGGCTTCGCCGGTTTGCTGAACTCCGATGGAACGCTGAGCGCCACCGCGCTCGTCAATCCGGGTGTGAAGAGCCTCAGCTATCAGAACCGTTCGCCGTATACGGAGAGCTGGAATCTCAGCCTTCAGTACGCCTTTACTCCTGCGCTCTCGGCCACGCTTGCTTATGTGGGCAATGTAGACCGTCATCTGCAGGCACAGAGCAGCACAAACACCTACGATGGCTTATTGCCTCCAGGCACCTCCTACAGTTCCTATCTTCCGCTGGGCGGCGGCATCGCCGGCAGCGGCAGCAACTACGGTAAGTACGGCCTGAGCGGCGGAGGCATCGTGGTCGACAGCGGCATGGGCAACTACAACGCCCTCCAGTCCAAGCTCGAAGGACGCGCCACCCGCAGTCTTACGTTCCTCGCTACCTACACCTGGTCACACGCGCTTGATGACGCGCGTCCTCCGCTGAATGGCTACGCTGGTCAGGCATCCTATCGGTTGCCGCAATGGCTTGGCCTTTCCTACGACTACGGCTCGGACCTGCAAGATGTTCGGCAGCGCGCTACTTTGAATGGCCACTACATTCTGCCCTTCGGATATGGACGTGCTCACCTGAACCGTGCAGGTTGGGAGAACGAAGTCGTCGGTGGATGGGAGACCTCGCTAACATTCCGGGTACAAACCGGTAACCCGGCAGAGTTGGTTGCCAACAATACCCTGGGTAATGGCACGTCCTATCCGCTGAAGGTCGCTGATCCGTTCAAGGCTGGAGGATCTCTGCCTTTGAACACACCTTCAACCAAGGCGTGCGCTACAAGCGTGAGGACCGTTCAGCATTGGTTCAATCCATGTGCCTTCCAGAATCCGATAAACGTTTCGGCGTCCAACTATGCTTCGTTACCGCTCTCCGCATTCTATGGAGCGCCTGGCTCGACGACTGTTGTTGGGCCCGGCTATAACCGCATCGATGCGACGCTGTTCAAGGACTTCGCGCTGCCGCGTGAATCCAGACTTCAGTTCCGCGCCGATGTCTTCAACCTCTTGAACACTCCTGCTCATGGTCAGCCGGCAACAAATGTTGGCGGTGGCGGCGGCGCAGAGACGAATCAGGTGCAAAATGGCGCATTCGGCCAGATCACCAGCGAGCGCTTTCATGGTGAGCAGCCGGACTCACGTGTCATTCAGCTCGCACTGAAGCTTCAGTTTTAGAAGTTTTTACTGATGGCCCCTTATTTATCCCGGACAGTTGGAGTTGCTGTCCGGGATTTTTTTTGTCGCAATCAAGATCACGCAAGGTCGAAGCGATCAAGGTTCATCACCTTGTTCCAAACCGCAACGAAGTCATGGACAAACTTCTCTTTGGCGTCGGAGCTGCCGTAGACCTCTGCGAGCGCTCGGAGCTGAGAGTTCGAACCGAAGACAAGATCGACACGCGTGCCGGTCCACTTCACCTCTCCCGTCTTGCGATCGCGCAGTTCAAATACGTCCTGCGCACCCGAAGCCGGCTTCCACTCCATACCCATATCGAGCAGGTTGATGAAGAAGTCGTTGGTCAACGTCCCCGGCTTTTTGGTGAAGACGCCATGCTTGCTTTGTCCGACGTTCGTGTCGAGCACGCGCAGGCCGCCGATCAGCACCGTCATCTCGGGCACGGTCAGCGTCAGCAGCTGCGCCTTATCGACCAGCAATGCCTCGGCCGGGACGCTGGACTTGTCCTTGAGAAAGTTGCGGAATCCATCCGCAACCGGCTCAAGCACTGCGAACGAGTCCACGTCAGTCTGCTCCTGCGAAGCGTCCGTGCGCCCAGGGGCGAAGGGAACAGTCACAGTGACGCCAGCATTTTTCGCGGCTTGTTCGACACCCGCGCAACCGGCTAGAACAATCAAGTCAGCGAGCGAAACCTTCTTGCCAGATTGCTTGTTGAACTCGCTCTGAATACCTTCGAGCGTCTTCAACACCTTCGCCAGCTGTTCCGGATGGTTCGCCGCCCAATCCTTCTGCGGAGAAAGACGAATGCGCGCGCCGTTTGCGCCACCGCGCTTGTCGGAGCCGCGGAAGGTCGAAGCCGATGCCCAGGCCGTCGAGATCAACTGCGAGGTGGTCAGGCCCGAGGCGAGAATCTTGCTCCTCAGCGCGGCGACATCCTGCGCATCAATCAGCTTGTGATCGACCGCGGGAACGGGGTCCTGCCAGATAAGCTCTTCAGTCGGAACCTCCGAACCCAGGTAGCGCGAGCGGGGACCCATGTCGCGGTGCGTCAGCTTGAACCACGCACGCGCGAACGCATCGGCGAACTCGTCGGGGTGTTCGTAGAAACGGCGCGAAATCTTTTCGTATGCCGGGTCGAAGCGCAGCGAAAGATCTGTGGTCAACATCGACGGCGCGAGACGCTTCGATGGATCGTGCGCATCAGGCACTGTGCCTGCGCCTGCGTCCCCCTTTGGCTTCCACTGGTGCGCACCTGCAGGACTCTTCGTCAACTCCCACTCATAGCCGAACAGGTTTTCGAAGAAGTAGTTGCTCCACTTCGTCGGCGTATTGCTCCAGACAACCTCAAGGCCACTGCCAATCGCGTCTGCACCTTTGCCTGTGTTGAAGGCGCATTTCCAGCCGAGGCCCTGATCTTCGATGCCGGCTCCTTCAGGCGGCGCACCCACATGCGATGCGGGCCCAGCGCCGTGCGTCTTGCCGAAGGTATGGCCGCCCGCAATCAGCGCCACAGTCTCTTCGTCATTCATCGCCATACGGGCAAACGTCTCGCGAATATCCTTGGCTGCTGCAATTGGATCCGGGTTGCCGTTCGGACCCTCAGGGTTTACGTAGATCAGGCCCATCTGCACAGCGGCCAGTGGCTTCTCGAGATCGCGATCGCCGGTGTAGCGCTTGTCCCCCAACCATGTCGTCTCAGAACCCCAGTAGACAGCCTCATCCGGCTCCCAGACGTCTTTACGTCCTCCGCCAAAGCCAAACGTCTTGAAGCCCATTGACTCAAGCGCGACGTTACCGGCGAGGACGATCAGGTCCGCCCAGGAAAGCTTCTTCCCATACTTCTGCTTCACAGGCCAGAGCAGCCGCCGTGCCTTATCGAGACCGACGTTGTCGGGCCAGCTGTTGAGTGGGGCAAAACGTTGCTGGCCTGCTCCTGCGCCGCCACGGCCATCGCCGATGCGGTACGTTCCCGCGCTGTGCCATGCCATCCGGATGAAAAGAGGGCCGTAGTTGCCGAAGTCAGCAGGCCACCAGTCCTGCGAGGTGGTCATCAGCGACTCAATGTCTTTCTTCACAGCAGCGAGATCGAGGCTCTTGAACTCTTTCGCATAGTCGAAATCCTTGTCCATGGGATCGGACAGGGACGAGTTCAGACGAAGGATGTCCAGGTTCAGCTGCTCCGGCCACCAGTCACGGTTCGACGGGCCGCTGCCTGCGGCGGCTTGATGGAACGGGCATTTTGCTTCGGTTGCCATAATACTTCTCCTCTTTTTGACGGTTTAAATCGGATTGGTGAGCCTCGGTTCGAAAGCGAGGCATTCATCGGTATATGTCCTGTTTATGGCGCGTGGTGAGCCGTCTGCGCTTCACCTGGCTGAAAATCTCAAGTGCCCCCCCATGCTTTCCAGCCACGTCGCCAATACATGCAATGTAGTTCTCATTTGTCTCAATTGGATGAATGTAGCACCATGCAAATAGATAGTTCCAATATATAATTCCCATGCTTAGTATAGTTATTGCCTATGGAGCTCCATCAGCTACGCTACATCTCTGCTATCGCCGAAACGGGCAGCTTCAGCCGTGCCGCTGAACGCTGCCAGGTCGCCCAACCCTCGCTCTCGCAACAGGTACTCAAGCTTGAAGAAGACCTTGGCGCGAAGCTCTTCGATCGCTTGGGTCGCAGCGTTCGTCTCACTGAGGCTGGCCGTGTCTTCTTGCCGCACGCGCGCTCCATTCTGAACCAGGTTGAAGCGGCGCGGTCCATCGTGGCTGATAAGTGGGCGGATGTTCGCGGCAGCGTGGCCGTTGGCGTTATCCCAACCATTGCGCCTTATCTGATGCCACGCTACACGGCAGCTTTTGCAAAGAAGTATCCGGAGGCAAAGCTGCGGATTGTCGAAGAGACGACGCCGGTGCTGGTTGAAAGCCTGCGAGACCTGTCGGTTGACCTCGCAATTCTTGCACTACCGTTGCGTCACAAAGACCTCGAGTTTTTCCCTCTCCGCACCGAACCGCTCTTCGCCGTGCTGCCCAAGGAGCATCCACGCGCCGAAGCAAAATCGCTCGCGCTCAAGGACCTTCGTGGCGAGTCTTTCGTCATGCTGCGTGACGGACATTGCTTCCGTGACCACAGCATCGCGGCCTGTGTTCACGCACGGGTTAAGCCTCGCATCGCGTTTGAGAGCGACCAATTCAGCAGCCTCTTTGGAATGGTCGCGGCTGGCGTAGGCGTCTCGCTTGCTCCTGAAATGGCCATTGACCGCAACGCTGACTGTCGTTACGTGCGCTTGAGCGATGCGCGCGCCACCCGCACGATCGTTGCCGCGGTGCTGCGCGGACGCAGCTTCAGCCGAGTCCAGCAGGCGCTTCTATCGGGGATCAGGCATAAGTAGCCAGATGCACGGGCTGCTTATTCAGCTTTGTAGTACGGACTTTGACCACTTCCAACGTACAATCGCGATGACGCAGAATCATGATGGATTCGGGATCTCTTAGCACCGAAGGCCGGAGTTTTACGAACGTCTCCGCGGCTGTCGCATCTGTGCTGCGGCGGCGCTGGTGGTATCTGCTGCCCGCAGTCTTCATCACGTACAGTCTCGCGTATGTAGACCGTGCGAACTATGGGTTGGGCGCGGCTGCTGGTCTTGCAGCGACGCTGCACATCACTGGTAAACAGAACTCGCTGCTAGGCGCGCTGTTCTTCCTCGGCTATTTCGCTTTTCAGCTTCCGGGCACGATCCTGGTGGGGAAGCGTAGTCCCGTGCGCCTCATCTTTGTATTGTTGGGCGTGTGGGGAGTGCTCGCCGCGCTGACCGGCGTCATCCGCATCTTCTGGGCGCTCGCGCTGGACAGGTTTTTCTTGGGTGTAGCCGAAAGCTGCATCTTCCCGGCCATGCTGCTGCTGCTGACCCGTTGGTTTACCCGCTCGGAGCGCTCTCGCGCCAACACCCTGCTGATCATCGCCAACCCGGTGACGGTGCTCTGGATGTCGGTGATGACCGGCTACCTGATCGAAGCCGTTGGCTGGCAGCGGGCATTTATCTATGAGGGCCTGCCTGCAGTGCTATGGGCTGTGGCGTGGATTGTGACAGTGCGCGACAGACCGGAGCAGGCGAAGTGGATGACTCCGGAGGCCATAGAATTTCTTGAAGGCCGCCTTGACGAAGAGCAGCTTGCGGTCGCGCCAGTAAAAGCAATCAGAACAGCATTGCTGCGTGGCGACGTCATTTTGTTGTCCATTGTTTATTTCTGCTGGAGCCTCGGTATCTACGGATTCGTACTTTGGCTGCCGACCATCGTGCGGCGCGGTGCAGATCTATCGATGGGCACCACAGGGTTGTTGTCTGCAATTCCCTACCTGGCGGGCATTCTGCTGATGCTGTTTGCAGCGCATCGGTCTGACAAGACGCTCCGTCGCAAAACGATGGTGTGGCCGTTTCTGCTGATCGCCGGCCTTGCGCTTTATGGATCATTTCTATCGGCGAGTTCTAGCTTTCCCATCGCGTTTGCAGGGCTCATCATCGCGGGTGCTTGCATGTATGCGCCGTATGGCCCGTTTTTTGCAATTATCCCTGAGCGTGTTCCTCGCTCTGCAACTGCAGAGGTGCTTGCCTTCGTCAACAGCGCAGGGGCGCTCGGCGCATTTGTCGGCAGCTACTTCGTGGGATGGCTCCAGGCGGCAACGGGCAATGCACGCGCGGGCTATCTGCTGATGGCCGGAGCGCTGGTCTGTTCTGCCATACTCATGCTTCTGTTGAACGAGAAGGGCCATCAGAGAAACGGTGCAGTGCGCGAGAATGAGTCATGACCAACGGAGGCAGTCGCATCGGCCAAATTGCAGCGGCGCAAGTGCTCGAAAGCGACGCCGCAATTTTTCGCGAGGTAAAGACTCACGCACCAGGCCCGAGTGGCGCGCTGCCACTGACGCCGGCAATGCTGCTGAACCAGCCTTCGGGCAACCTGTTCGGACTGAGCCAGGACGCCGGAATGGGTTGGGAACCTGCGCGCCTGCTTGATCCTGAATTTCTCATTCTGAGTACGCATGGAGGTGTACGTGCGCAGGACGGCACACCGATAGCGCTCGGGTTTCACACCGGGCACTGGGAGGTTGGGCTGCTTGTCGCGGAGGCCGCGCGAGAGTTGCGCGACCGCCATGCGATCCCATTCGCAGGAGCATGCACGGATCCATGCGATGGACGCACGCAAGGCACGGAGGGAATGCTTGATTCGCTTCCTTACCGCAACGATGCCGCGATGGTTCTCAGGCGGCTGATGCGTTCGCTGCCGACGCGCAAAGGAGTCATCGGCATTGCGACCTGCGACAAAGGCCTGCCCGCAATGATGATGGCGCTCGCTTCGTCAGGAGCGTATCCGAGCATCCTGGTGCCCGGCGGAGTGACTTTGCTGCCGGACGACGGTGAAGACGCAGGCAAAGTCCAGACAATCGGAGCACGCTTCGCGCAGGACCAGATCACGCTGGAGTATGCGGCAGAGGTGGGCTGCAAGGCCTGCGCGTCGCCCGGCGGTGGATGCCAGTTTCTGGGAACAGCCGCATCGTCGCAGGTCGTAGCCGAGGCGCTTGGCCTCTCGCTCCCGCATGCTGCGCTTGCACCTTCAGGCCAGCCGGTGTGGCTCGATGCGGCAGCACGCTCCGCGCGTGCGATGCTGAGGATGGTGCAACTAGGCATCGGCACACGCGACATCATCACGGACTCTGCAATCCGCAATGCGATGGTGGTTCATGCGGCGTTTGGCGGATCGACCAACCTGCTGCTGCATCTCCCGGCCATCGCTCACGCAGCAGGATTGAAGCGGCCAACGGCGAACGATTGGGCCGAGGTGAATCGTCTTGTCCCGCGGCTGGTGGACGCCTTGCCGAATGGGCCGAAGGGTTTTGCAACCGTGCAGGTCTTTCTCGCCGGAGGCGTTCCCGAGGTGATGCTGCATCTGCGCGATGCCGGGTTGCTCGACACCACCGCGCGCACCGTGACAGGCGAGTCGCTCGACGAGAACCTCAACTGGTGGCTGCAGAGCGAACGTCGCACTCGCATGAGAGAGCGACTGCTGGAGCTGGACCATGTAGACGCCGACGAAGTGATTCTTTCGCCCGATCGTGCAAAGGCGCGCGGCCTTACTTCGACCGTGTGCTTTCCATCGGGAAACCTTGCGCCGGAAGGCTCGGTAATCAAGAGCACGGCGATTGATCCCTCATTGATCGACGAGAAGAATGTCTATCGGCATATAGGACCAGCGCGGGTGTTTACAACCGAAACTGCGGCCATCGACGCAATCAAGCGCGGAAAAATTTTAGAGAACGATGTTATCGTCCTGATCTGCGGCGGCCCGAAAGGCGCTGGAATGCAGGAGGTTTATCAGATCACCTCTGCCTTGAAGAGCCTCCCCTTCTGCAAACACGTCGCTGTATTAACGGACGCGCGCTTCAGCGGAGTCTCAACCGGAGCATGTATCGGACATATATCGCCCGAGGCGCTGGCAGATGGGCCAATCGGGCGAGTGCTTGATGGAGACATGATTCAGATCGTCGTGGACCGCGCCACACTGCACGGCACAGTAGACCTGATTGGCGAAGAGGGCGAACGATTTTCCGTGGATGAAGGCAGGCGCCGACTCGCATCGAGAAAGCCGCGCGGCGATCTTGCGCCGCATCCTTCTCTGCCCGACGACACAAGATTGTGGGCTGCGCTGGTTCAGGCTAGCGGAGGCGTGTGGGGAGGCTGCGTCTACGATGTGGACGCAATTGTTGTGAAATTGCAGAACAGGAGGCGTGAACAGTGAGGCTCTACCGTGGCGCTGAAGGTATTTTTGTTGAACGGGACGGCAGGTTTTATCAAATCGCAAACACGAGCTGGGACGACTTAATTTGCAGCGATGAATTGCTTGATACAGTTCGCGCAGCGGTAAAGGGAAAGGACGTCGTTTTCGATACGAACAAGGCTCTTGCGCCAATCGTCGGGCAGGAAGTGTGGGCAGCGGGAGTGACCTACTATCGGAGCCGCAGTGCGCGCATGGAAGAGAGCAAAGACGCTGGCGGAGGAACATTCTACGATCGCGTCTACGCAGCGCAACGTCCAGAGCTGTTCTTCAAATGCGCGGGCTGGCGAGCAGTTGGGCCAGGCGGAACGGTTCGCATCAGGCATGATGCGAAGTGGTCAGTGCCCGAACCGGAACTGGCGCTGGTGATGAATGCTCGCGGACAGCTTGTCGGCTACACCATCGGCAACGACATGAGCTCGCGCGACATCGAAGGTGAGAATCCGCTCTATCTGCCGCAGGCAAAGGTCTACAACGGAAGCTGCGCTCTCGGCCCCGCGGTGCTACTTGCCGAAAGCCCACTCGCAAAAACCACCGCAATTCGATTGGAGATTTTACGTGGCAAAGAGATCGCATTCAGCGGCAGCACTACACTGGCCGAGCTGAAGCGCGAGCCTGAGGAGCTGATCTCCTATCTCTTCCGTGAACTGGATTTTCCGCACGGCGCTTATCTTATGACCGGCACCGGCATCGTGCCCCAGGACGACTTTACGCTGAGCAGCGGCGACATCATCCGCATCAGCATCGATGGGTTGGGTACGCTCGAAAACCACGTTGGCTGAGTGCAATCAGCGTGGGTCGTGCGGCGAATTGTCTGAAGTCTCTCGTCAATAGATGAGTTTGAGCGAGAACTGAATCTGCCGTGACGTGCCTGCAGTCTTGCTGATGAAGCCGAAGCCGGATCCAGTAAGGACGTTTGCAGGCAAGCCCATGTTCACGATGTTGAAGAGGTTGAAGAACTCGGCGCGGAACTGCAAATCCGTCAGCTCCGTATTGTTCTTGCGCCTGCCAAACGGAGTGTCTTTGATAAACGAAAAGTCGAAGTCGTAGTAAGCTGGCCCGCGAAACGTATTGCGTCCCAGCGTGCCAAAGCGCCCCTCGTTTGGCCCCGACCCTCCGGCAATGTGAATCGGAATCGAGAAGTAATCGGCGGCATTGTTCGCGCCCTGTCCGAAGTAATCTTCGCGCACCTTGCGCGCAGTGGAGAGCTGCGGCTTGGCAATCTGGTCCGGGCGGTCCACGCCATTGGATCCGTACCCAGTCTGCTGCACCCCGGAGTACACGGTGAACGGCGCACCAGAGCTAATGCTCGAGATACTCAGCATCTCCCATCCATCAGTGACTGTCTTGCTCGCTCCACGAAGAAACGGAGCCTGTGCGAGGTGTAGGTCTTGCGCCAGGCTCAGGCTGAAGCCCTGCGTCACGTCAAACAGCGACGGCCCCTTCTCGGGATGTGTATCGAAGGGATTCTGCGAGAAGCCCGACGCCGTTGCGCCGGTCGAACCCGTCCCCCCCAGCACCAGGCTCGTCGTGTCGAGCGACTTGCTCCATGTATAGCTGGCCTGCATTCCAGGGCCGCCGTGCGGCACCGTGCCTGAAAGCGATGTCTGCAGCGCATGGTAGCTCGAGTGCGCGTCACTGGTGATCACGTTCTCCACGCCAAAGCCGCCGGTTACATTGCCATCGTTGTCGAATTGCGTGTGCGGTGCGAAGCCTGGACTTGCACCCGGATACGCGTTGGGAAAACTGTAACGCGGCAACTTCTCCGCCGCTGTACCGACGTAGTTTGCGTCGGCTGTCAGGTTGCCGAATTTGCGCTCCACGCCGAGCGTCCATGTGTAGAGCGTCGCGTCACCAAACTTTGCGTCGATGCCGGAGAGATTCAGCGCGCTCACCGTTGTGCTGTCCGTCAGCGCCGCCAGGTCTTTTTCATAGCGGTCCACATCCATGATTGTGTTCGCGGGTACGCTCGTCGTCTTGTCGGCGGCAAAGATATCCGTGCCGCTTGGCGTGTATACATGCGGCAGCTGCTGCGGGTTGATCTGGAAACCGTACGGTATGGGCACGGTGGACGAAGCTACCTGGCGCGGATAGATCACGTAAGGCGTCGAACCGGTCAGAAAGTTGTCCTGCCAAATGTTTGGCGGAATCACAGTCATGGCTCCGCCCACATGCGCCGTCAGGTTGCTGCTTGCCTGCCACGTCGCCTGCACGCGTGGCCCCCAGCCATTCAGTGTGGTGCTATAGCCAGGTTGCGGATTGACGATGTACTGCTGCGTTCCATCGATGGTGCGGAAGGCAGCGGTGCGGTGTGCGCGTTCTTTAATCGGCGTGTAGTACTCCCAGCGCAGGCCGTAGTCGAGTGTAAACGTGGGAGTCACCTTCCATGTGTCCTGTATCCAGGCGTTGTAGTTTTCGCGACTGATGGCGGCCGGACCGATGTGCTGCCCACCCGAAGAGTACGGCGGCGCAAGCGCAACGGTATAGCTGAAGGCACTTCCAGAAAGAAACGCCGACAGTGTATCTGGCAGAGGTTGCCCCACGGCCACGTCATGTTTGCCGCTGGCCGAAGTGATCGCCTCCGTGGCATAAGCCGTGCCGCCGCCGAAGTCATACTCGCCATTCGGACTGGTGCCAAAGTAGGTCGTGTCGCGGTTCAGCCGAGCTTCAAATCCAGCCTTAAACACGTGCCCCGCGCGGGTGTAGGTAATGTCCTGGTGACCCTCGAAGAGGTTTCCGTAGGCCTGCATCACAGAGCCACCTGCTCCGTTGAAAGGCTCAAAGAGTCCATCATCAAATTTCACTGCCGGATCTGCGTAATCTGTGGTGGGAAATCCCGGCGTCGTCCGCGTAATGCTGACCAGCGACTGCAACACAAGACGCGGCGAGACCGTGCGCGTGTACGAACCCATCACGTTGCGTTGACGGTCGAAGTACTCGACGCCAAATGCTGGATCGACTGCGGTCTGATCGGGATTGGTTGTCGGGCCCGTCAGGTTGTCATAGTTGAAGCGCGCAAAGAACTGGTCCTTCGGAGTGAAGGCGTGGTCGATCCGTACCGAAAACTGGTTTGCATTCGTCGTCACCTTGGAAGCGGTTGCATAGGTGCGCGCACCATACGCGCCAGTCGGCAGGTTCGGCATCGGATACCGCGCCAGAATCGCGGCGATGTTCGAATTCACCGGCACATTCAGCGTGTCGGTCGAGCCATCGGGATATGTAACGACGTCGATGCCGGAGCGCTCCGGCGCGGTCGGCACAGGCATCACCTGGGTCGTGCCCAGCACCTGACGGAAACCCTGATACTGCGCGAAGTAGAAGGTGCGCTTCCGCCCGTCGTACACATGCGGCAGATAGACCGGACCTCCATTGGTAAATCCAAACTCGTTGCGGCGGAACGGTGGAATGCGGCCCGGATAAGCAAGCGTCGGATGGTCAAAGTAGTTGCGCGCGTCGAAGGCTGAGTTGCGCACAAATTCAAAGAACGAGCCATGAAAGCCGCTCGCACCCGAGCGCGTGATGATGTTGGTGTAGCCCGCTGCGCCGCGCCCGATCTCCGCGGGCATCCAGCCCGAGCTCGATTGAATCTCCTGTACCGCATCCACGTTGAAGTTGGTGAACGTAGCGCCGCCCATCTCCGGATCGCTGATGTCAGCGCCGTCCATGGCAAATGTCGCCTCCACGCCGCGCTGACCGTTGATGGCAAACTGGGCGGTGAAGTTCGTCGCGCCGTTGGCATCGGTCATCGTGCCCGCTGCCAGCAGCAGCAGCGAGCTGAAGTCGCGCTTATTCAACGGCAGCGAGCTCACCGCCTGCCCGGTCAGTTGCTCTCCACCGGTCGCCGCCTCGGATGCAGCCTGCATCGCGGCCACCGTAATCTCGCCACGTCCCGAGACTGTAATCATTGCTGCCTGTGTCGACGCAGCCAGATCGAGCGCCTGCGCGCTCTCCATCGTCTTCCCGTTCGCCTCGACAAACAGCCGATACTGCCCCACAGGCATGGGATGAAACTGGAAGCTGCCATCCTTCCGGGTCGTCTCGCGCGCCGATTGTTTACTGCCCTTCAGCTCGATCCGCGCCGACACGATCGGCGCACCGCTCGCATCATGGAGCACGCCACGCCACACCACCTGGCTGCCGTTCTCCTGCGCCTGAAGCGGCGCCGCGATTGCCAACCCGAACAGACACATCACCGCCAGGCGAAGGACCATCCGAACCGTCCCTACCGCTACACCCCTTCCGCCGCTCAACCCAATGCCATGCTGCCTGGTCCCCACGTAAGCTCCCCAAGTCCCAATAGGATGTTTCAAAACACTCTACTAAATCGTTTGCCTAAAGGCCATCGGCATCGCAGGTTATTTTTTCTTCCCGGCAGGTTACAGGCTCTTTGTATTGACAGGTTCACCCGGCCGCTTCGTCGCTCCCATCCTCTGATACCCCGGATGAACGCCACGAACCAGTCCCTGGTGGTCGGCAACCTTCAGCAGAAGCGTCGCAAGCGTATCGCGTTCTTCCCGGCTGAGCGCCGATAACAACGCCTCCTGATGCTCCTGTGCCACCTTGCCTATGCGCTCCAGGGTCTCCTCGCCGCGCTTCGTCAGGAAAAGTGAATACAGCCGCCGGTCCTCCTGGTTCGCCCTCCGCTCCACCAGCCCACGTTTCCCAAGGTTGTCCAGAATTGCCACCAGGCGGCTGGGATGAATCCTGAGCCTGCCGGCAAGCTCCTGCTGGCTCAATCCGGCTGCAACGCGCAGCAGCCGCAAAACGCCCGCATCCTGTGGCGCGAGGTCCAGAACTTTGAGTCTTTCAGCAAATTGCGAGGCGGCATGCGCCCCAAGCTGGGAGAGCAGAAACGCCGGTCGTGGTTCATCTATCCTGTCGCGGTCCATCGTGAAAATAATGATTGCACAAATAATTCATTTATAGTATAAATGATTTTGTTATGAAATCAACTCCTCGTTTCCGTGGTCCTTCGCTCATCCTGCTCGCCGTGGCACATATTGTGGTCTTCGCGGCAGGCATCGTAGCGTCAGTGGCGCTCCGGCATGGAGCGTCGTTCGTCACCCCGTTCTCACCCGTCGAGAAGATACTCGACTTCCTCACGCAAAACTCGCAGGCTGTGCGCGTCGGCAACTTCTTCCTCTTCGGCTCCGCGGTTCCCCTCGGACTCTTCGCCGTCACGATGGTCAGCCGCTTACGCTACATGGGAGTCCGCGCAGCCGGAACAAACATCGCGCTCTTCGGTGGCATCGCCGCCGCCATCGCATTATTTCTCTCCGGCATCGCGGGCTGGATACTCTCCGTGCCTGACGTTATCGGTTCCGCGGCTGTCGTAAAGGCCATCGACTACTTCAACTTCCTCTGTGGCGGCGTCTTCTATGCCGTCGGCTTCGGTCTGTTGGCCGCAGGTGTCTCCATTACAAGTCACTTCATGAAACTCGTTCCGCGCTGGCTCGTCGTCCTTGGAATGATCGTTGCCATCGCCGGTGAGCTCTCCTGGTTCAGCCTCATTGCGTATCCGGCAAACTTCTTCATCCCCATCAACCGTTACCTCGGCTTTATCTGGATGATTCTGGCCGCCGTGTTTCTGACGAAGGGTCGAAGAATGGCGCAAGCTCCACCAACCGTAGACGCCTTATAGTCATGCGTTTCATCAGCCACAATCGCTCGGGTGTCCCATCCATCGCGGCTTCATCGCGATGGGTGGGAGGTACAAAGCCTGCCCAGTCGGCCTTTCACCTTTACTAGCCCTTTGAAACCAAAGGGTGGACGAATGGTAAAGGATATACTCAAGAAGACATGTCCTTTACCGTTCCCTCAACCGGCCGGCGCGTTATGACGCCCCGCCGCCGCTGGAAGGCCGCGACGCGCAAGCTGCGTGAACTCGGCTCCATCGGCTCGGCGCTGGCCTCTACCGGTCACCCCTACATGGCGCACATCGTGCCCATGCGGCGCTGCAACCTGGCCTGCGCCTACTGCAACGAGTACGACGACGTCTCCGAGCCCGTCCCCATCGACGAGATGCTCCGCCGCATCGACCACCTCGGCCGCCTCGGCACCAGCGTCATCACGATCTCGGGCGGCGAGCCGCTCCTGCACCCTGAGCTCGACCAGATCATCGCCCGCATCCGCCGCACCGGAGCCATCGCTGGCATGATCACCAACGGCTATCTGCTGATGCCCGAACGGATCGAGCGCCTCAACAAGGCCGGCCTCGATCACATGCAGATCTCCATCGACAACGTCATGCCCGACGACGTTTCGAAGAAGTCCCTCAAAGTCCTCGACAAGAAGCTCCAAATGCTCGCCGAACACGCCGACTTCCATGTCAACATCAACTCCGTCGTCGGCGGAGGCATCGCCAACCCGCAGGACGCGCTCACCATCAGCCAGCGCGCCCTGGGCCTTGGCTTCAGCTCCACAATCGGCATCATTCACGATGGCAGCGGCCAGCTAAAACCGCTCGGCCCAGCCGAACGCTCCGTCTGGAACAAGGTGCGCCAGCTCACCCGCCGCAGCTACTCCCGCTTCAACCACTTCCAGGAAGCCATCGCCAACGGCAAGACCAACGACTGGCGCTGCCGCGCCGGAGGCCGCTACCTCTACATCTGCGAAAACGGCCTGGTGCACTACTGCAGCCAGCAGCGCGGCTACCCCGCCACTCCGCTGGCCGATTACACCACCGCCGACGTGAAGCGCGAGTTCCTCACCGAGAAGACCTGTGCCCCAAGCTGCACGATCTCCTGCGTCCACCAGGTCAGCTACATCGACCACTGGCGCGCCCCGCAGACCTCGCACGTCACCCCGGGCGCATCGCACGGCTCCGGCGCGCAGGAGTTGGTCCAGATTCGCTAAGCGGTAAGAATCGTCGCAAAATACAAAGCCCCGGACATGTCCGGGGCTTATTCATGTGGGAAACACCTTCAAGCCAGAAGAACAATTACCGGTGTGTTCTCCGTGCCACCGTCTTCGTGGCCGCCGGAGCTTCCGCCAACGCAGTATCGATGGTCTGGTAGAGCAGGCTTACGTCCGTCACCTGTGTCCAATGGTGCGCCGTGACGACGAAGATCGAAGGCGTGTGGCTCAAGCCGACGCGCTCACCCAGCGACCGGTCTGTAATCACCTCGCGCTTGAACTGGCCCGTCGGGTCCATCACAAACGGCATCTGCCAGCCATGCTTTTGAAAATAACTCCGCGTAAAGTTCTCAAGGTCTTCCTTCGAGGCAATTGCCGTCTGGTTGGCAAAGACCGCGCCGCGGAAATCCTCCGCCGACTTCGGATTGATCTTGTCCTGAATGTAACGCGCCGTCACCGCCGCGTCGAAGCTCCAGATGTGCTGCGGCAGAGGGAAGTCATGGCGAATGTACGGAATGTTGTAGTGCGCGATGGCCTGCTGAACGATGGGGAATGCATGGGCGCAGGCCGGGCATTCGAGGTCTTCATATTCGATCACGGCAACCCTCGCGCCAGCCGGAGCATGAAGCGTCGAAGTGTCTTTGAAGGAGTCGCCGGAGTTTGGCGGCGCGGCGCTCTGGGCAAAGGCCGGAACGCCGGGAATGGCAAGCAGCAGGAGAGCAGCGAGGACAATGCGGGTCATTTTCGTAAGACGCATAGGCTTGTAATTTGTATTCTAGCCGACGCGGACCACGAGGGTGAAGATGAGGCGAAACCATCCAGCCTCCATTCAAAACGAATTTCGCAACCTTGAGGGGTGCATGGCACTCTAATTTATAGCAATGTCAGAGAGACGATCAGGATTTTCAACCGTGGGAGCGCTCGCGCTCGCCTGCCTTGCGGCGACGACTGCCCTTTGCCAGAGTCCCGCGCAGAGTGCAGCGCAGAGTCCTGCTCCAAGCACATCCAGCCTGCCCTCGGCTCCCACGCCCCATGTTGCCCCCCTCAAGCTTGCAGGCGATGTCGTAGTCGAGCAGGGCACAGGCCAGCCCATGCCGCTCAGTCTCGACGATGCCGTCGAGCTCGGCCTCAAGCACAACCTCCAGCTCAACCTCGCGCGCCAGAACCAGCACCTCGTGCACGGCGAAGTCCTCACCGTCGCCAACAATCTGCTGCCCAGCCTCACGGCAAAAGCAAGTACCGGCACGCAGGAGATCAACCTCGCCGCAATGGGCTTCAAGCCAACGTCGCTTGAGAGCTTCGGCATCTCGCCAAGCCAGTTCAAGACCATCGTTAAGGTCTCGACGACCTCGGCCGAGCTGGACATGAACCAGCAGTTGTTCAACGTGCCTGCCTACTATCTCTACCGCGCCGCCCAGAAGGCCGATCGCGTCGCCAGCATGACAGAGCTGAACCAGGAAGGCGCCGTAACCATCGATGTCGCCTCACAATATCTGCTCGCGCTGGCCGATGCTTCCGAGATCGAGAACGCGCAGGCGCTCGTCAAAGCCGACGAGGTTGCTTTCCAGCAGGCGGACGACTCCCACAACCACGGGGTCGGCACCAACCTCGACGTGCTCCGCGCCCGTGTGCAGTTGCAGACCGAGCAGCAAGTCCTTATCAGTGCTCAGGACACCTTCAGCAAAGACAAGATCGCGCTCAACCGCATGATGGGCATCCCCGCCGATCAGGAGCTGACCCTTACCGACAAGGCGCCTTATAACGAGTTCTCCGAGCTTCCACTGGATGAGGCAAAGCGCATCGCCTACTCGCGCCGCAAAGACCTGCTCAGCCTCGAAGCGCAGTTAGAAGTAGCCGAGCGCGCTGGCAAAGCCGTCAAATTCGAGCGTCTTCCATCGCTCTCGTTTAACGGCCATTACGGTGTCATCGGCGAAACCACCGGTATGTACCACGGCGATTTCTCCGCCCAGGGCAAGCTCAGCGTCCCCATCTTCGAAGAGGGCCAGTTACGCGGTGAGAATGAAGTTGCCGGTGCGCAAACCGATGCCCTGCGCGAACAGATCGCTTCGCTGCGAATCACCATCGAAGAGCAGATCCGCACGGCAATGCTCGACGTGGACTCCTCCGCGCAGCTCGTCAAAGTCGCACGCAGCAACGTCGATCTCGCCAGCGAAGAGCTCGACCAGGCCTCGCAGCGCTTCACCGCAGGCGTAGACGATAACCTCGCCGTCGTGCGCGCCCAGGCCGCGCTCGCCCAGGCCCAGACGCAACTGATCTCGACCCTCTACCAGTACAACGTCTCCAAGCTGATGCTGGCCCGCAACACCGGCGTCGTCGAATCACAATACAAAACCTACCTCGGCCTGTAGACAGTGTCACCCGCACTGCTATAGCGCGCACGTTGCGCCTGAATCAATTGGTAAACGTCACGGACGTTGTCCACGTCATAGAAGACGAGGCGACCCAGGTCGATATCCATCTGGATATTATTGCGTCTGCCCCTTCCAAACCAGCTCATTGAATCAGTCTCGGGCGCAAACTCAACTGTTCCCGCTCCATCCGAGCGAGTGGCAAGAGAGACTGAAGTAAGCGCGGGAAAAAAGGCATCGACAAGTTTGCGGTTGGGCGCAGTATTGAGAACGAGAACTCGTTTGTTCGTGACAGCGTAGAAAGTGCGACCTTTTTTCCATGCCGTATAAAAGAATCGCCCAAAAATTATATATAGTCCCGCAAGAACAAAAGGAATTCCAAACAAGAGCATGAAGTTGTCGAAATGAAAATGCGTATGGCTGGGAGTCAGTACGCTTTGATCGCCTTGCTGAGGGTCGGTTGCGACACCATATTCCCAGAAGATTGCAAAGCCTCCCCACAACAGGCTGAACGGAATTGCATACCAATCTGATTTGTGAAAGACAATCCGTGTAAGTGGGCGGCCAGTCCAGAGAATGGATTCATCGGGAAGCAGATACTGCTGAAATCGCTCAGTCCCTTCCGCGAAATGAGACGAATTGGTAAACATTGCCGTCTATAGTAGTCGAGAACTCTAGGGGCACGCCTCTCGAATTCGTTTCCACCCCGAAATGTGAAACCATAGCATATGGATGACGGTCCGAAACGGGGCCTCCTGACCGCAGGAGACGCCTTCAAGTCCCGTGACTTTACCCTGTACCAGGTCGCCCGCCTGATGGTCATCATCGGCGCGGAGGCGCAGGCCGTTGCCGTCGCCTGGCAGGTCTACGCCATCACCCACTCTGCGCTCGACCTCGGCTACACCGGCCTCGCCCTCTTTTTGCCTGGCCTCTTCCTCATGCTCGCCGCCGGTCACACCGCCGACCGCTTCGACCGCCGCAAGATCATCCTTGCCTGCTACGGGCTTCAGTTCCTCTGTACCATCGCGCTACTCGCTCTCTCGCTCAGCGGAGAGACCGCACTACGCGGAGGCCGCGTCTGGCCCATCTATCTCGTCCTGCTCGGCATTGGCACCGGCCGCGCCTTCAGCGGCCCAGCGTCCAGCGCCATGCTGCCAAGCCTCGTGCCCGAAGAACACTTCGTCAACGCCGTCACCTGGAGCGCGACCGTCTACCGCACCGCCAACATGACCGGCCCAGCCGTCGGCGGACTGCTCTTCACCCTTCCGCTCACAGGCGTGCTGATGCACTTCAACGGCGCAGCCATCGTCTACGCCTTCACGCTCGTCATGCTGCTCGGCTTCCTCATACTGGTCGCCATCATCCGCGCTCCCATGGTGCGGGCAGAGAAGCAAGCCTTCTCCGTGAAGACCGTCCTCGCCGGCCTCGACTACGTCTGGCGTACCAAACTCCTGCTCGGCTCCATCTCGCTCGATCTCTTCGCCGTCATGCTCGGCGGCGCAACCGCCCTGCTCCCCATCTTCGCCACCGACATCCTCCACTCCGGTCCGCAGGGCCTTGGCTTCTTGCGTGCGATGCCATCCGTAGGCGCGCTCGCCGTCTCGCTCTTCATGGTCATCAAGCCCATCAAGCGCCGCGCCGGCTGGCTGATGCTTGTCTGTGTAGGCGTCTTCGGCGCAGCTACCATCGTCTTCGGCCTCTCGCGCAGCCTGCTCATCAGCGCCATCGCGCTCATCATCGTCGGCGGCAGCGACATGGTCAGCGTGGTCATCCGCGGCAGCATGTTGCAGCTCGCCACGCCGCCCGAGATGCGCGGCCGCGTCAGCGCCGTCAACTGGCTCTTCATCGGCGCATCCAACGAATTCGGCGAATTCGAAAGCGGCGTCACCGCCAGCTGGTGGGGAGCAGTCCCCGCCGTCGTCATCGGAGGCATCGGCTCCATCGCCGTTACCCTCGGCGCGGCGGCCTTCTTCCCCACCCTCCGCAGCGTCGACACCCTCACCGCTGAAGAGCTCCTCGAAGCCGACCGCGAGTTGAGCATAGCCGAGCCCGTAGATTAGAGTGGCCCTGAAGATTAGATTGATTCGGCGGAGGTTTCTCGCGTGAATAGCGTTGTGAAGGCGGCCATCGGGGCCACGGCTGTGCTCATCCTCGCAGTAGGCGGCGAACTGGCGTATCTCCATCACGAGCGCAACGAGCCCATGAAGACCCCGGTACCGCAGCAGGAACAAAAGATCGACGATGACGACCTCGTCTTCCTCAAGAAGATGCGCCCCGACACACCGAAAGACGTCAAAGAACTCGACGGCAAGACCATCTGGGTCTCCGCCGGCGGCCAGATGGACTACTACCCCTACGTCGGCCATCGTGTCGAGTACGCGAAGACCTCAGGCACGCTGCTCGGCGCGCAGCCGCTCGTCGTCAAAGATGTAGCCGAGCAAGCCGCACCCAAGGCCGCAACATACCGCATCCCCGGCGGCGACCAGCAGGTGCTCCTCGTCTTCACGCTGCCCAATGACACGCACGAGTACGCCGTGCCCGTCGGCTACCGCGAGGGCAAAGACTACACCTTCTATACCGACGAGATCTTCTTCTACGACGACCCGCACATCCTCTACAAACACTGGGGCCCCGAAATCTGGAAGGCCGTCGATGCGCATCAGGTCATCCTCGGCATGAACGAGCGCCAGGTCGAGCTTTCACTCGGTCAGGTGTCGAAGAGCACCAGCCAGGACTACGGCAACCGCATGGTCGTCTTCGCCAACCTCGGCAAGCCGATGGCCGTGACCTTCGTGAACAACAAGGTCACCGCCTTCCGCTCCGACCAGGGGTTCTGAGAACCTGGCTGCCTCGCTCTGCGTATCAGGAGTGAGCGGAGGTGTGCAATGGATACCGCAACGCAGTCCTCAGGCCGGCTGAAGTGGGTAGCGCTGTACGGACTCTGTTTCATCGGAGCAGCGGCAGCTGTCCGGAGAATTGCAGTCTTGCTGTTCCCTCCAACTGCGCCGGCCACGGTGGAATTGGGCAATCTCGACGCTCAGTTTGCTTCGCACGCCGCGCTGACCATGGCCCATATCGTCCCGGCGCTGATCTTCGTGATCCTGCTGCCGTTCTGGTTTTCGCGAAGAGTGCGGGCGACCGCGACCGCATACCGCAGGGTTTCAATCGCGCTGCTGGTCCTCGGCGCAGTGGTAGGGCTGACGGCGCTGCCGATGGCTGCGCTGCCGGTCGGCGGAGTTACAGAGCAGGCGGCGGTGCTCGTCTTCGACGCTATCTTTCTCTTCTCGCTGACGAAGGCGTGGGTGCTGTTTGCGCGGGGAGAGATGGCTCGCTACCGCGAGTGGATGATGCGCGCCGTCTCGGTCCTGCTTGGCATTGCGACCACGCGGCCGGTCATGGGCGTCTTCTTCGCCACCTCACGCCTGACGCACCTGACGCCGCACCAGTTCTTCGGCATCGCCTTCTGGATAGGCTTCGGCGTCACGTACCTTGCGGGTGAGGCTTATCTGCACAGGCATCCCGTTACGACATAGATCTCGTCGCAGATACGCTCGCACTGAACGGCATCAACCCGTATTGCGCAGCCCGGCGCTGATGCCATTGATCGTCGCCGAAATAGCGCGGTTCAGCTCAGGCGACTCAGGCTCGCCCTTGACCGCAGCCTGACGCTTCCGCCGAATCAGCTCTACCTGAATCAGCGACATCGGATCGACGTAAGGATTCCGCAGTCGAATCGATCGCTCGAGCACCGCGTTCTTCTCTAGAAGCCTGCTCTGCTCGGTGATCTCGAGCAGCAACCGATGCGTCAGGTTGAACTCCTCTTCAAGCGTCGTAAAGACGCGATTCCGCAGCGCCTCATCTTCGACCAGCGAAGCATACAGCCGTGCGATGCCGAAGTCCGCCTTAGCCAGCGCCATCTCCACGTTGCGGATAATGTCGAGAAAGAGCGGAAAATCGCGCGCCATCGTCTGCAGCAGCGCCAGATTGCCCGGCGCCTTCTTCACAAACTTATCAAGCGCATAGCCCACACCAAAGTACGCAGGAACAAGCTGCCGCGACTGCATCCACCCGAAGACCCACGGAATCGCGCGCAGGTCAGCCATCGACTTCCTGCCGCTCCGCTTGGCCGGACGCGAACCAAGTCGCGCATGTTCCAGCTCAGCCACCGGCGTGGACTGTTCAAAGTACGTAAACGTGTCCGGGTTGTCGATGATGTGCTTGCGATAGAAGTCGTAGGAGGTAGCCGCAAGCTCGTCGAGCGCAGCCTCCCACTCCGGCAGAATCTCGCCCGTCAGATGCGGCACCGCAACCTTCTCCGCGTGCTCAATCTTCGCATCGGGTCGCGCAATCGCATCCAGCGACGCCGCGATCATCAGCTCCAGGTTCCGCTCCGCCAGCACTACATCGGAGTACTTCCAGTTCAGCACCTCGCCCTGCTCGGTAATACGCAGCTCGCCCGTAAAGCTGTCGATGGGCTGCGCGAAGATGGCGCGATGCGTCGGTCCGCCGCCACGTCCCACCGTGCCGCCACGTCCATGGAAGAGCCTGAGCGCAACGCCACACTCGCGCGCAACGTCGTGCAGCGCACGGTGTGCCTTGTAGATCTCCCACGTGCTCGAAATCATGCCGCCATCTTTGTTCGAGTCCGAGTAGCCGAGCATGACCTCCTGCCGGTAGCCCCAGCTTTCGAGCAGCGGCTTATAAGCCTCGCTCGTCCAAAGCTCGCGCATCACGCCCGCCGCATTCTGCAGGTCCTCGATGGACTCGAACAGCGGCACAATTTGCAGCCCGGGATCGTCGCCCTTGGCCTCGACGCTCACACCGCCAAGCCGCGCCAGGCGCAGCACATTCAAAATATCCTCGACGCCGGTGGCGCCGCTGATGACGTATTGCTGAATCGCCTCCGCCGCATACGTCTTCTTCAACTCAGCAATCGCGCGGAAGGTATCGAGCACCTCTTCCGTCTGCGGACTGAGCGCCGCGGCAACACCCGAACCAGTAACAGCGGTCAGCTCCGCAAGCGCAGCCGTATTGATGCGCGCATGCTGCCGTATGTCGAGCGTCTGCAAATGCAGCCCGTAGGTGCGCACCTCCATCAACAGCGGATCAATCAACATCTGCGCCAGGCGAGGCCCGTGATTTTCGATCAGGCTGGTGCGAATGGCGTTGATGTCACTGATCAGATCAGCAGCGCGCGTATACGGCGGCAGCGCAGGCTTCGCCGGCAAAGGAATACTCGACTGCGGCGTCGCACCCAGCCGCATCATGATGCAGGCAATCAGCAGCCGTAGATACTCAAAGTGGAACCGCTCCTCCAGCGCTGTCTGGCCAGCCGTGCGAAGCTGCGCCAGATAGCGATCGAGAAGGTCGCCAACCTCAGCCGAGACCGGAACCTGTTGCGTCGAGCTGCCAAGCTGCTCAAACACATTCTGTAATCTGCGACGATAGTGGTTCATCAGCAGATTGTTTGCCATTGCCAGCGCATCACGCGTAACCGCAGGCGTGACGAAAGGATTGCCATCGCGGTCGCCGCCAATCCACGAGCCAAAGCTGATCACCTTCGGCAGCGTGCAGATCGATTGCGTACCGTTCTGCGCGCTACTCGGCGGAAACTCCTCTGCCAACGCAGTCGCGATTTCGTTGTAAAGCACAGGCAGCGTATCGAAAAGCGACGACTCGTAGTAGTCCAAAGCCATGCGGATTTCGTCGCGCACAGAAGGCCGCGCGCTGCGCACATCATCTGTCTGCCACAGCGCGGTAATCTCGGCAATCAGGTCGCGCTCCAGCGACTCAAGCTGCGCCTCCGGCACCGGAACGCGGTCAAGCTGCTCCAGCAGGTCCGAGATGCGACGGCGCTTGAACATCACGCTGCGCCGCGCAATCTCCGTTGGGTGCGCGGTGAAGACCGGTGTAATGCAAATACGGCTAAGCAGCTCGTAAGCCTCGGCAGCAGTCGCGCCAGACTGGCGCAGCCTCCGCAGAGTGCCGCGCAGATCACCACGCTGAGGAGCCGCACCAGGATTCAACTGGCTTGAAAGACGCCGCCGCTTGCGGTGATTGGTCTCTGCCAAATTGATCAGCTCAAAATAAAACCCAAATGCACGCGCCAACCGGTACGCCGCCGGTAGATCGAGCTCGTGAACACAGGTGCGGGCCTGTTCCAGCAGCTTCGCAGCGTTTTCCGGATCATGACCATCAGCCTCGCGTCGCGCAATGGCGGTACGGCGCAGCGTCTCAACTGAGTCATAAAGCGCATCGCCCGACTGCTCGCGCAACACGCCGCCCAGCAGCGTACCGAGAGAACGAACATCACGGCGCAGGGGCGCTTCCTTAAGCTCGCCGGTCGGCGCCAGAAGCTCGGCCAGGCGCTGAGGCCAGTTGGAGGGGGTCCACAATGACGGCATGTATTAATTATGCACTGCCATGATGGCGCAGCGCAGGCAGGCTAAGGCACTTCACATGATGTGCGCGAGTTTTTCCAGCTCTGCCTGAAGGCATTTGAGCGAGCAGCCAATCGACTCCATGTGCGAGACGGCGACGCGTGCCTCTTCGGTGGAAACCCCATATCCATGCGCTGCCAGAAAGCCGCTGATCAACTCTGCGGCCTGCCACGAGTCCAGTCCGGCCTTCAGCAACTCTTCGCGCAATCCAGCAAGATCTGCTTCAGGGAACTGCTCGACCTGGGGTTTCTTTGGCTGCATCATCTGTCCTCTCCGGTCAGCGATTAGGGGCCGACTTCGGCACACTACCATCCATTAGACGAGTGGCCGCGCTCGTGGATTGTCTTTGTTCCGTCAAGCCCCGTCAACTATTTTTTGTTTTACGCAAAAGGAAGGAGGGAAGTTCAGATGCCAGTGGCGCGACTGGCGATTAGGACCGGGATGCCGTCAACCGACGGATAGACGCGGCCACAACCCATGCACCGGATACCACCATCCGCGAGCCCAAGCTGTTGGTGGCAGACCGGGCAAACCAGCCGTTCGAGGCCCTTCGCCTTGAGCACGTTTGCTTCCATCCCTTATCTTAGCCGGGCGCAGGCACGATACCATGAAAGTGATGACAACCACAGCACGCGTATTGGATGGCGTCGCAATCGCCGGCCAGATCAAGGCCGAGGTCGCGGCAGAGGTGAAGCAGCTTGCGGCCCACGGAACGACCCCCGGCCTGGCAGTTGTTCTCGTAGGCCACGTTCCTGCCTCCGAGATCTACGTCCGCAGCAAGGTCAAAACCTGCGGCGAACTCGGCATCTACAGCGAGATGCTCACCCCGCCCGAGTCCGTCACCACCGAAGAGATGCTCAGGATCGTCGCCGACCTCAACGCGCGCGAAGACATTGACGGCATCCTTATCCAGCTCCCGCTGCCCAAGCACGTCGACACCAAACGCCTGCTCGAAGCCGTCTCGCCAGACAAAGACGTCGACGGTTTTCATCCCGTGAACGTGGGCCGTCTGCAGAGCGGCCAGCCCGGCCTCGCCCCCTGCACCCCCGCCGGCATCATGGAGATCCTCCGCCGCAGCAACCTCCCCGTCGCAGGCCAGAACGCCGTCGTCGTCGGACGCTCCGACATCGTAGGCAAGCCCGCCGCGATGATGCTCCTGAACGCCTCAGCCACCGTCACCGTCTGCCACAGCAAAACGCGCGACCTCCCCGCCGTCACACGCGGAGCCGACCTGTTGGTCGCAGCCATCGGACGCCCCGGCTTCATCACCCGCGACATGGTTAAGCCCGGAGCCACGCTGATCGACGTCGGCATCAACCGCATCACCGACGCGCACGAAGTCGCAGGCTTCTTCCCCAACGACACAGCCCGCGCCGCCACGTTCGCCAAACGCGGCTCAGTCGTCGTCGGCGACATCCACCCCGAAGCATTCCCCATCTCCGGCGCATACACGCCAGTACCCGGCGGAGTCGGCGCACTCACCATCGCCATGCTCATGCAGAACACCGTAACGGCAGCCAAACTCCGCCGCGGACTCAAAGCAGGGAAGAGCTAGCCGCGATGCTGCGCGTAGGCCTCACGGGCGGACTAGGCAGCGGCAAATCCACCGTCGCACGCATATTCGCAGCCCACGGCGCGCACGTGTTCTCGTCGGACGCCATGGGTCGCGAGCTGATGGAGCCGGGCCAGCAAGTCTACGCCGCAATCGTCGCGCACTTCGGCCCAGGCATAGTTCTGCCCGACGGACACCTCGACCGCCCCGCGCTAGGCAAAATCGCCTTCGCTGAAGGCCGCGTCGAAGAGCTGAACGCAATCATTCATCCTGCGGTCATCGAGCGCCAGGCAGAACTTGCCGAAGAGATATTTGCCAGCGAACCGAACGCCGTCGTGGTCGTCGAGTCTGCGCTCATTCTCGAAACGAAGCATGGCGGAACAAAACACGGTGGCGAAGACCGCTGGCGCAACCGCTTCGACAAGCTCGTTCTCGTCACCGCTCCCGAAGAGATCAAGATCGCCCGCTTCGTAGCCCGCTCAGCCGGGCCAGACACAACTCCGGAAAAGCAAACCGCACTCGAAGACGAAGCGCGCCGCCGCCTGGCACAGCAGATTCCCGACGACCAGAAAGCCGCACTCTGCGACTACGTCCTCACCAACGACGGCTCACTGCAGGAACTGGAGTGGCAGGTAGACCAACTCTGGCCCATCCTGCAAACGCTCGCAACCTGAACAGCACTCATCCCGATACAATCAAACCAGCGGCAGGCCCACCTGTTGCTAGTGAGGAAATCAGGTCTACTGCGATGAAACTTCGTCCGGTCTTGCTTGTGCTTGTTCTTCTGTGCGGCTTCTACTTTCTGACGACGCATTTCATACCAGCCGGTTCGGTCGCATCGTGGGTGCACCACACCGTCAAGCTCGGCCCGCAGCCCAACGCAACCGAAACCGCGTTCAAAGGCCCGCTCGGCACCTTCAACCTCACCGAAGCCGACGCCGCACCCGCCTTCGACACCGAAGAGCAGCAGAACATCGCGGTCTACAAAAAAGCGCTGCCCTCAGTGGTTAACATCACCTCCACCGCCGTCGCCTTCGACTTCTTCTACGGCCCCGTCCCGCAGCAGGGCCAGGGCTCAGGCTTCATCCTCGACAAGCAGGGCCACATCCTCACCAACAACCACGTCATCATGAACGCGCAGCGCGTCCAGGTCACGCTCTGGAACAAGCACCAGTACAAAGCGCAGGTCCTGCAGGTGGACAAGAACCACGACCTCGCTCTCCTGCAAATCGACGCGCCCGACCTGCAACCGGCCACGCTATCCACCTCGCAGAACCTCGTCGTCGGCCAGCGCGTCTACGCTATCGGCAACCCCTTCGGCCTCTCCGGCACCATGACGCGCGGCATCATCTCCGCCATCCGCTCCATTCGCGGCCCGCAAAATAATCCCATCGAAGACGCCATCCAGACCGACGCCGCCGTCAACCCCGGCAACTCCGGCGGCCCGCTGTTGAACTCGCGCGGCGAGGTCATCGGCATCACCACGCTCATCGCAAACAACGGCGCCGACCAGTCCTCCGGCATCGGCTTCGCCATCCCCATCAACACGGCCAAAGCCTTCCTCAACGACATCGCCAAGTACGGCTACGTCCGCCGTCCCTCGCTCGACATCCAAACCCTGGCCATCGGCCCCGATATCGCCGCGCAGATCGGCCTCGCCGCCGACTACGGCCTGCTCATCGAGCGCGTCCTCCCCGGCGGAGCAGCCGACAAAGCCGGCCTGCATGGAGGCACGGAGCGCGCCTACCAGGGCAACATTCCCGTCATGCTAGGCGGCGACCTCATCGTTGGTTTCGACGGACAGGAGATCGCCACCCCGCAGGACCTGCAAGCCGCATTGAACGCCCACCGCACAGGCGACGTCGTCACTCTGACCATCTTCCGCGGCCAGCGCCGCATGGAAGTCAAAGTCACACTCGGCGACGCCAAAGACCAGCAAGGGCAACTCGGCCAGCAACAGACCTAGCCGCTACCGCGCAGTCACCCGCAAAGCCTTGTTCTCGTGCGACACAAATCGCCGGTCCTCAATCGTGTACTCTCCGCTCAACACGCGGGCAATCGCCTCCGGATAAGCAATATGCTCCTGCTCAAGGATGCGCGCCGAGAGGCTCTCGACCGTATCGTCGTCCTTCACATGGACCGTCTTCTGCAAAATAATTACGCCGTGGTCCACCGCCTCATCGACGAAGTGCACGGTGCAGCCTGAGATCTTCACCCCATACTCCAGCGCCTGCCGTTGCGCATCGAGCCCCGGAAAAGCAGGCAGCAGCGAAGGATGAATGTTGACGATGCGATCAGGAAACGCGCGAATAAAGTCCGGCGTAATCACGCGCATGTATCCGGCCAGGCAAACAAGATCGACCTTGTGCTGATGCAACCGCGCCAGCATCTCCGCATCGTGGTCAACGCGGCTGCGCCCCGCCGAGGGCACACAGAATGCAGGCAGGCCAAGCTTATGCGCAGCTGCCAGTCCAGGCGCGTCCTCGCGGTTTGAGAGCACAACAGCGATCTCCGCCCCAGGCAGACGCTGTTCGCGAATAGCCCTAGCGATGGCAAGAAAGTTCGAGCCACGGCCCGAAAGAAGTACGCCCAGACGCTTCATGTCGAAAAGTTTCTCCGTAGCTGATTCTATTCGGTCGCCGCAAGAGACCTGACACCGATTTACACCGATACCACCGATAGAGCAATGCGACCACGGATTCCACGGAGAGACACGTTTTTTTTTTGCAGTTTTACCCGTGTTCATCCGCGAAATCCGTGGTCGCTCCATGTTTTTAAAATCGGTGTCATCGGTGTAAATCGGCGTTAGGTCTCTCGCAATAATCTAACGAGGGCTAAGGATGCGTCTGCCCATGGCTGTGCGTCGTGAACTTCTTCAGCAGAAACTCCTCAAACAGGTTCGAAGCCGCGCCGCCTGCAATGCCGAGCGCCGTATTCTCCAACGTAAGGCCCACGCCATTGCGATCGGCCGCCGGATAGTACAGGTTCGAAATCCCTCCCGCTGCAAGACTTCCGAGAATACCCGAGTAACAAAGTTGCCAGCGTCCATTGTCGCCTTTGCACACAACAGAGTTGGCAATCGCATAAGCCGCCCGCGACCGCACACTGCCCGTCCCCTTGTAGAAGTAGCGCGGGTCTTGCTTGAACAGGGCAGGGAAGACGGCGTTGCTCAGCAGATTTGCCGAGAAGCCATCGGCATAAGCTGCGCCAAATCGCTTCGCATAACCCGCCGCTCCTTGCCCATACGCAGGAAAGGTATTCGCACCCTGCTCAATCCCTGCAATCACACCAGCTCCTAGAAAGCTCGTCGGGTCTATCGCTGTACGCCACGCGAGCCGATACTTCTGCTTCGTATCCAGCGGAGCCGTGCTCCCGTCATAGACGATGTAGTAGTTCGGAATGATGCCCAGCACGCGCTGCTTCTCTTCATGGCGCACTTCAATCTCGGCCATCTGCTCTGTGTTCGAGGAGACGTTAACTCCAATGTTCACTGAAGCGCGCAATCGAATCGTGCCCAGCGCATCCTGCTGCCCCTGCGCAATCGTGCCCGAAAGGCTCTGCACGCTGAACCCAACCGCAGTAATCGAGACCTGAAACGCGCCCGGAGCCACATCATTCAGCGCAAACCCGCCATCAGCGCCCGACACCGTCTTCTGCGCCGCCATCGCAGGCCGGTCCGGATGCATCAACGCGATGCTCGCGCCCGCGACCGCAGCTCCGTCCTCATCTGTAACGACGCCGGTAATGCTCGTCGCCTGAGCGGCAGTCTGCGCCGAAGGGCTGTCCGGCAACTCCGCAGCCTGCTGCGCCGCAAGAGGAAGCGCAAAGCCCGAGACCAGCAGAGCCGAGACCAGCAGCACAACGAGCAGCGGCAGCAACCGCTTGCTGGCCGCGCCTGGAGTTGGGGAGTGGGGTCGGGGCATCAGTGTCTTGTATATGGACGCGACAAACAGGCGCTGCGTTTCTAGTTGTACGTCACTTTGCGTTCACCGCGCACAATGCGCCCGATGATGTGGTGCCGCTCGTTGGCCCGATTCAGTACCGCCTTCGCCTTCTTCAGCTTCTCCGCCGGCACCACCACAATCAGTCCAATACCCATGTTGAACGTGCGCATCATCTCGTCCTGCTCGACATTGCCCAGCTTCTGCAGATGCTCAAACAGCGGCGGAACCTGCCAGCTCGCCAGGTCCACCACCGCGCCCAGTCCCTTCGGAATAATGCGCGGCAGATTGTCCGTAATCCCGCCGCCGGTAATGTGCGCCATCCCTGCAACCACCTCTGCCCCCGTCAGCTTCTTGATGATCGAGAGATAGCTGCGGTGCGTCCGCATCAGCGCCGCGCCCGTCTTGTCCTTCAGCTCGTTCACATACTGGTCCGCGCCATACTTCGCCACCTCAAACAGCAGCTTGCGCGCCAGCGAGTAGCCATTCGTGTGCAGCCCATTCGAAGGCAGCCCAATCAGCACGTCGCCATTGGCGATAGTGCTGCCCGTAATGATCTTGTCGCGGTTCACCGCACCGATGATCGTTCCCGCCAGGTCATACTCGCCATCAGCATAGAAGCCCGGCATCTGCGCCGTCTCGCCGCCAATCAGAGCGCAACCGTTGGCGCGGCACGCCTCGCTCAGCCCCTGCACCACCGTCTCAATCGTCTCGTTATCCAGCCTGCCCGTCGCCAGATAATCCAGAAAGAACAGCGGCGTCGCGCCCTGCACGGCAATATCGTTCACGCAGTGGTTCACCAGGTCCTGGCCCACCGTATGGTGAATCCCAAGCTCAAACGCAACCTTCAGCTTCGTGCCCACGCCATCGGCCGACGACACCAGCACCGGGTTCGGAAACTTCTCCAGGTCCAGCGAAAACAGCCCGCCAAATCCGCCAATCTCCGAGAGCACGTGCTTGTTGAACGTCTTGCGCGCCAGCATCTTGATGCGCTGCTTGCTCCGCTCGCCCGAGCTGATATCAACGCCCGCGTCAGCGTAGCTGACAGACTTCTTCGCCGCTGTCTTCTTTGCGGACTTCGCACGCGCCGCGTCCTGTTCCAGCCCCACGGTCGTGCGCAGCGAAGAGTTACGTGGTGCCTGTGTCTGGGTCGATTCGGTCGTCGGGGAGGTCTCGTCCGGCAAGGTCATGCTCCAAGAAATTTACGAATGAAAGAGGAAAATCATCTTAAGTCTAGCAGGAGCCACCTCCGCACTCTGTTAAAGACCTCGCGCCGCAGCAGGGACAAGGAGCAGACAGCGACCGTGGATGTAGGTGGATCGCCCAGATTCCACCGAGAGATAGAAAATCCGTGCCATCCGCGTACATCCGTGGTCGCGCAGTGCCGCAGCCAGCTTCGCGCCTCCCGAGACTTCTATACTGAAAGCAATGCCCCTCAACCTCACCGAATCCCGCAAGTTACAGCACCGCGCCGAACAGCTCCTCCCCGGCGGCGTCGACTCGCCCGTCCGCGCCTTCCGCGCCGTCGGCGGCGACCCTCCCTTCATCACCCACGCCGAGGGCGCCTACCTCTACGACGCCGACGGCAACCGCTACCTCGACTACTTCGGCTCCTGGGGCCCCATGATCCTCGGCCACGCCTTCCCGCCCGTCGTCCAGGCCATCCAGCAAGCCGCCACGCGCAGCGCCAGCTTCGGAGCCTCCACCGCAGCCGAATCCGACCTCGCCGAGCTGGTTCGCCGCTGCGTCCCATCGATAGGAAAACTCCGCTTCGTCAGCTCCGGCACCGAAGCCTGTATGACCGCCATCCGCCTCGCCCGCGGCTTCACCGGGCGCAAGTTCGTCATCAAATTCGAAGGCTGCTACCACGGCCACTCCGACGCCATGCTCGTCAAAGCAGGCAGCGGCGTAGCAACGCTCGGCATCCCCGGCTCCGCAGGCGTGCCCGAAGAGACCGCGATGCACACCATCGCGCTCCCGTTCAACGACCTCGAAGCCATCCGCGCCGCATTCGTCGCTCGCCCCCAAGAGATAGCCTGCGTCATCGTCGAACCAGTCGTCGGCAACGCCGGCACCATCCCGCCGAACCCCGGCTATCTCGAAGGCCTGCGCGCACTCACGCGAGAGCACGGCGCGCTGCTCATCCTCGATGAGGTGATGACCGGCTTCCGCGTCTCGCTCGGCGGCGCGCAGCAGCTCTACAACATCCAGCCCGACCTGACCACGCTCGGCAAGATCATCGGCGGTGGCCTGCCCTGCGCCGCATTCGGCGGACGCGCCGACATCATGGACCACCTCGCCCCGGTCGGCCCCGTCTATCAGGCCGGAACGCTCAGCGGAAATCCGCTCGCCATGGCCGCGGGCATCGCCACACTCAACGAGCTGATCGCCCGCGAGCACGAAATCTACCCCGCACTCGAACGCACCACAGCCTCCATCGCCGAAGGCGTATCAAAAATCGCCCGCGAAAGCGGCGTAGACCTCACAACCAACCGCGTAGGCTCCATGTTCACCTGGTTCTTCACCGCGCAGACGGTCACAAATTACACCGACGCGGCAAAGTCGAACACATCCGCCTTCGGCCACTTCCACCGCGCCATGCTCGAAGCCGGAGTCTGGCTACCGCCCAGCCAGTACGAAGCCGCCTTCGTCTCCACCGCCCACGGCCAACGCGAGATCGACATAACGCTCGAAGCCGCCCGCAAGGCCCTTGCGACCGTCACCACGAATCGTTAGTGTCTGTCTCTTGCCCGTGTTGTTGCCCTTGTTGTTGTCGTTGCCCTTGTTGTTGCTGTTGCTCTTGTTGTTGTTTCTGAGATAGGCCCGGACTTCAGTCCGGGCAATACCGGCCACAAATAAAAAAGGGGGCTTCAGCCCCCGGGACAATTTCGCTGCCCCGCTTCCTTCGACTGCCGTTGCCCTTGCTGTTGCCTTTGAGATAGGCCCGGACTTCAGTCCGGGCAACACCAGCCACAAAAAAGGGCTGAAAGCCCGCCTTATAGCTGTCCACCACCGGCTTCATCACGCAGCAAAAAAAGCGCACCACCACCCGCGATTAACTCACGGGAAAGCGGTGCGCTTCTAAGTAATGAACAAATTTACGCCGTAGCTTCAGCAGCCGGTGCTTCGGCAACCTCTTCGCGGTCGCCCTTCACCGTCACCTTCACGTGGCTGGTCACCTCGCGGTGCAGCTTCACGGGAACGTGGTACTCGCCGATGGTCTTCAGCGGATCGTCCAGCGCAATCTTGCGCCGGTCGATCGTGAAGCCCTTCGCGGCAAGCTCGTGCGCAATGTCGCTCGACGTCACCGAGCCGAACAGGTGATCGTTCTCGCCCGACTTGCGCTCAAACACCAGCTCGACCGCGTTGAGCTGCTCCGCCAGCGCCGAGGCTTCCACCTTCTCCTTCGCCGACTTGCGCACGGCCGAGGCCTTCATCTGCTCGATCACGGCCTTGTTCGCTGCCGTCGCCTCAATGGCGAGCTTTCCGGGCAGCAGGTAGTTGCGGCCATAGCCGTCAGCCACTTTCACCACGTCGCCGCGGTGGCCCAGCTTATTCACATCTTCTTTCAGAATGACTTCCATGCGATTTCTCCAATTCCTGTCTGGCGTTCAGTCAGCCAGTCGTGGTCTCAAAAAGTTAGAAGCGCGCGGCAAAGGCAAGCAGGGCGATGTTGCGCGACTGCTTGATTGCCAGGCTCAGGCGGCGCTGGTGCCGTGTGCAAACGCCCGTCAGGCGGCGCGGAACAATCTTGCCGCGCTCGGCCACAAAGCCCTGCAGCAGGCGCACGTCGCGGTACGAGATCTGGTCGATCTTCTCCGTGCAGAACTTGCAGACCTTCTTGCGGCGGAAAAACTTCCGTCCGCCGGGGCCGCCGCCAGGACCGCCCGCGGGGCGCGGCGGGCGCGGGCCCGAGTGGGCAGGGCGTGGTGCAGATGTTTGTTCAGTCGATGGTGTGCTGGTCGTCTCGTCAGCCATGGTTCGTATCCTCTCCGTCTCGGTTATGCCTCGCCCGCTCCAGACCCGCTGAGGGGCCTCTGAGCTTCGGAATCTGGAATCCGGAATCCGGAATCCGATGTTCGGAATCCAAACCGTTCCATTCCGATGGAAGCGGGGTAAGGCGTCTATCGTGTTTGGCGAAAGCGGCTCAAAGCCGTCATCGCAGATCTCGTTTCAAAAAATCCACAGAAACTAAGCGCTCGCGCTCTCGGCAGCAGCCTCGGCAGCGGCCGGGGCCTCAGCCGCGACAGCCGCGACAGTCTCGACCTCAGCGGGCAGCGAGCTGCGCTTCACCTTCGTGCCGCGAATGGCCTTGATCTTCGCCAGGCGCTTCTCCTCTTCGTCGATGCGCACGGTGATGAACTTGATCACCTGCTCGGAGACGCGCAGCCTGCGCTCGATCTCGCCAACCAGCGAGCCCGCGGCCGCAATCGTCATCAGCACATAAAACCCGTCGTTGAACTTGCGTACCGTGTAGGCCAGCCTGCGCCGACCCATCTTCTCGGTCGACTTCACCTCGCCGCCGCCGTCGGTCACGTTCTTCTCGAAGCCTTCGATCAGCTTGTCGATGTCCGCTTCCTCAACATCAGGGCGAACGATGTACATCACTTCATACGTGCGATTCATCTCACTCACTTCTTTCTGCGAAGTTCCGCTTCGCACCGCAACCGCGTCTGGTCTGCCGCTGCGGTATGGAATCTACTGCGTGATACTGCTTACTTCCCCTTCGCCTCGCCGTTGCCTTCCGGCTCGCCGGGCTTCCGGTTGAACTCATTCATCGCGGCGCCAACGCCCTTCGTCAGCACCACCTCGACCGCGTCCTTCACCCGGTCGAGCACCTCATCCAGCACCGCAAGCTCCTGCCTGCGCATCGGCGTCAGCAGATAATCCCTGCCGCCCGCCTTAATCTCCCGCCCATCCGCCAGCGCAGGCTTGCCCACGCCAATCCGGATGCGGATCCACTCTTCCGTGCCCAGCACCCCGGAGATCGACTTCACTCCGTTGTGCCCGTTCGCCGAACCCCGCTGAGCCAGCCGAAACTGTCCCAGCGGAAACGCCAGCTCGTCGTAGATCACAATCACGTCCGCCGACGGGTCCAGCTCCAACTCATCCACCAGAGCGGCCACCGAAAGCCCGCTCAGGTTCATAAACGTCTCCGGCTTCGCCAGCAGAACATCCTGTCCCGCAAACCTCGCCTTCGCTGTCAACGCTCGGCCCCTGCGGTTCACCACCGAAACGCCCAAAACCTCTGCGATCCGGTCCACCGCCAGAAACCCTGCATTATGCGGCGTGAACTGATACTCGATACCGGGATTCCCAAGACCGACAATCAGCTTCACGCCACGTTCCCTTCCTGAAGCTCAGGCAGCCCGCAAAATCAAGCAGGCTGCCTTTCCAGCTACTTCTTCTTCGCGTCGGCGGCAGGAGCAGCGGCAGCTTCGTCCGTCTTGCCCTTCTTCGCCACTTCCGGCTCCGTCGGAGCTGCAGCGCCTTCCTCTGCAACCGGCGCAGCCTCTTCCTTGATGACCGTCACATGGGCCACAGTCGTATCCTCGTCTTCGAGGAACTTGATGCTGCCCGAGTGCGGCAGGTCCTTCACGCGAATCAGTCCATGCAGTTCCAGGCCCGAGATGTCCACATCCAGGTGGCTCGGAATGTCCGCCGGAAGGCACTCGATCTCGACCTCGCGAAGCACATGCTCCAGAATGCCGCCCTGGGCCTTCACGCCCACCGCCACGCCCACAAGCTGAATCGGCACCGACACGCGCATCACCTTGTCCATCGCAATCCGCTTCAGGTCGATATGCAGCAGCTTGCCTTTGATCGGCTCATGCTGCCAGTCCACGATCATCGCCTTCACCACAGCCGAGCCTTCGACGTTCAGGTCGAAGATCGAGTTATGGCCAGACTCCGAGTGCAGAATCTTCGTGATCACCTTCGGGTCAACCGCAACGGCAACCGCATCCTGACCCGCGCCATACACCACAGCCGGAATCTTGCCTGCAACGCGCACACGCCGCGCCGCATTCTTGTTGAACTTCCCTGTGCGGGGAGTCGCCACTACTGCTTCTGTCGTTCCTGCCATCGTTCACTCATCCTTTCGGGCACGAGGTTGAGCCTCGCTCCCTTTTGGTTTTCTAATCCCTAGTTGAACAGCGAGCTAACGCTGGTCTCCATATGAATGCTCTCAATCGCGCGTCCCAACAGGCCCGCAATCGAAAGCACCTTAATCTTCTCCAACGCCTTCGCGTCATCGCGCAAAGGAATCGTATTCGTCACGACGACCTGTTCCAGTCGTGAGTTCGCGATGCGTTCCACAGCCGGCCCCGACAGCACCGGATGCGTCGCGCACGCATAAACCTTCTCCGCGCCCTGTTCCAGCAGCGCCTCCGCCGTCTTCACCAGCGTACCGGCGGTGTCAATAATGTCGTCGAGGATCAAGCACGTCCGGCCCTTCACATCGCCGATCACGTGCATCACCTCGGTCACATTAATGTCCGTGCGCCGCTTGTCCACAATGGCCAGCGGCACTTCCAGCTTCTGGGCAAAAAACCTCGCCCGCTCCACGCCTCCCGCATCCGGCGAAACCACCGTCAGGTTCGGCAAATTCAACTCCCGGAAGTAGCTCACCAGCACCGGGCTGGCAAACAGATGATCCACCGGGATATCAAAGAACCCCTGAATCTGCGCCGCATGCAAATCCACCAGCAGCGCGCGATTCGCTCCAGCCGTCGTCAGCAGGTCTGCAACCAGCTTCGACGTAATCGCCACACGGGGCCGGTCCTTGCGGTCCTGCCGCGCATAGCCGTAGTACGGAATCACCACCGTGATGCGCCCGGCCGACGCGCGCTTCAGCGCGTCCATCATGATCAGCAACTCAAGCAGGTGCTGATCGACCGGCCAACACGTAGGCTGCACCAGAAACACATCCGCGCCGCGAACGTTCTCGAGCAGCTGAAAATGCACTTCGCCGTCAGAGAATCTCTGCAACCGGGTCTCGCCCAGCGGCACTCCGACGAACTTGCAGATCTCCTCGCACAGCGCGGGGTTCGACGATCCGCAGAAAATCTTGATGCGCTTGCTCTCGCCCAGCCTGCCCGTGCGCTTCCGCTCGGCGGCCGTCTTCGCTTGCGCGTTGTTGTTTTGAGCAGGCTGAGAGTTTGTCTCTTCAGCCTGCTCAGAAATAGGGGAAAGGACCGCAGTGCTCGTGCTTTTTTCCTTCACGTCGAAACCTCCAGGGCTGGTTGACCTTTGGTTGTTCCTGCTGCGTTTGTCTCAAGCGAAGCCTCGTTGCGGCTCCGCGCCTGTTCTTCGAAATCCTTGTTGCGAACTCCAAAAACTAAGACTGCTCTTTCAAACTTCGTACTTCCATCCGCCTTCGTTCCGGCGAATCAAAATCCATCCAACTCCGCGGCCTGTTTCAGCCGCCAAAGAACCCTAAATTCATCGCGCGCGGGCGTCGTCTTTTGGCTGGGCGACTAGGATTCGAACCTAGACAAAGTGCTCCAAAGGCACTTGACCTACCATTAGTCGATCGCCCAGTAAGCCGTCAGTTCATAGGCCCTGACGGGGTCACTCCGCGAACATCTCGCGCCAGTAATCCGTGCGGGGCAGCGTAGTCGTTAGTAACGCCTTGCACCCAGACTCCTGAACGCGCCGTTGAGCCGCCACTGCATCCGCCTCGGACCGGTAAAGTCCAAACAGCGCCGACCCGGAACCCGAAAGCGCAGCATAAACAGCCGTGCCGCCGGAGCCAGCCGAACCATCACCCATCAATTGACGCTTGATCTGCCGCAAGGAGGGATGCTTAGGAAATACCACATCTTCAAAGTCATTCTGAAGACCACGGTTTCCAATCCCGGTGCGGACAAGCGCGAGAAGGGCATCCTCGGCCAGATCATTCATCGCCGTTGTCTGACCTCTGTCAGACTCAACCTGCTTCAAATCAGGCACTTCAACGCGAACGATACCGGATGTTCCAGCTTTACCATCGCCAGTCCTCGCTCCAACAGGGGCAGACAGGGACGCATAAGCAAGACTCAACATCTCAAGTCTATCGACCGCAGGAACGGAAGTCAACCCACGATTCTCCCGTAAAGCAGCTCTCGGAAGAGTAGAACTGGCCAAGCTTTCAGGGCCGAAGGCCCGTTTTATACCAGCCTGGGGCGAAGCCCCAGGTTCAGGGTGACCAGAGATTTCAGAGGGCTGAAAGCCCGACTCATCGCCGGGTGCCGTTAAGGGCACGGCTTCAGCGGTGCCGTAAACTCCACTGTGTGAAGAAGGGGCTTTAGCCCCTGAGGCCAAAGCATCCCAATCCCGAAAAGCCTGCGGCGTCGAAACCCCCACCTCCGGAACCGCCACCACACACCACGTCCGCGGAAAATCCGGCATAGCAAACACCATCTCCCCACGCCCCAGCCCCAGCACCGCTCCACCCAGCAAAAACAGAGGCACATCCGACCCCACCTCGCCCGCCAGCCGCAGTCGCTCAGCCCCCGGCAAAGCAAACCCAAGCTCCCGTTCCAACCCAAGCAAAGCCGCCGCTGCATTCGCCGACCCAGCCCCCATCCCACCCTGCACTGGCAGCCGCTTCTCTATATGGATAGCAACCTCAGCCGCCAACCCCAGCCGCCCAAGCGCCCGCTCCACCATCTTCCAGCAGGTATTCCGCGCATCCACCGGCACGCGCTTATCGTTCGTCGTCAAAGAAATCCGCGAAGCCGCGCCCGCACCCAGCATTCGAGCCGACACCGTCACCAGGTCATGCAGCCCCAGCGTCTGATACATCGTCGCCAGCCCATGAAACCCATCCCCGCGCACCGGCCCAATCGCCAGCCCAAGATTGATCTTCGAATACGAACGAACCGTCGTCGTCATAGCTCTTCATTCTAAATTCGCAACAGGACAAAGAGTCCTCAGGTGGAAGGGCACGGCTGGTAGCCCAGTGCTTTAGCCATGGGTCTCCGTGCCAAAACAAGCCCCGCGAAGCGCATCTCGCTCTGCCCTGAGCGAAGTCGAAGGGTCGGAGTGAAGCCCGTAGGGCGAAACGACCCGAATCCTCCGCGCCATCAATTCCTGTCAAGCCCCCAAAGCCCACATATCCCACCCGCAAAACCCGCCAACCCCAACCGATCAAACCACTTCCGCTACAAAAATTTTCTCCCGCAAGTTGGCGGTTTAGTTTTGTCCCACCCCGTAAAATAGAAACAGAATCAAGAAAGCCCCGGCACAAGCCGGGGCTTTTCTCATTGGGAGCGAAAGCCACTGAAAATGAAAACCTTGAAGTCCAGACTTAACCCAAATACTTTGAAGACTTTGCGCAAAAAGTAGGGGGGAGGGGGGGACAACCCGCTATCATGGTTCACCTGAGCCCACAGGAGAACCCGAAGTGACCGAATCACCCCGGAGCAGAGTCCTCGCCCTGCTCCTCGCCGTCGCCGTCCCCGCGCTTGCCCAGCCCCACTCCGAGCAGCCCGTCCGCGCCCGCCACGCGATGGTCGTCACCATCCAGCACAACGCCACCGACTCCGGCGTAGCCATCCTCAAGGAAGGCGGCAACGCCATCGACGCCGCCGTCGCGGTGGCCTTCTCCCTCGCCGTCGTCTACCCGCAGGCCGGAAACATCGGCGGCGGCGGCTTCATGCTCATCCGCATGCACGACGGCACCACCCACTTCCTCGACTACCGCGAAGAGGCTCCCGCCGCCGCCAGCACCAACATGTACCTCGACGCCCAGGGCAACGTCGTCCCCGGCATGTCCACCCTCGGCTACAAGGCCAGCGGAGTTCCCGGCACCGTCGCCGGCCTCGTCTACGCCCAGAGCCACTTCGGCAAGCTCACCCTCGCCCAGGACATGGCCCCCGCCATCGCCCTCGCCACCAACGGCTTCGTCCTCACCGAGCAGGAAGCCGACAACCTCCACGCCAAGAACGTCACCAGGTTCCCCGTCTCCGCCCACATCTTCCAGCGCGACGGCAACTTCTACCAGCCCGGCGACACCTTCCGCCAACCCGAGCTCGCCGAGACCCTCCGCCGCATCGCCGCCGACCCCGACACCTTCTACAAAGGCGCGATGGCACAGGAGATCGCCACCTTCGAGAAGGCCAACGGCGGCCTCATCACCGCCGCCGACCTCGCCGCCTACCAGGTCAAGGACCGCGCGCCGATCCTCGGCAACTACCGCGGCTACCAGGTCATCACCGCCCCGCCACCGTCCTCCGGCGGCCTCGTCCTTGTCGAGATCCTCAACATCCTCTCCGGCTACCACCTCCGGAAGCTCGGCCCCGACCGCAGCGTCGGCCAGGTCCACATCATCACCGAAGCCTTCCGTCGCGCCTACATGGACCGCGCCGACTATCTCGGTGACCCCGACTTCACCCCGCAACCCGTCGCCCAGATGACCAACCCGCGCTACGCCGCCGCCTGGCGCAAGACCATCAGCCGCACCAAACCCACGCCCAGCGCAGACCTCGTCCGCCCCGCAGGCTTCATGCCGCCCCCGCCGAAGATGCCGCCGCCCGCGCACGAATCCATGCAGACGACGCACTTCTCCATCGTCGACTCCGAAGGCAACGCCGTCGCCAACACCTTCACCCTCAACAACACCTTCGGCTCCGGCGTCACCGTCGCGGGCCTCGGCTTCCTGCTCAACGACGAGATGGACGACTTCGCCTCCAAGCAAGGCGTCCCGAACATGTACGGCCTCATTCAAGGCCCGGCGAACGCCATCGCCCCCTTCAAGCGCCCGCTCTCCGCGATGACCCCGACCATCATCACGCGCAAGGGCCAGCTCCGCTACGTCCTCGGCTCACCCGGCGGCTCGACCATCATCACCACCGTCGCCAACGACATCATCAGCACCATCGACAACCACCTGAACATCCAGCAGGCCGCCGACGCCCCACGCTTCCATCACCAATACCTGCCCGACCGCATCGACGTCGAGAAGAAGTTTCCCATCAAAGTCGTCGCACAACTCCGCGCGATGGGCTACGCCGTTCACCGCGACGCCGTCGCCGACGAGCACAACCCCGGAGTCTGGGGCGACAGCGAGCTGATCGCCATCGACCCCAAAACCCACGAGCTGCTAGGCGGCCACGACAACCGCCACGACTACGGCAAAGCCGAAGGCTATTGAAGGCCGTTAGGCACGGCTCTGTGAGGTATATTTGCACGATGAAAAACCTGGCCCTTGCAGGCATTCTCCTGCTTATTGCATCTCCATCTGCCTACACTCAGATCAAGCGAACTAGCATACCGATGGGGGATGAGGTAACCAAAGCACTGAACAAGACTCTGCTTACCGGGTCAGATGCGCGTCCCTTCCACATGCGGATTGTGGTCTCCGAACCTGATAACCCGCAATCTCCATATCAGGGGACCATTGAAGAGTGGTGGATGTCACCTGACCAGTGGCGGCGCGAAGTCACCGACAAAGAAGGCCTCAAGCAAACCATCGTCGTTGCTGAAGGCAAAAAGACAGAGAAGGACGAAGGAGATTATTTCCCGCTGTGGCTTCGTGAATTCGTCATTGCGGCTTTCGAACCTATCCCTGATGCTGCAGGATGGACAGCAAGCGGCATCCAGCTTGAACAAATTACGTTGCCCAATGGAAATAAATCCGATGCTTGTGCGCGAGCGCAATCAAAGATCGGAACGGGCGACAGGGCAACGGATGCCTTTTCGAATATCTGCTTCGATGGCAAAGGAATGCTGAAATTTTATGGCAGCCCGCGTTATGCAATGGAGTTCCATGATTACCGTGGCTTCGGCAAAAAGCAGTTTCCAATGCAATTCGTCAACGATCCAGAGCCGGGAACTAGACTCGTTGGCGCTGTGACTACTCTCGAAGACGAATCAAAAATAAAAAATGTAGCTGACCTTTTCACACCTCTCGGAGCAGACGACAATCGCTTTGAATCTGTGGCTGTGAGTTCGGCAGCGATGGAGCAGCTCAGTGCAGGTAACCCGGAAATCACTTGGCCCCCAGTGCAGTCGGGCAATGTCCATGGTCGGCTTGCAATGTATGTCTCGGTAGATAGAGATGGAGTAGTTCGAGAGGCATGGCCTTTGAATTCTGACAACGCTGGCCTGGATGATCCTGCGCGCGATCAGGTACGTCACTGGAAGTTCAAGTCCGCTGTTGATAAAAGCGGAAACCGCGTTCAGGTGGATGGCGGTCTAGGCTTTTCATTCGAAACAAAGATCGGTAACCCTTTGCCCGAGCTGAGCGATGCCGAGGTAAGAAGTCTTGCTATCAATCTTGTTGAGCCGAAATGGCCATCGAGTGGCCTTCAGTCTGGCGAAGTTATCGAAGTCCGAGTGAGTGTAGACGAGCAGGGCAAGCTTGCAGGTATTGGATTTACAAAGGTTCCAATCGCTGCTCAAGGCGCCGTGTTGAATGTATGGCACGAGTGGAAATTCCGGCCACTGATTCAGGACGGCAAGCCTCAATATTTCCACGGCGTGCTTCGCTTTGTCATCCCGTAATCAGAACACGGAGCGCTACTTCAGCGCCTTCGCAATCGCGGCCTCGGCCAGCGGAGCCATAATCGCGTACCCAGCCGTATTCGGATGCACGCCATCCTTGCTAATGCCCGGCTTCATGCCGCCATCGTCCGCAGCCATCGACGAGTAGTAGTCCAGATACGTCAGCGAGTGCGTCACGCAGTAGCCCTGCAACCAGTTGTTCAGCGTGCGAATCTTCGGTGCCGGATCGAGCCCCTTGTGCCAAGGAAAGTCCCGCGACGGCAGCACCGAAGCAAAGATCACGCGAATCCCATTGGCGCGCGCCAGATCAGCCATCGACTTCCAGTTCTCCTCCGTCATCTCCGGAGTCATCGGCCCTGTGTTTCCGGCCACGTCGTTCGTTCCCGCCAGAATCACAACGGCAGAAGGATGCAGGTCAATCACGTCCTGCCGGAACCGCACCACCATCTGCTCAGTCGTCTGCCCGCTGATGCCGCGGTTCACGTAAGGCTTGCCGGGAAAGAACTCGCCTGTGTCCGGCACTCTTCCCCAGGCATCGGTGATCGAGTCGCCAAAGAAGACCACGCGTTGTTCGCCCGCAGCCACTGGCCCCAACGCAGCGTTGTCTGCGCGATACCGCCCAAGCTGCGGCCAATCATCCAGCTTCGTCTTCATTGCGGCGATCTCCTTCGCCATCTGGGCCGAAGACGGCTCAGCAGCCGGAGAAGGTGAAGCTGCCGCTGCCTGACCATAGCTGGCAGGCACGCACGACGCACAAGCAAGAACAACTGCACAGGCAAAGATCTTCATTCGGTCACTCCATCCCATTGCAAATGTTGGTTATTATTCCTTTTTACCAAGAGCTTCATCAATCCCCGCCTGCACCAGCGGAGCCATCACCGCATAACCCTTCGGCGTCGCATGAACGCCATCCACTGTAAGGTCTGCCTTCATCCCGCCCTCCGAATTGACGAGCACGGAGTAGAAATCCACATAGACCAGCGAGTGGTTCGCGCAGTATGCCTTCAGCCACGCATTCGTCGTGCGAATGATTCCCGCCGGATGCATTCCGCGGTGCCAGGGAAAGTCCGACACCGGCGTGATCGACGTGAGGACCACGCGAATTCCATTCGCTTTGGCAAGGTCCACCATCGACTCCCAGTTATTCTCCGTCATCTCCGGCGTCAGCTTGCTGTTCGAGATATCGTTCGTCCCTTCCAGAATCACTACCGCCGCGGGATGCAGATCAATCACGTCCTGCCGAAACCGCAGCAGCAGTTGCGACGAAATCTGTCCGCCGATTCCTCGGTTGATATATGGCTTTCCCGGAAAAAACACGCTGCCATTCTTTCCCCAGTACTCCGCCACCGAAGCGCCATAAAACACCACGCGCTGCTCACCCGCAGCCACAGGAGCAAGCGCAGCATTGGCCGCGCGGTAATGATCCAGTTGAGGCCAGTCCGCCAACCTCTGCTGGATAGCCTCCCGCCGCGCCGCCTGGTCAGAAGACGGTGCAGCAGCCGGAGCAGCCTGTGCCTGTCCCATCGCAACTCCCAGCACCCCGCACAGACACGCGCACAACAGACGCCTCATCCAACGCTCCTTTCAGCAGCCCTCCGATTCTAACCGCGCCCCACGCGAACCTTGCAAGACACACACCACCCGTGCGCCTGCTGCTATACCCTAAGGGTGATGCAACCCGGCCTATCGACCCACGTCTTCCTGGAGCAGCGCCTGCACCCCGGCCTGCTCGATGCACTTCATCAAGGCGGCGCGAAGACCATCGAACTCTTCGCCGCGCGACACCACTTCGACTACACAGACCGCTCCAACCTGCGCGAGATCGCCTCCTGGTTCCGTTCGAATGAAGTAGCCGCCACGCTGCACCAGCCCATCTTCACCGAAGCGCACTGGTCGCGCCACGTAGCTCCATCGCTCAACCTCATTGACGCCGAAAAGTCGCGCCGCATCGATGCCATGGACGAGGTCAAGCGCGCGCTCGAGTCCGCCGAGCACATCCCCATCACCGCCGCAGTCCTTCACCTCGGCCTCAAAGACGAACCGTGGGACACACGCGCCCTCGAAAATTCGCTCACCGCCATCGAGCACCTGAAAGCATTCGCGCACCCACTCGGCATCCGCATCCTGCTTGAAAATCTCCAGAACGACGTCACTACGCCTGCGCACCTGCTCGAAATCCTCAAAGTCGGCCACTTCGACCGCGTCGGCATCTGCCTCGACGTAGGCCACGCGCACCTTGCTGCGCCGGAGAACAAAGGCATCGACGACGCCTTTGAGCATCTCGGCCCACGCATCGCCCAGCTTCACCTGCACGACAATCAAGGCCAGCGCGACGACCATCTCTGGCCCGGCTCCGGCACCATCGACTGGAAGAACCTGACGAAACACATCGCCGCGCTTCCCGCAGCCACACCCGGCATCTTCGAGATCTCCTACGATCTCGAAGAGACGCCAGACTCCATCGCCGCCAGGACCATTCAGTCCACCGACCTGATGAAGCGCGCCAGCGAGTAGTCCCAACCCTCCTGATTGCTCGAACATGCTTCGGTGTATAGTGGTGAACGCCTTCCCCTTCAACTCGGCCTGCCCTATCTGACCAGGAGGGTAGTCGCGATGAACGAGCCGCATCCCGATCATATTCTGCAGGTAGGCCTCGGCTTCTGGGCCTCGAAGACACTACTGAGCGCAGTCGAACTGGAACTCTTTACCGAGCTTGCCAATCGCCCCGCAACACTGGTCGAACTCAGCGCACGTCTCGGCCTGCATCCACGCTCCGCGCGAGACTTCCTCGACACTCTGGTCGCTCTCGAATTCCTTGAGCGCAAAGACGGCGTCTACAGCAACACTCCATCGACCGACCTCTTCCTTGACAAGCGCAAGCCGTCTTATCTCGGAGGCATGCTCGAGATGGCAAATCAGCGCCTCTATCCCTTCTGGGGAAATCTGACTACCGCACTGCGCAGCGGCGAACCGCAGAACGAGGCCAGCCGCGGCGGCGAGGACCTCTTTGCCGCGCTCTACGCCGACCCCGCCCGCCTGCGCGACTTCCTCAAGGCAATGACTGGTCTCAGCCACGGCGCCAACATGGCCATCGCGTGCAAGTTTCCTTTTGCGAACTACAAGTCCGCCGTCGACGTCGGCACCGCGCAGGGCGACCTCATCGCGCAGATTGCTCTAACCAACCCGCACATCACCGGCATTGGCTTCGACCTGCCCGGAGTTGCGCCTATCTTTGAGGACTATATCGCCGAGAACGGTCTCGACGGCCGCGTGCGCTTTCAACCCGGAAGCTTCTTCGACGGCCCTATCCCCAGGGCAGAGGTGGTCACGATGGGCCACATCCTCCACGACTGGGACCTCGACACCAAGAAGATGCTCATTTGCAAAGCGTACGATGCACTCCCCACCGGCGGCTCCCTGGTGGTCTACGAGTCCATCATCGACGACGACCGCCGCAAGAACGCCTTCGGCCTCCTCATGAGCCTCAACATGCTCATCGAAACCCGTGGCGGCTTCGACTACACCGGCGCCGACTGTATGGGCTGGATGAAAGAAGCCAGCTTCCGCGAGACCCGCGTCGAGCACCTCGTCGGCCCCGAGTCCATGGTCGTCGGCATCAAATAGCCCGCCCTGACAGCGCGCCCGCAGCCCGAACCGCGTTCTGCTTGCGATGGAGAACGCTGGGCTTCCTCTCGCTGCCCCGTGCGCTGCAAAGCGGGTACACTGTGGCAGTCCCATGACGACCACACATCCTCCCCTCGCTACGATTGCTTCCATCGGCCAGCACGAAGGTCAGACCATCACCCTGCGCGGCTGGCTCTACAACATGCGCGAGTCCGGCAAGCTGCTCTTCCCCATCTTCCGCGACGGTACCGGCACCATCCAGGGCATCGTGCCGAAGGCCGCCGTCACGCCCGAGGTCTTCGACCGCATCAAGTCGCTCACGCAGGAGTCCAGCGTCATCGTCACCGGCAAGGTCCGCGCCGACAAGCGCGCGCCCTCCGGCTACGAGCTCGATGTCGAGAATGTCGAGATCGTCCAGCTCGTCAGCGAAGCCGACCCGTTCCCCATCACGCCCAAAGAGCACGGCATCGACTTCCTCATGGAGCACCGCCACCTCTGGATGCGCACCCCACGCCAGTCGGCCATCCTGCGCATCCGCGCCACCATCATGCGCGCCGCGCAGGAGTACTTCGACACCAACGGCTTCGTCCGCACCGACCCGCCCATCCTCACACCAGCCGCCTGCGAAGGCACCAGCACGCTCTTCGAGCTTGACTACTTCGGCGACCCCGCCTACCTCACCCAGTCCGGCCAGCTCTACATCGAAAGCACCGCGCTCGCCCTGGGCAAGGTCTACAGCTTCGGCCCCACCTTCCGCGCCGAGAAGTCAAAGACCCGCCGCCATCTCACCGAGTTCTGGATGATCGAACCCGAAGTCGCCTGGCTCGAACTCGACGGCCTCATGGACCTGGCCGAAGCCTTCATCACCCACATCGTCGGGCGTGTACTCGAACTGCACCAGGCGGACCTGAAGGTCCTCGGACGCGACCCCGCGAAGCTCGAAGCCATCAAGGCCCCGTTTCCACGCATCTCGTATGACGAAGCCCATGCGATGCTCGACGAGGCATACAAGGCCGGCAAGCTCGAAAATCCGCACCAGTACGGCGACGACTTCGGCTCACCCGACGAGACCTACATCTCCAATCAATTCGACCGCCCCGTCATGGTGCACCGCTATCCGGCAGCCTTCAAGGCCTTCTACATGCAGCCCGACCCTGCGGACCCCACCAAAGCGCTCTGCGTCGACGTGCTCGCTCCCGAAGGCTACGGTGAGATCATCGGCGGCTCGCAGCGCATCGACAGCTACGACCTCCTCAAGTCGCGCATCGAAGAACACAACCTCCCACTCGAAGCCTTCGCCTGGTACCTCGACCTGCGCAAATACGGCAGCGTCCCGCACGCAGGCTTCGGCATGGGCATCGAACGGGTCGTCGGCTGGCTCTGCAACCTCGACCACGTCCGCGAAACCATCCCCTTCGCCAGAACGCTCAACCGCATCTACCCGTAACCAGTCACGAGAACGGCAGAATTTTCCGGTGAGGCATGGCAACCCATCCACCCGGCCTGAATTCTTAAAGCCCATGGCCAAGCCAGACATCGACCTTCTCGTGAAGCAGCTTCGCGCCAAAGGGCACGAGGTCAAGTACGTCCACGCTGTTCCCGACAACGCAGGTGAGTACGAGTTCACCATCGATGGCGCCTACCTGAACCTCGAAGAGGCACGGCAGGTACTCGAGCGCGACGACCGGAAGTAGCCGGGTCTCCCGCGCGTCTCGTCGTATCGGCCACAATGCCCACGCACGGTGGTCTCGAACACCTTTGCGTCCCGCTACCCGTCCAAGAGATTATTAAAGCTGGAATTTGTTGTGGCAGTGCGGCTTGGCGCGGCGGAATCTTCCCGGTGAACTCGCTATCGACGCCCTCGCTCCCATATAATCAAGACTTCGCTAAGTTTGCTGGCGGAGCGTCATTTTTCGAGCAGTGAGGGTGTGCGTATCTTTACCGTGAATCGAGAGAGCGGAAGCTCCCTGAAATGCAAGACCAAGCCTGTGTGCACGCGCTCCAGCCGCTCCCGTATCGTCTGCGCTGTCGCGTTTGTTGCGTTGGCGGCTCTATCTGCCGCCGTGTTGCCTGCCCAGACGCTGCCGGGCATTTCGACCCCTTCGGCATCGTCTCTGACACCCCAGACTCTCTGCACCCCGGAGGTCATCGGCAACCGCCGCATCCCCAAGGAGTCCGTGCTGGCTCGCCTGTTCAGCCACGAGGGCGACACCTACGATCCCGCCGTCGTCGAGCGCGACTTCAACTCCCTCTGGAACACCAGCTACTTCGACGACGTACGCATCGAGAAGGTGGACACCCCCAAGTGCGTCCAGCTCGTCATCTATGTCCGCGAAAAACCCACCATTCGCGAGATCGACTACAAGGGCCTCAGCTCCGTCACGCAGTCTGACGTGCTCGATCGCTTCAAAAAGGCAAAGGTCGATATCTCGGTCGAGAGCCAGTACGACCCCACCGTCGTCAAGCGCGCTGAAGTCGTCCTGCGCGATCTACTCGCCGAGCACGGCCATCAGTTCGCCACCATCGTCACGCAGGTCAAGACGATCCCGCCCGCCTACGTCAACATCACCTTCAACATAAAAGAAGGCCCCACGGTCAAAGTGGGCAAGATCGAGTTCCAGGGCAACCAGCAGGTCTCGAGCCGCGTTCTGCGTCGCGCCATGGTCAACTCGAGGCCGATTGGCATCCCCCATTCGATCATCCTTGAGAACCTCTTCGCCCGCACCTTTGACGAGAGCAAGCTCGACGAAGACACCGAGCGCGTCCGCCAGGCCTATCGCGACCGCGGCTACTTCAAGGCGCTCACCAGCACGCCCATCACGCACGTGCGCGACGCCGGCGGCCTGAACCCCTTCACTCTTCGTCCCTCCAAAGGCAAGCGCATCGACATCCTGATGCCCGTTGAAGAGGGCGCTCGTTACCGGCTGGGCACCATCACCTTCAAGGGCAACAAGGCCGTCACTAACACCAAGGTGCTCCGCGCGCAGTTCGCCATGAAGGACGGCGACTGGTTCGATGCCGGGAAGTTTGGCAAAGGCCTCGAACAGCTCCGCAAGGCCTACGGCGAGCTCGGCTACATCAACTTCACCGGCACGCCGATTCCGACCATCGACGACGTCCACAAGGTCATCAACCTCGAGATCGACATCGACGAAGGCAAGCCCTTCTACGTCTCCCGCATCGAGTTCACCGGCAACACCATCACCCGCGACAAGGTCATCCGCCGCGAGCTTCTCCTCGAAGAAGGCCAGCTCTACAACAGCCATCTCTGGGAACTCTCCATCATGCGGCTGAACCAGTTGAACTACTTCGACACCCTCAAGGTCGACCAGGACTCCGAGACCCGCCTGAACCAGGACGACGGCACCGTCGACCTGCTCCTCAAGCTCAAGGAGAAGGGCAAGAACTCCATCGGCCTGAACGGCGGCATCAGCGGTCTCTCCGGCACCTTCATCGGCCTCAACTACGAGACGAACAACTTCCTTGGCCTCGGTGAAACCCTCTCCGTGCAGGCAAACGTCGGCGACCTCCAGCGCAACCTCAGCTTCGGCTTTACGGAGCCTTACCTGCGCAACAAGCCGATCTCGCTCGGCGTGCAGCTCTTCACCAGCAAGTTCGACTACAACCCGGCCAAGAGCTACTCCATCTCGAACAACACGTCTGCAAACCTGAGCACGGCCGAGCAGTCGCTGTTGACCAACTACAATCAGTCCACTACAGGCATGACGGTCACGGTCAGCGAGCCGCTGCGGCACCTCTTCTCTCGCACCGGCGTCACCCGTGTCGGCTTGGCATACTCGCTCTCTCGTGCCTCGGTTACGACGTTCAACGACAATACGCGCAACGTCTTCCAGTCGCTCGCCTTCCGCTCCGGCGTCCAGGGGCCGGACCAGTTGTCCGGCATCATCACTTCGGTGCTTACGCCCAGCTTCAGCTTCTCCAGCCTCGACCGCGCCGTCGGCCCGCATAATGGCAGGGACTTCAACATCGACTTCCAGGTCGCTGGTGTCGGTGGCAACGTCAAGTACTTCGAGCCGGCGATGAGCTATCGCCAGTTCTTCCCCATGAAGGGCATACGCATTAACCGCGAGGGCCACAATGTCCTCGCCTTCCGCGCACAGCTCGCCCACGTTGAGGGCTTCGGAGGTGAAGTCGCCCCGCCCACCAACCGCATCTACAGCGGCGGCGACAGCGACGTCCGCGGCTTCGATATCCGCTCTGCCGGACCGTACGCCTTTATTCCAGTCCGCACACTGTTCAACCTGACGAACCCCGACGGCACCACCGTGCCGCGCGACCCCACCAACCCAGCCCTCGGCAACGTCCAGATTCCTCTGCCCATTTATCGCATGGTGCAGATTGGCGGCGACACCAGCATCACGTCCAACCTTGAGTACCGCATCCCAATCATGGACCGGGTCGTCTTCTCGTTCTTTACCGACTTCAACATGACCTTCGATGCGTTACCGGGTCAGTTGCGTCAAAGCGTCGCCGGAAACAACATCCTCAGCGGTGCCGCTTACGGCTGCCCGTCGTATATCAACGGCGCCTGCTATGGCACACAGTCGGTCGCCTTCCCCTACCAGTTGAAGGTGGTTCCGGGCACAAACTATGTGCCACGCATGTCCAACGGCGCGCAGCTTGAGGTCACACTTCCCATCGTCAACGCGCCCTTCCGGCTCTACTACGCGTTCAACCCGCTGCGCCTCTACAAGACTGTTCCGCAGGAGCTGGCCGTGCCCAACACCGGTGCGGGCAACACCTTTCAGAGCTACTTCCCGACTACAGGCGCAGGCTTATACAGTTATCAGCAAGCAGTACAGTTTTACGGTGCAGACTACGTGCTCCGCGAGCCGCGTAAGACGTTCCGCCTCACCGTCAGCACCAGTTTCTAACCAATCGAATCAACGCAGCAAAAAAGGACGGGCGCTTAGCCCGTCCTTTTCGCTGTCCTAGCAGATAGTCGTTTCAAATAGTCATTGTCATCCTTCCGCGTAGCGGGAGGACCTGCTTTTCTTCACCGGGCCAGCGATAAGAGCCGTCCTACAGCGCAGCCCCAGCCGGCAGAATCTCCGACACATCCACCCACTGCGTCGGATACTCCCCCGTATAGCACGCCGTGCAGAACGAAGCAGGCGACAGCCCATCCACCGGCTCGCCCGTCGTGCACGAGTGCGTCAGCCCAGGCAGCGACAGGTATGCCAGCGAATCCGCCTCGATGAACTTGCAGATATCTTCAATCGAATGGTTCGCCGCGATCAGGTCCTTCTTGCTCGGCGTGTCCACGCCATAGAAGCATGGCGATATCGTCGGCGGACATGAGATGCGCATATGCACCTCCTTCGCTCCCGCCGCCCGCACCATGCGGACAATCTTGCGCGACGTAGTCCCGCGAATGATCGAGTCATCGATCAGGATGACGCGTTTGCCATCGAGCAAGCTGCGCACCGGGTTCAGCTTCATCCGCACGCCGAAGTCCCTCACGCGCTGCTCCGGCTGAATAAACGTGCGCCCCACATAGTGATTCCGGATCAGTCCGAAATTGAACGGAATCCCCGACTCTGCCGCATAGCCAAGCGCAGCCGTCACGCCTGAGTCAGGCACAGGCACAACCAGATCGGCAGGAACACCGGACTCACGCGCAAGCTGACGGCCCATCTCCTCACGCGACTTCTGCACCCAGCGGCCGAAGACCCGCGAGTCGGGCCGTGAGAAGTAGACGTGCTCGAAGACGCACGAAGCAGTCGGAACAGTCTCACGCGCAAAACGCCTGCTGGTCACGCCATCTTCCGAGACCATCACCAGCTCGCCCGGCTCCACATCGCGCTCGTACTTCGCATGAAGCAAGTCGAAGGCGCAGGTCTCAGATGCAAACACAAACGTATCCGGCGCGCCATCTACGCCAGGAATGCGCCCCATCGAAAGCGGCCGGAAGCCATGCGGATCGCGCGCCGCAAAGACTCGGTTGCGCGTCATCATCACAATGGAAAACGCTCCGTCCACCTGCGCGAGCGAGTCGGCAATACAGTCCACCAGCGTGGAGCACTTCGAGTGCGCAATAAGCTGAACGATGATCTCCGTATCCGAAGTCGTCTGAAAGACCGCCCCATCGCGCTCCAGCCGCTCACGCGAGTTGCCCAGGTTCACCAGGTTGCCGTTGTGCGCAATCGCAATCAACCCTCGCGTGCTCTCGACCGAGATGGGCTGCGCATTCAGCAGCGCCGAGTCACCCGTCGTAGAGTAGCGCGTATGCCCGATGGCCATGTGGCCGGGCAGCCGCGCCAGCACGTCGTCGGTGAAGATCTCCGAGACCAGCCCCATACCCTTGATGTCGTTCACCTGCTGGCCATCAGCCGAAGCGATACCGGCCGACTCCTGCCCGCGATGCTGCAGCGAATACAGGCCCCAGTAAGTAAGCCGCGCCGCATCAGGATGGTTATAAACAGCCATCACACCGCACTCTTCGCGCAGCTTGTCAAAAGGAGTCGCGTCGTCTTGCATATCGTCGATCATCACGTCCTTCTCAAGAGCGGTGAGTTGATTCTTCATGCCGTCATCACCTCACCCGCAAGCTGCGACTCAAGAGCACCCATCCACGCGGACCTGAGCCCCGTGACCGAATCAGCAATTGCCGACCCCTTCGGTGTAAAGACATCCAGCATCTTTCCCCCGGTCGTGCCGACATCGCGGACCGTCAGGCTACCAAACCGACCGCAAACCTCAACGAGCTTCAGAAACGCCTCATCAGTGCATGTCGCAACCACCATGCTGGCTTCCTCAGCAAAAAGCTCCGCTGCGTACGCATCACCACTCAGGTGATCGAGGCTAACCGCCGCGCCCACGCCCTTCGCAATGCAAGCCTTGGCAAGCGCCACTGCAATGCCTCCATCAGAAACATCGCCAGCGGAGGTAATCAAACGCTCATGAGCCAAAGCCGTGAGGCACTTGTTCAACTCCGCCTCTTCTCCTAAGTCCAATTTCGGTGGCGCGCCCCAGAAAGCTCCCAGAACGCTGTTCGCGTAGTCAGAAGAACCGAATTGCCGAAGCCGCGCGCCGTTATCACCAGACGCTTTGGCCGACAGCAGAATCACCCGCTCGCCGCCCTTCTGAAACCCGCTCGGCACACTCTTCGTTACATCATCAATAATCCCAACAATCCCCAGCACCGGCGTCGGATAAATCCCTTCGCCCTTCGTCTCGTTGTAGAGCGAGACGTTGCCGCCCGTCACCGGCGTTCCCAGCGCCGTACAAGCCTCAGCAATACCGTCGATGGCCGCCGAAAGCTGCGCCATAATCTCCGGCTTCTCCGGATTGCCGAAGTTCAGGCAGTTCGTGGCCGCAACCGGAGTCGCGCCCGTACACGCAACCTTGCGCGCGGCCTCAGCCACCGCGTGCATCGCACCCAGCTTCGGATCCAGATAGCACCAGCGCCCATTGCCCGCCAGCGCCATCGCCAACCCGCGCGGCGTGCCCTTGATGCGCATCACCCCGGCTTCGCCGCCAGGTCCCTGCACCGTGTTCGTCTGCACCATCGAGTCGTACTGCTCATACACCCAGCGCTTGTCGCAGATGTTCGCGCTCGCCAGCAGCTTCTTCAGGTCGGCGGTATAGTCGCGCGGCTTCTTCAACTCTTCAAGCACATGCGCCGGAGGATCAATCGGCACCGGAGCCTTCCACTCACCCACCGGGCGCCGATACACCGGAGCATCATCCGTCAAAAACTTATTCGGAATATCAGCCACCAGTTCGCCATGCTGCGTAATCCGCATGTTCGGCTCCGCAGTCACTTCGCCGACAATCGAAGCATCCAGTCCCCACTTGGTGAAGACATCGAGCACCTCCTGCGCGCGCGTCTTGTCCGCGACCAGCAGCATCCGCTCCTGCGACTCCGAAAGCATGATCTCGTAGCTCGACATGCCGGTCTCACGCTGCGGCACACGGTCGAGCTCGACGGTCAGGCCAAGCTCGCCGCGCGCGCCCATCTCGCAGGTCGAGCACGTCAGCCCCGCCGCGCCCATATCCTGAATGCCGAGCACCGCGCCGGTAGCCATCGCCTCCAGGCAAGCCTCCAGCAGCAGCTTCTCCATAAACGGATCGCCCATCTGCACGTTAGGCCGCTTCTGCTCACTGCCTTCGGTGAATTCTTCGCTGGCCATCGTCGCTCCGTGAATCCCATCACGGCCCGTCTTCGCGCCCACATAGATCACCGGATTGCCCACACCAACGGCCTTCGCATAGAAGATCTCGTCAATCTTGACGAGGCCCAGCGCAAACGCATTCAGCAGTGGATTGCCGCTGTAGCACGCTTCAAACCGTGTCTCGCCGCCCAGATTCGGCACGCCGAAGCAGTTGCCGTAGCTCGCAACGCCATGCACGACGCCGGTAGCAATCTGGTGGTTCTTGCTCCGCAGCGCCTCGTCCGGTTCCGCCTCATCGAGCGGGCCAAACCGCAGCGAATCCATCACCGCCAGCGGCCTTGCATTCATCGTGAAGATATCGCGCAAAATGCCGCCAACCCCAGTCGCCGCGCCCTGATGCGGCTCAATGTAGCTGGGGTGGTTGTGCGACTCGATCTTGAACGCGCAGGCCCATCCATCGCCCACGTCGATGATGCCCGCATTCTCGCCCGGCCCCTGCACCACGCGCTCAGACTTCGTCGGCAGCCGCTTCAGGTGCACGCGCGACGACTTATAGGAGCAATGCTCCGACCACATCACCGAGAAGATCCCCAGCTCGGTCAACGACGGCGTACGGCCCAGCGAGGCCTCAATCCGGGCATACTCGTCCGGCGTAATGCTGTGTTGCTTCAGCAGCGCCGGAGTAATGGCCGTGGGGGCAGGAATCTGCGTCTGGGACGTCTGTGTAGGGGGCTGAACTTGCGTATTGGGCATGGCTCGCTCCCTTAATTGTCGCATGGCCACGGCAGCATGGCGACCTGCCGACGCTACTGCCGCTCAAGCGTGGAGCGGTCCCACTTTGCCAGGTCTGCCGCAGCCTCGTAAGTGCTTGTAAGGAACTCCATCAGCGCCACATCCGGCGAAGTTTCAGCGAGCAAGGCATCGTATTTGAAGATGAACTCGCCCAGCGTAGCGTCCCATCCCGCAGCCCTCGGACGGATAGCCACTTGGCCAAGCCCCTCGGGAACAGGAGCTGCATAGGCGTAGAACGCCGCCGCCCCATAGCCGCCGTTCCCGGGCCAGAAGCCCGCGCTGATGACCTCATGCGAGTACGCCTCACGCTGAATCCCGTCCGCGCCCTCTCGCGGCGGCGCCGGACGCCCGGAAAAGCGTGTCACCGCGAGATCGAAGCTGCCCCAGAAGAAGTGCACCGGGCTGATCTTTCCGAGAAAGCCCGTGCCGAAACGCTTGAAGATCCTTTCGGCATCAACAAGCACCCGCCAGAACCGCTGAGCATAGACAGGGTCGTAAGCATCATGCACCGTGTCGAGATCGAACCGGATAGGGTTCGGCACCTCGACCGGCATCGGATTGATCCTGACATCGACGCCGAGCGAGTCGAGACAGACCAGATACTTTTTGTAAAAGCTGGCAACACTCTGCGCGCGAAGCGGCAGCGACGCCTCAGGGCCAGAGCCATGACGAAGATGCAGATGGTGTGTCAGGAAGTCAAATTCAATATCGAGAACATCTCCCCCGCAAGGCATGGCGGAGGTCCCCAGCCCATGCGCGGTGACGTACAACGGCACATTCCACCAGTGGTTCTGAAGCGGCGTGAGCGCCAGTCGGGTCTTGCCGACAATCTGCGTCCACATATGCAGCGTATCGGCGGTCGCGGCCCATTCATTCCACGGCAAGGCTGGCCATTGTGAGGACTGTGTGCTCATCTCATCGCCTCCAAAACAGACAGGAGATGAGCATACGCCCGTTGCGCGCTCGTTTCAGAAACCGGTGCTGCCAAACCCACCCGCGCCGCGCGGAGTTTCGGCCAGCGTTGCGACCTCTTCAAACTGCGCTTCGATTCGCTGAACAATGCGAAGCTGCGCAATCCGGTCGCCTGCCTTGATCTCCGCCGCGGCGTGGCCCAGGTTGGTGATCACAATGCGAATCTCGCCGCGATAGCCCGGATCGATCACTCCCGCCAGCGTCGTCACTCCGCGCATCGCCAGGCCCGAGCGGTCTTCGACCAACGCACCATGCGTCGAGGGGAACTCCATCGCCAGCCCGGTCGGCACAGCGAGCGTAGCTCCCGGAGTCAGCGTAGCGCCCTCCGATGCGTAGAGGTCAGCGGCCAGGTCGCCATACGGACCGTTGTGGGCATAGCGGGGAAGTTGAGCTGCGGGGTGCAGTTTCTGGACCTTAATGTGAGGCATAAACAAGTTTTATCAGACCCACTCAACAAAGCTGCACGCAGAGTTTTTTCACCGTCATCGCGCGGCAGAAGGGAATACAACTTTCGGGGAAGACTCAAGTAGGGTCGGTTCCGAGATTTCCTCCGGCAGGTGCGTTTATATAAGTAGAAACAACAGGCCAGACGGCTACAAGCAAGTGAAGCTGCCGGACCCGAAGGGGGCTGCAACATGGCAATCAGTGCGGAGTATCTGAAGCTGAGCCAGCCAGACCGGATCACGCCGATGCAGGACAGCCTTTCCGGGCGCACCGCCGACGCGGACGCCCAATACGTTCCACATTCCATGAGCGTCGCGCAGTTCACCACGCTCTACGCCGTGGTCAAGCGGATGATCTCCCGTCTGCACGAGGCCATCGCCGCGCCAAGCCACGTCGCCACAGGGCTCGATGCCAGCCTCGCCCGAGAGGGAAACTCTTCGGCCCCTGCGAACGCCGAGACATATCCGCTCGGCCTCGATGCGCTCGATGAGCTGGCGCGTACCCGAACAGGTTTTTCCTTCGCCGAGCTATCACCCGAGCTGCAGGACGTCGTGCTCGACATGATCGCATCCGGCGATCTCACTGCCGGCGGACTGGATCTGGCCGAGTGGCTCAAGGGCCTCAATAGCCACGCAGCGCCCGATACAGTTCGCAAACCGGACGCGGCCTGACAACACGCTAAAATCGTGGTTGCATGGTCAACCGTCTTGTCCGAAGGATATGTGGCTGGATGCGTGGCGCCGAAGGCGACGCCCAACTCCCGTGGCGCATCTTCTGGATCGCGTTCCTCGTCCGCGTCCTCTACATCACGCTGGCCCACACCTTCCGCTTCCGCCCCACCGACGAGCACTTCCAGTTCGGCTGGGAAGCAGGCCGCATCGCGCGCGCCCTCGCCACCGGCCACGGCTACTCCGACCCTTTCGGCAACTCATTCATCGGCCACACCGGCGCCACGGCCTGGCTGCCTCCGCTCTACCCGCTGCTGGTAGCAGGAGCTTTCAAGCTCTTCGGCGTCTACTCGCCGCTTTCTGCATGGGTGCTCTTGGTCATCAACTCCGCGCTCTCCGCCGCAACCGTCCTTGCCGTCTGGGAGATTGCCATGCGCTGCTTCTCCTGGCGCACCGCAATATGGTCGGCCTGGCTCTGGACGCTCTATCCCGCGGCAATGCAGTACGCCGTCCGCTGGATCTGGGAGATGACCCTCACCGCCGCTCTCTTCACCTGGATCATCGTGCTTGCGCTCCGCATGCGCAACGTCGACCGCAACCACTGCTTCCGCGACGATACCTCATCCTCGCGCCAGACCCTTCGCTGGGTCATCTTTAGCATCTTCTGGGCCGCAATCGCTCTGTCGAACTCGACCCTCCTCCTGTTCCTCCCCGTCTGCGGCCTCTGGACAATGCTCGGCCCAAGGCCACACGGGCTCCGCGACGCAGTTATCAGCGGACTGGTCTTCCTCGCCTGCCTCGCGCCATGGGAGGCAAGAAACTTCCACGCCTTCCACACCTTCATTCCTCTGCGCGGCAATCTCGGCGCAGAGCTCTACATGGGCAACGGCCCCGGCTCGACCGGCTTCCTCATCACCTACGACCACCCTAACGAAGCCCCAAACCAGTTCCATCTCTACGCGAAGCTCGGCGAAGTCCGTTACGTGCGCATGCGCGGCGACCTCGCAAAAGCCTACATCCACGCGCACCCCGCTCACTTCATCAAAAACTGCATCAAGCGCATCTACTTCTTCTGGTTCGGAGTGCCATCCGTCTCTCCGTGGTCCGTGGAGATTCCGCGCCGCATAAACTTCGGCTTCATCACCCTTGCCGGCCTGATGGGTCTCGGCCTCGCACTCTGGCGCAAAGTCCCCGCCGCAGGCATGATGGCGTGGGCCTTTTTACTGCTCCCCGTCTCGTACTATCTCGTCACCGCCGGAGCCCGCTTCCGCCATCCTCTCGAACCGATGATGACGATCTTCGCCGTCTACCTCTTTCAGTCCGCAACCCCGCGTAACGCGAAAACCTGACGTATTTCTGTTTTAGCCACACCCAAAAGAGGTCTCCATGTCCCACTCCCAAGTGCGCTTTGCAATCCTCGGCTTCGGCCATCACGCCATCCGCCGTCTGCTTCCAGCCTTCCGCCGCGCAGAGCACTCCACGCTCACCGGCCTCTGGCGTCGCGACCAGGCCGCAGCCGCGAAAAACGCCGCCGAGCACAACATCCCGCACAACTTCTCGACGCGCGAAGAACTCTGCGCCTCCCCCGACGTCGACGTCGTCTTCATCACCTCGCCCGATGCGATGCACAAAGACGACCTCCTGCTCGCCGCCGCGCACGGCAAAGCCGTCCTCTGCGAAAAGCCCCTCGCCATGAACGCAGCCGAAGCCGCAGCCATGGCCGCAGCCGCGAAGAAGGCAGGCATCCTCTACGGCTCGGGACAAAACTTCCGCTACAACCACACCCTCGACTGGATGCGCGAGCAGATCGCCGCCGGCCGCATCGGCCACCCGCAGCTTGCGCACGCGCAGTACTGCTATCCCGCGCAACAAGCCCCGCGCCGCTGGATCGCCGACCCCACACTCGCCTGCGGCGGCCCCATCGCCGACGTCGGTGTCCACTGCATCGACGCCCTCCGCTACGTGCTCGGCGAAGAAGTCACCTCCATCACCACGCTCGCGTACAAAGACCAGCCCACCGATCTCGTCGAAGCCACAGCCACGCTCCAGATGGAGATGACCAACAACATCCTCGCCAACGTCACTGCCAGCGCCCGCGCACCCTACCGCACCTTGGTCGAAGTCGTCGGCAGCGAAGGCGCGCTCACCGCCGAAAGCGGCCTCACCGTAGACCGTCCCGTCGACGTCGTGCTGCGCCGCGCAGGCGAAGTCATCGAAACCAAAACCCTCAACAACGACGACGGCTACGTCCGTATGCTCGACAGCTTCAGCCGCGCCTTCCGCGCCCAGGAGACCTACCGCGCCTCCGGCGAAGACGGCGTCCTCAACATGCGCGCCCTCGACGCGGCATACAAAAGCTGGCACAGCGGCGCACGCGAAAAAGTGTCTTAGGAAAAGTGTTCTAGAAGGGCAGGGCATGGGTGCCCCATTCGTGGCGCGGCTTCATCGCGACACGGGTGGGGTTTCTATCATGCTGCGGCTGGTCATCACAGCATCGCACTCGAATCCCGATCCAGATAAACCGCACAACGCGGATGCCTCCTCAGCGCAGTCGCCGGACAAGCCCCACTGATCTCCTCATGCACCATCCGCCGAACCGCCACCTGTTTCCGCGCTCCCGGCACACAGCAGAAAAGCCTGTTCGCACCCAGCAGCGTCGGCACCGTCAGCGTGATCGCACGCTGCGGAACATCATCGAGCGAAGCGAAACACCCATCATCCACCTGCTGCTGACGACACGCCTCATCAAGCCCAACCACCTTCACCTCCTCAGCGTCTTCGAGATCAGCCGGAGGATCGTTGAATGCAAGGTGTCCATTCACGCCCACGCCAAGTAGCACCATATCAATCGGCGCCTCGGCCAACAGCTTTGCATAGCCACGGCAAGCAGCCTCCGCATCACCAGACGCCTCGATAAGATGCACCCGCTTGAAAGCCACCCGATCGAAGATGGCCGCGCGAAGCCACAAGCCGAAGCGCTGCGCAGCACCAGCAGGCAACCCAATGTACTCATCCATGTGAAAAGCCGTAATACGCGCCCAGTCGATACCCGGCTCACGAATCAGCGCATCCAGCATCTCCTGCTGGCTCGGCGCCGCCGCGAAGATCACGCGCACATCGCTCTGCCGCACTAAACGCTCGCGCAACTCCGCAGCGATATCGGCAGCAGCCTGCCTGCCCATCTCCTGCCGCGTCGATGCAATCCGAATATCCATCCATTTCTCTCGCGGCAGAACCTGATGCAGATGCTCCTTCACGCCGCAGTTTATCGCGACATGAACAGAGGCATCCACAAGATGGAAAGAAGTTTAGTGCAGAGCTGTGGCCAGAGCAGCCTCGCTGCCACTCGTCGCCGCAATGCTGCGCCGCGGAGTGCTGTCCGACGGCACATAGGTCTTATACACGCTGATGTGGAAGCACGACTGCTTGAACTCTTCCTCCACATCAATCTTGCCCTCCTGCGCCAGCGGCAACAGGTAGCCGCGCATCCACGCAATCTCCGTGCGCGAAAGCCCATGCTTCGCCAGATCGACCGCCTGCCCTGTCAGGTGCGGCGAAGCCGTATCGCCTTCCGCGGGAGCGGCATTGCCGTTGATGTGAATCAGGTGCTCCTGAAAGTCCACCGTCCGCACCGCTGAGTTCACCTGCAGTGGCGTATGGAACCGCGCATAGTGCGCCCGCGCCAGGTTCACCAGAAACCGCGCCACCCACGGACGGCAATAGCGCCGGTTGTCCGGCAGGCGCGAATCGACTTCAAGAGCAGCGCTCGTCGGCACTGCCACCAACAGGCCTTTATCGCGCATCTCCATCAGGTCTTCATCATTCTGAATGCGCGTCAGTCCATCCTGGTCTGCCACCTCATTCTGGTGCACAAGAATCTCGTGCGAGCCACGCAGCGGCGGAGGAATAATCAGCCGGCCGCGCTTGTTGTACAGCACAACCGGCGTTGGAGCCGGAGCCGCATAAGCAGTCTCGGTCTCATGCGTTCGCGGAGTCTCACGATCAGGCGTCGACACCGGAACAGCCTTCGCATGTCGGCTGCGGCGCGAGCGTCGCACAGGCTGGGGAGCATCTGCATGCTCTTCCGCGTGCGCAGCCGTCTCAGGCTGCGCCGTTGCGGCTTTTATGAAGTCGCTCGACGTTGCCTTCTCCGGTGTCCGTGTCGAAGCTTCTTCCGTACGAACACGCCGCGCAGGAGATTTACCGGGGCGGTGCAGATGACGGCCGCGAACTTCCCGTGTGCTCACGCGCTCAACCGCAGCCCGACGCGCACGACGGCCGCTCGTAGCGCGCACCTTCTCTGCAGTCTTGGTTCGCTTGTGTGCACTGGTGGTGACCGCAGTCTTGCGGGCACGGCGATGCGTCGTCTTGGCAAGAAGCGTGGCGGGAAGTAGAAGCAAAGCGGCAAGCGCCAGCAGGGCCGGAATGGAAGCGTTCAGACGCATCGTAATTTCAAGGCGCGGAACGCCAGAGCAATTCCTATTATAAAGCCCCGCGGCGTTCATGAAAGTAATCAGCCGGGTTCCGTATACTCATTCATAAACACGCGTGTTACCCGGAGGTTGGATTGCATCGTACGTTTGCGGTTTGCTGTGTGGCGGCACTTGCGCTCGCCGGTTGGGGTCTTCGCGCAGGAACAGTTAAAGCCGCTCAGGATCCAGCCGCAACCCCCGAGTTCTACACCACGCAGGTGCAACCCATCTTCAAAGCAAACTGCTACCGCTGCCACGGAGGCTTCAACCATCGCGGCGGCCTCAACATCCAGACGCGCGCAGGAATGCTCAAAGGCGGCCACGACGGCTCCGTCCTCATCCCCGGCGACCCCGCCAACAGCCTGATCGTGCGCCTCATTCGCCACGAAGGCCCGGCCAAAGACCCCATGCCCATGCCGCCCAAATCCCCCAAGCTCTCCGACAACGACATCGCCATCGTCGCTCGCTGGGTGCAGGCCGGCGCAATCATGCCCCCCGATCCAACCCACTAAGCCTTTCGCAAGTAATTTCTCGCAAGGCAGTGCTTCCTTTTTAGTTGTCATCCTTCCGCCGAAGGCGGGAGGACCTGCTTTTGCTTCTCCGGCGCCGCCATCCGCAGTCAAACTCAAAAATCACACATCCTGAATCCACCCAACCCAAATTCGCATCAGGTATATAGTTTAACTAACCGGTTAATCAAAATGCGCGAACCCAAAAACAAACCGCACCACCAGGACCGCTCCGACCAGTCCCGCCGCCGCATCCTCGACGCCGCCATCAAGGAGTTCAGCACCCACGGCCTCGCCGGCGCCCGCACCGACGCCATCGCCCGCGCCGCCCACGTCAACAAGGCGCTCCTCTACTACTACTTCAAAGACAAAGACGCGCTCTACATCGCAACCATCGAAGACGTGATGGCCACCGTCGTCCGCTCCACCGCCATCATCCTCGAACAGAAATCCACTCCCGGCGAGCAGCTCCTCCGCCTCGCACTCAACCACTTCGACCGCATCCTCAGCCAAAGCCACTTCCAGAGCCTCATGCAGCAGGAGATGGTTCGCTACCAGGCGGGCGAAAGCACCGCGCTCCCCATCATCGTCCGCGAAGCCTTCGCGCCTCTGCTCAAACAGATGCGCGACCTCGTGCGGCGCGGCGTCCATTCCCGCGAGCTCGTCACGGTCGACCCCCTGCAGGTCATCTACTCTGCCTTCGGCGCGAACGTCTTCTACTTCCTCTCCGCGCCCACCATGCGCATGGCGCTCGCCGACGAGTCCTTCGAGCCCTTCGACCTCGAATCACTCTGCGCCCGCCGCCGTTCCGCCATCCAGTTCCTCGCCAACGCCCTCTTCACCGACCGCGCTCACGGACACAAACTCGCCCGCCGCGTCCTTGCCGACGTGCCCATGCCCGAACCCGGCCCCCGTCCACCACTTTGGAGAAAGCACCTATGAACGCTCGCAACCGCATTCTCATTCTGATGGGCATCCTGCTCGTCATAGCGCTTGTGCTCTATTTCACAACGACGCCGCGCAACGAAGACCTGCAACTCATCGGCACCGTCGACGCCAACGAAGTCGTGCTCAGCTCGCGCATCCCCGGCCGCATCCAGACCCTCACCATCAACGAGGGCGACGACGTCAAAGCAGGCGAGCTGGTCGCCACCATCCAGAGCGACGATCTTGCCGCCGCCCGCAACGCCGCCGAAGCCGCCGCTGCCAGCCAGAAGTACAAGTTGCAAGGCACACAGGACACCGAGCGCCAGACCTCAGGCAGCACCACCAGCCAGGTAGCCAACGCACGCGCGCAGCTCCAGGTCGCCGAGGCCGCGCTCTTGCAGGCGCAAGCCAACTACGAGCACCAGCAGGCCGACAGCAACCGCACCATCGCCCTCGCGCAGCAAGGCGTCATGAGCCAGCAGTCGAGCGACGAGGCCAGGACCTCGCTCGCCGCATCCAAAGCCGCAGTCGACTCCGCGCAGCAAAGCGTCACCGCCGCCGAAGCCTCACTCAAGCTCGCCATCGCCAACACGCTCCAGACACAAGCCGCCGCCAAAACCGTCGCCTCCACGCGCAGCGACATGCAGAACGCGCAAGCGCTGCTCGACCAGGCCCAGGTTGAGCTCGACTACTCGAAGGTCATCGCACCGATCGACGGTAAGATCAACGTGCTCGCCGGCCGCGTCGGCGAAGTTGTCGCGGCAGGCACGCCCATCGCCACCATCACCGACCTCACGCAGACCTGGGTCTACGCTCCGCTCCCCGAAACCGAAGCCGACTCCGTGCAACTCGGCGACTCGCTCCGCGTCGTCATGCCCAGCGGTGAAACCACCTACGGCAAAGTCATCGCCAAATCCGCCGAAGGAGACTTCGCCACGCAGCGCGACGTCAGCCGCCGCAAGCGCGACATCGAAACCATCCGCCTCAAGCTGCTCATCGCAAACCCTGGCATGAAGTACGTCCCCGGCATGCTCGCCGACGTCTACATCCCGAAATCCAAGCTGGTGCATCCATGAGTGCAGTCCCAGCCATCGCGGTCCAGAACATCATCAAGCGCTACGGCGACTTCGAAGCCGTCAAAGGCATCACCTTCGACGTAGCCGAAGGCGAGATCTTCGGTCTGCTCGGCCCCAACGGCGCAGGCAAATCCACGCTCATCCGCATGATGACGACGCTCATCCCCGTCACGGCCGGCAAAGCCCTCATCGCCGGTCACGACGTCATGAAAGACTCCGACGCCGTGCGCCGCCTCATCGGCGTCATTCCGCAGGCGCTCACCAGCGACATCGACCTCACCGTCGAAGAAAACCTCACCATCTACGCCAAGCTCTACGAGGTCCCCAAAGCCACGCGCAACCGCAACATCGACGAGCTGCTCGAAGCCGTCGACCTCACCAAGTGGCGCGACGCCCAAACCAAAACCCTCTCCGGAGGCATGCGCCGCCGCCTCGAAATCGCCCGCGGCCTCGTCCACAACCCACGCATCTTCTTCCTCGACGAACCCACCACCGGCCTTGATCCCGTCTCCCGCGTCGCCGTCTGGGAGATGCTCAACAACCTCAAAGAGCAGCGGCACCTCACCATGCTCATTACCACCCACTACATGGACGAGGCCGACCGCCTCTGCGACCGCATCGCCATCGTCGATCACGGCAAGCTCGTCGCGCTCGACACGCCCATGGCGCTCAAAGCCAGCGTCCCCGGTAACAACGTTGTCGAAGTCCAGTTCACAAAAGATTCGCCTGCGTGGCCCGAGCGCCTCGAACGCCTCGCCGGCGTCACCTCGGTCGAATCGCAGTCGGCAGGCATGTACCGCGTCCTCACCTCCAACGGCTCACTCACCACCACGCAACTCGTCGAGATGGCCACCGCGCAGAACGAAACCCTGAAGTCCCTCAACGTGCAGAACACCACACTCGACGACGTCTTCGTCCACTACACCGGCCGCCAGTTGCGCGACGAACAAGTCAAAGCAGCCGGCTTCATCATGCCCCCGCGCCCCGGAATGCAACCGTAGGAGTCCGCCATGCAACGAATGTTTGCAATCGTCGAACGCGAGATGCGCAAGTTCTTCCGTTCCCCTGCGCTGATGATGGTCTCGATGACGCTGCCTCTCGTACAGCTCGTCATCCTCGGCAACGCCTTCGGCGGCAAGATCCGCAACGCCCGCATGGGCGTCGTCGACTACGACCACGGCTCCCAGGCGCTCAAGATCAAGGAAGACTTCAACGCCATCGCCGTCAACATCCGCACCTTCACCACCGTTCCGTATGACAACGAGCAGCAGGCGCGCGAAGACGTCCGCACCGGCAAAATCGACGGCGCCGTCATCATCCCCGCACAGTACTCGCGCCGCGTCCTCGCCGGAGACTCACCCTCCATCGGCCTCGTCGTCGACAACACCGACCAGGTCATGAGCTCCGCGCTCGAAGCCGAGATGCAGTCGCTCGTCGACGCCCTCAACGCGCCCGTCATCCAGCCCTATGTCGTCCAGCAGATCACGCTCAAGATCGTCGAGCTCTACCCCTACGTCGAGTACATGAAGTACCTGCTCTCCGGCTCCATCGCGCTCGCCATGTACGTCGCCGTCATGATCGGCGGCGGCATGTTGTACATCGACGACAAAGCCCGCGGCGTGCACGAAGGCTACCTCGTCACGCCCATCACGCGGCTCGAACTCGTCCTCGGCCTCAACATCGCGGGTGCGCTCAAGGCCATCCTCTCCGGCATCAGCCTCACCCTTATCGGCACGCTGCTCTCCGGCATAGGAGTCATCTTTCATCCCATGGCGCTTATACAGCTCTCGCTGTTGATCGTCGCCATCTCCATCGCCTTCAACGGCATGATGTTCCTGATGATGGTGCGTGTCGAAGACCCACTCGTCCCGCGCGCCATGTTCGGCGTGCTCAACACGCTGCTCTTCTTCCCCAGCGGAGCCATCTCACCCATCACAGGCTTCCCCAAGTGGCTCCGCGCCATTGCAGTCGTAGACCCATTCACCTACGCAGTCCACGGCTTCAAATCCATCCTCCTTAAAGATGGAGGCTTCACCGCCATCTGGCCCGACATCACCTTCCTGATGCTCTTCGGCGTCGGCTCACTCCTCATCGCCACCCCACTCTTCAAGCGCACCCTGTAGCATCTGCCCTTGCCTTTGCAGTTGCCTCTGCAGTTGTTTTTGCGGTTGCTTTTGTAGTTGTCTTTGTAGTTGCCTCTGCAGTTGCTTTTCGCATTTCCATTCCGCAGCGCAGCGGAGGAATCTGCTTTCCCCTCACGTGCCACCAAAGCCCGGGTGCCCATCCATGCGCGGCTTCATGCGCATGGGTGGGATCGTATCCACTCCCCAGCCGCTTTTTAGTTGTCATCCTTCCGCGAGAGCGGGAGGACCTGCTGTTGTTGGCGGCGGTTGCCAATCTGCCCCTGGAGGTCGATCGACCTGGTGGAAAGCGAACAAAGAAGGCCGCCCGGAGCGGCCTTCTCTGAAATAGTCGCGTCGATTTCTCAGTTGAAGATCGCCCCCACAGTATCGTTCGTCGTCAACGTAACCGTGCATGTATTCGGCCCAGCCTGAGTAATCGTCCCTGTGTTGCCACAGTTATAAGACCATCCTCCGAATTTGGCTCCGGTGTTGGGCGCAGTCAGAGTCACGGTCGCGCCAACTGGATACGTCGCCGTGCAAACCGATCCTCCCAGGTTGGCGCCAACCGAGCCGGGCCCGCAATGAAGCACGTTCGGCGTTCCTGTAGCCGAGGGTGCAGTCACCAGCCAATTCGTCGTATTCAGCCCTTCGTTATAAACAGTGATCGTCGCCAGCAGCGACGGTGCCTGCGATCCCGGATAGCAAGAGCCAGGAGTCTGTGGCGGATTCGGCAGAACCAGAGGGCAGTTGAACGTCGCCGTCGCCGTCTGAATGGTTCCATCGCTGTTCGTCGCCTTGGCAATAATCGTCGCGTTGCCGCTTCCATACGCAGTAACAACCCCGGCGGTCGCTCCCGGATTTCCTCCCGTATTGTTCGGGTCATTGTTACTGATTGGGAAGACACTGGGCGCAGAAGAGATCCAGGTCAGCATCGTCGAGTTTGTCAGGTCACGAACCGTTGGCGCTGTCGAGAAGGTCCCAATCGCCAGAAACTGTCCCGTGTCCTGAAGATTGCCCACCGTGACCGCGCTGGGAATCAGCGTGAGCGACAATAGGTTTCCACCCGCATTGGTTCCGCCTCCGTTGACGCCCCCCGAAACGGTGATGATCGCACTGGCGCTCACCGGCCCGTTAAATGCATCCGCATTGGCCGTAATCGTCGTCGAGCCGCCACCCACAGCCGTCACCAGCCCGGAAGAGCTCACGGTTGCAACAGCCGGCGTGCTCGAAGTCCAGCTCACTCCGCTCGACAGGTTCTGCGTCGACGGATGGCTCGCATTGCCATACGTCCCGACCGCAGCAATCTGCACCGTCTGGCCCACCGCCAGCGCCTGTGCCGTCGGCGAAACGCTAATGGTGTCCAACCCCCTGGGGTTAGAGCACCCTACAAGAAAAGCAGCAACTGAGAGAAGCAAGAGTCCCGAAACACCTGGGCGATGGAACATATAGCTCTCCTGACGGGCGAGAGTCTTCGCCTCCAGCGCGTTCCAGCGGCAGACACCTGCCAGCGGCGCACAGCGGCTCTCGATACCCGGCTCTTTGCTTTCAAGCAAACAGCGAGCCATTTCCCGCTGCCCCGTAGGTCATTTTGAAATCAGTAAGTTGTGCTTCCCGCCACCCGCTCCGGTGTCATCGCCTGTATACAGGCTGCGCCCGAAAAGGCAAGCCTCGTATACAGTTACAGTCACCCATCCGCCAGCGGGCCTCACCCAAACAAATGCCGGTCCTGTGCCGGAAGCATCTTCAGATAATCCTCAATCCGCTGCCCGCGCTTCGGCACAAACGTCCGCTCCAGCACCGCAACCTCCTGCATCCGGTCCATGCGAAACGTGCGGAAATCTTCGCGCAGCTCGCACCACGCCGCCAGCGTCCACGCGCCGCTCCAGAAAGCCAGCAGCAGCGGACGCACATCGCGCTCGCTCGCCGTGCCGTCTTCCTTCACATATCCAAACCGCACCACCCGCTGCGTCTTGCACGCTGCATGCAGCATATCCAGCCGATCGCGCAGCAGCTTCGTCATGCGAAACCCCGGCGCATACAGCAGAATCGAGTCGAAGTCATTCCGCAGCTCCGCCGGCAGCACCGCCTCAATCCGCTGCAAAGCCTGGTTCGCTGCGGCAACATTCTCCGCACCGCCCCACGCCCGCACCAGCCTCGCACCCAGCACCAGCGCCGTCAGTTCTTCGCGTGTAAACATCAGTGGTGGAAGGTCCTCATCGCGCCTCAGCGTGTAGCCAACACCGGCTTCGCCTTCAATCGGCATACCCGAAGCCTGCAGGTCCTGCACGTCGCGATAGATCGTGCGCTGCGAAACTTCCAGCTTCTCCGCCAGCTTCTGCGCCGTCAGCAACCGGCCCGAGCGCAGAAACTGGACGATCCTGAATAGTCGATCGGCTCGTCGCATGAGTCGATCTTAGTAGGAATGCAGACCAATGTGGTTGCCTTCCGAATCGCGCAGACACGCAAAGTGTCCATGCCCGCCCGGCACCGCCGTCTTCGGCTGCAACACCAGTCCACCGGCCTCGCGCACACGCCCCAGCACCTCATCCAGCCTGCCATTGCAGTTCAGATAAACCATCGCTCCCTGCGTGCCGGGTTTCAAAAACGTTCTCTTCACCAGCGTCCCGCCAATGCCATGTTCATCCGTGTGGTCGAAGATCGCGCCGCCTTCCATCGCATCGCGCGCCAGCTTCGTATCCAGCAGCGTCTCATAAAAACTCGTTGCGCGGTCCAGGTCAGCGCAGGGAATCTCGAACCAGTTGATCGCGCTCTGCCGCTTTGCGGTCTTATTGCTCTTGTGGGTCATGGCCAGTTCCTCCATTCTGTCGTCGTATACAAAACGAGAATAGCCAACCCCTGCTGACAGCATCCTGTCAGTAGCCTTCATCAATTTTTGGCGAAGCGGAGGCGAACCAAAACCCTCAACACGAGCTCTCGCACATTGCGATTGGACAGACCAGATTCCCGTCCTCTCCAGGCAATCTCACCCGCTAAATCCGCGCGGCCGATCGCCGCTCAGTACCCGCCCGAATCCCCACCCGGCTGCAGGTTCTCAAACCGCGTATAGTCCGCCAGATACGCCATCGGAACGCTCCCCGTCGGCCCATTTCTCTGCTTGGCGATAATGATCTCCGCCTTGCCCTTCAGATCTTCATTCTCGCGATCGTAATACTCCTCACGGTGAATGAAGCACACCACGTCGGCATCCTGCTCAATCGAGCCCGACTCGCGCAGATCGCTCAGCATTGGCTTCTTGTCGCCGCCCCGCTGCTCGCTCGCACGCGAAAGCTGCGAGAGCGCAACCACCGGCACCTTCATCTCCTTCGCCAGCGCCTTCAGCCCACGCGAAATAGCCGACACCTCCTGCGTCCTGTTCTCAAACGTCCGCTGGTTCGCCGCCATCGAGCCCGTCATCAGTTGCAGATAGTCAATCACAATCAAATCCAGCCGCCCCTGCTGCTGTTTCAAGCGCCGAGCCTTCGCACGCATCTCGGCGAGAGTTATCCCAGGCGTGTCATCGATAAAGATCTTCGCCTCCATCAGCTTCTCAAGCCCACGAATCAGTTTCTGCCTGTCATCCTTCATCAACATGCCCGTCTGAATCGCCTTCGAGTTCACCTCCGCCTGTGAAGCCAGCATTCTCCTCAGCAAACTTGCCTTCGACATCTCCAGCGAAAACACCGCCACCGTACTGCCGCCCTTCACCGCAGCATTTTCAGCAATGTTGATCGCCCAGGCCGTCTTGCCCATCGAAGGCCGCGCGGCAATAATAATCAGCTCCGACTCCTGCAACCCGCTCGTCATTCTGTCAAAGTCGATATAGTGCGTCGCCAGCCCCGTCACCTCGCGCCCCTGCTCATACAGCGCATCAATCGACCCAAACGAGTCCTTCACAATCGCGCCAATGTCAGAGAACCCGCCCGTCACCGCGTGCTCCGAAATCTCCACCAGCCGCTGGCTCACATTGTTCAGCACGTCAAGCGCCTGCTGGCTCTGGTCCGCGGCGTCCACCATGCCCATGTCGCACACCGTCATCAACTGCCGCATCAGGCTCTTGTCGCGCACAATGCGCACGTAGCTCTCAATGCTCAGTTTCCGCGGCAACCCTTCGCTCAGCGAAGCCAGATAAGGCAATCCGCCAATCGAATCCAATTCCTTGCGCCGCCGCAACTCCTCGCCGACCGTAACAATATCGACCGCGTGCCCAGCCTCGGCCAGATGCACCATCGCCGCATAAATTCTGCGGTGCGAATCCAGCGAAAAGTCATCAGCCACCAGCAGCATCGTCGCATCGACAATCGCCACCGGCTCAACCAGCATCGCGCCCAGAATCGTCGTCTCCGCATGGACCGACGCAGGCCGCTCATCTTCTTTGCCAACCAGATGTGGAAAGGTAGCCATCGCTTATTTAGCGTAGTCCCAAACCGCCCTGCGGATAAGGTTAACGTTGTGGATTACCGGACCAAAGCTTTACAAGTCAAAAGGATACGAGCAGCACGCGAAGCAAAATGGACACAGATGCGGGTGCCCCATGGCGCAGTTTTATCGCGTCATGATTGGGACATTCGAGCGAAGCTCGAACCGCTTTTCCTCCCGCATCTCCAAACCAGTTGTCATCCTTCCGCGCAACAGGAGGACCTGCTGTTCGCCTATGTCACCGCAAAAGAACGCGCGAGCGTGTCCATTTATGCCTGAGGTAGTCTCGTCTGATCAAAGCCGCAACCCAAAGACGGTGACACGTACAAAGAGGAGCACCAGGAGTGAGATTGCGCTTACCCAGATGGTTGTTTTCCGAGCCTTACTCAGGTCAGTATCGGCCGTCTTGATGCGCCCATACTTAATCCACCAGCGTATGGCCATAATGGGAACCGCATATTTGATGAAGACAAAGCCTATAAGACCAGCAAGCCCCAGGAAGGGGAAAAAGATCAGGACTCCAAAAGGTATCAGGATACCCAGCATGATCCTGAGATAGCTGGCGTCGCTGCATGCCCGGCTGATTTTACTGGTTTCGGCAGCGGAGGCTTCTGCAGCGGCATGGTCGATTGGAACGGAACAGAACGGACATTGTTGCATCGACGTGTTTATTGTCTCGTTGCAGTTCGGGCACGGAAGAACTTCAACTGCATTGGAAAGACTAAAACCCGATGGCATATCGCTGACCTCTTTCAGTGACTAGAAAGAGTAGCATGAGGTGCTTCGGCTCAGCGAGGTTATCGCGACTTCTAAGATAGTTCACTCACGCACGATGACACCGCGCATGAACAGGGCACTCAACCCACCGGAACCTCCGCCTACTTCCTCCCCGTGTAATCCTTGAACAACTCCGGAAACTGCTCCTTCAGCGCCTTCACCTTCGGCACATCGCAGATCTGAATATAAGGATTCTCCGGGTTCTTCTCCGCATAGTCCTGGTGATACTCCTCGGCATCATAGAACGCCTTCAGCGGCACCACCTCCGTCACAATCGGCCGCGGAAACACCTTCGCCGCATCCAGCTGCGCAATGTAAGCCTTCGCAATCTTCTCCTGCTCCGGAGACGTGTAAAAGATCACCGACCGATACGAAGTCCCCACATCCGGCCCCTGCCGATTCAACTGCGTCGGGTCATGCACCACCGAGAAGAACACCCGCAGCATCGTCCCATAGCTGATCTTCGCTGGATCAAACACCACCTTCACCGACTCTGCATGCCCCGTCGTCTCCGACGACACCTGCCCATACGTCGCCGTCTCCGCCGACCCGCCCGAGTACCCAGCCGTCGCGTCCACCACGCCCTTCATATGCTCAAACGTAGTCTGCACGCCCCAGAAGCACCCACCCGCAAACACCGCCGTCTCCTGCTTCGCCCCATGCGGCTCATCCACTACCGGAGCCGGAATCGGCTCCTTCCGCGCAGCATCCACACCCATCACCATCCTCCTTCCACCCACAACCGCAACCCACGCAGCCACCACCAACGCCGCCGCAACCAAACCCGCCTTCATCCAATCCGCCATAACCGCTCCACCCATACGACGCGCACACCCGAATCGAGGTTACATATCCCGCTCGCCTCAGCGGCCGAGGAGGAATCTACTTTCCTCCTCCAGTTACACATGTTGGTGAAATAAGGAAACTTACAACCCACGCCCTCAATTTTCCAGCCAAACTCGCATGTCAAGCCCCCAAACCTCATAAACCACTGATAAGCCGAAGCTTACACGTGGCGGTTTAGTTTCTATCAATCCGCTACACTTAAATCAGCCTCAGAAAAACCCAAACGCCCCGGCACATCAACCGGGGTGTTACTCATTTGAAATGAAGACTTTACTGAAACCGGCCCAGGAAAATCAATATCTTATGCGCAAATCAACCCGCAAGTCCAACTCTAAACCAAATAAAATGAAGACTTTGCACAAAAACACGGGGGAGGGGGTCACTCCGTCGTCAGCCGCGCCTGGATCTCGATGTAGACGTGGATCAGGCTCACCGCCGCCGGAGTCACCCCGGCAATCCGGCTCGCCTGCCCCAGCGTCCGTGGACGCACCCGCCCCAGCACCTGCTTCATCTCATTCGAGAGCCCGCTCACCGCGCCGTAGTCGAACCACTCCGGAATCACCCGCTCCTCAGCCCGCCGCATCTTCTCAATCGACCGCCGCTGCTGGTCGAGGTAGCCCGCGTACTTGATCTCCGTCTCCACCGTCTTCATCTCATTCCGCACCCACGCCGGCAGCCGTGCACTGGAAGATGAATCCATCGCCGCCACCCACGGCCCCAGCGCCGCCTCCGCCGCCATCCGCTCCCGCAGCACCGGCGCCAGCTCCTCCACCCCCAGCTCCGGCCGCTTCATCAACTGCGCGAAGCTCTGCCCATTCACTCCCGCAGTATCCCCGAGCAGCTTCCCGACCAACTCGGCAGGCAACTCCTCCACCCGCACCCGAGCCGTCCCGAGCAGCTTCTCGAACGCCACCGCCCGCCCCTGCTTTGCCTCGTAATCCGCCCACGCCCCGTCATCGATCAGCCCCAGCCGCCGCCCATGCGGAGTCAGCCGCCGGTCTGCGTTGTCAATCCGCAGATGCAGCCGAAACTCCGCCCGCGACGTGAACATCCGGTACGGCTCGTTGGTCCCCTTGCTGATGAGATCATCGATCAGGATCCCCGTGTACGCCTCCGTCCGGTCGAGCGTAAACGCCGCCTCCCCCTTCACCGCCAGCGCCGCGTTGATCCCCGCCATCAACCCCTGGCAAGCCGCCTCCTCATACCCGCTGGTCCCGTTGATCTGCCCCGCCAGGAATAACCCCCGAATCGACTTCACCCGAAGCGACCGGTCCAACTCCGTCGGGTCGATGGCGTCGTACTCGATCGCGTACCCCGGACGCAGCATCTCCGCATTCTCCAGACCCGGAATCGACCGCACCATCGCCGCCTGCACCTCCATCGGCAGACTGGTGCTCATCCCATTGATGTACACCTCGTGCGTATTCAGCCCCTCCGGCTCCAGAAAGAACTGGTGCCGCGTCTTATCCGGAAACCGGACGATCTTGTCCTCAATCGAAGGGCAGTACCGCGGCCCAACCGCCGCAATCTGCCCCGTATACATCGGCGAGCGGTGCACATTCTCCCGAATCAGCCGCAACGTCTCGTCCGTCGTGAACGCGATGTGGCACTTGATCTGCCGCAGCGGAATCTGTTTCGTGCGGAAGCTGAACGGCGTCGGGTCCTCGTCACCTGGCTGCTCGTCGAACCGGCTCCAGTCGATCGTGCGCCCATCCAGCCGCGGTGGAGTCCCCGTCTTCAGCCGACATTCGCGCAGTCCCAGCTTCTTCAGACTCTCTCCCAGCAGCACGCTCGCCGGCTCGCCACTGCGCCCAGCCGTGTACTGCTGCTCGCCACAGTGAATCAATCCATTCAGAAAAGTTCCTGTCGTGATCACGGTAGCCCGCGTGTAAACAACGCGCCCATCGCGCAGCTTCAACCCAGTCACTCGCCGCTTAGGCAACTCGCCGCCGCACTGACTCCCCGACTCGCTCTCTTCCACAATCAGGTCCACCACCTCAGCCTGCTTGATGAAGAGGTTCGGCTGGCTCTCCAGCACCTCGCGCATCTTCACGCGATACAGCGCCTTGTCGCACTGCGCCCGCGGAGACCACACCGCCGGTCCGCGCGACGTATTCAGCAGCCGAAACTGAATTCCGCAGGCGTCCGCCACCTCGCCCATCACGCCGCCCAGCGCGTCCACCTCGCGCACCAGGTGCCCCTTGGCGATGCCGCCGATTGCCGGGTTGCAGCTCATCTGCGCAATCAGGTCCAGATTCAGCGTAAACAGTGCCGTGCGCAGACCCATGCGCGCGGCAGCCATCGCCGCCTCGCACCCAGCATGGCCCGCGCCCACCACCGCGACATCGTACTGTTCGGTAAAGCTCACACTTCTATTTTAATCGCAGTGCGCGTACAGTACACTTGCGCGCAGGAGACAAGCATGATCGCCACAAGCCCGCTGATCGCCTTCATCCCCACCCGGGACATCGCCCAGGCCCGCAGCTTCTATGAAGAAATCCTCGGCCTGCGCTTTGTCGGCGAAGACGGATTTGCCGCCATCATGGAAGCCAACGGGACGATGGTGCGCATCGCCTGCGTCGAAGAGTTCGTGCCCGCTGCCTATACCATCTTTGGCTGGAATGTTGCCAACATCCGAAGCGAGATCGCAGAGCTATGCGGCCGGGGCGTGAGCTTCATGCGCTATCCCGACATGCAGCAGAGCGATGAAGGTATCTGGACAGCACCGAGTGGCGCGCAGATCGCATGGTTCCGCGATCCAGACGGCAACGTTCTTTCGCTAACTCAGTTCTAGCCCCCGAGCTGCGCCGCATTCAAAACGCAAGCCGCAGACCAAGCTGCACTCTGCGCTCCCGCGTCCCCGCCGAGTCCGCGCTGGTGATCGCTCCAAAAGGCTGCACGTTCAAGCCCTCGGCTGCGACTTCGGCGGGAGTTTGAAACACCAGCGGAGTCACTCCATTCACCGGCGTGCCCACCAGAAATGCGCGCTGCATCACCGAAGACGCATTCACATGATTCGTCAGGTTGAACGCCTCAGCGAACGCCATCATCCGCACACGTTCCGACACGCGAACCGCTCGGCCTACGCGAAGATCGACCACGTAGGTAAAAGGCAGCCGCAGCGTATCGCGCCCCACCGTCGGCAGATACACCGCGCCACCCGCGCCATTGATACTCTCGTGCCCACCCGTCAACCGCGTGCCGCCGAAGATGTTGAAGCTGTACGGTCGCCCGCTCGTTGCACTCAGCAGCGGAGCAACCATCCATCCATTCGCAGCATGCTGCACCCATTCGCTGCCGCGCGTCGTCTTTGGCCGCCACACCGCGCTCGCTACCAGCTTCTGCGGATGGTTCAGCACAGACAATCCCTTGTCATACCTCACATCGAACGGGTCGAACTGCGCGTTCTGACGCGGAACCGCACCGCTTTGCCCGAAGTCGAGAGCCTTGGACCACGTCCAACTTGCGCGAAACTCCAGGCCGTTGCGACTGCGCCTCCGCGCTTCGACGACCAGCGCGTTGTAGCTCGCATTCGTATTCGAAAGGATGTCGGTGACTGGACCGAAGTTCGCATCAAGGCGCTCCGAATACGCAGGCACGGAGAACGTCTCGCCGTCGCGCACACCTGAAACTCCCGTGCCTCCCTGCAACTGAAATGTCTTCGCATTGGTCGAAGGAACGATATTGATATCGGTCGTGTTCATCAGTTGCCGGTCGAGATTCATCAGGTAGGTCGCGCTTGCGATGATGCCTGCACCCACCGGCTGCTCAATCGTGAGGCTGCCCTGTTGCACCGCCGGAAGCTGAAACCTGCGGTCAAATACCATCGCCGAAGTCGTCGCTGCCACTGCTGCAGGAGGCGCAGCAGCATAAGAACACACATACCCAAACCCCTGATTGGGAACCTGCGGACACACCGTAATTGTCGTCGGAGTGATACGGATATGTGTAGCAGACGCAGGCATCGCCGTGTCCACCAGCGCGCGCTGAATCGTTGCTCCCGGAAGCCTCCCATAGAACAACCCGTAGCCCACACGCACAACGCCGCGTCCTGCGCCGAACGGCTCCCATGCAATACCCACGCGCGGGCCGAAGTTGTTACGGTCTTCAGGAAACACACTCGTCGCACCCACCTGGCCAAATACAGCATCCAGCTCGGCGTTGGGCTGCGCAGGAAACGGAAGCAGCTCATACTCGTACCGTACACCGGCGTTGATGGTAAGGTTCTGCTGCACGCGCCAATGGTCTTCAACGAACGCGGCCCACTCCTGCGTGTCGAACGCAATGACCTGTTCGCCAAAGCTCTGTGCATACGACCTGAAGCAGAAGTCATGCACGGGCGAGACGATAGATGGGCACCCGCCGTTCGGGTACGCGTTCACGTTGAAGGTGTAGTCGGTAATCCAGTCCACGATGCCGCCTGCATGTCCGCTCGTGGTGCCGCTGTCGTAGCGAAATGCGCCTTCGATATTGCTGAGCGAGTCAATATGGTCATCGACGAAGCTCACGTCGCCTCCTGCCTGAATCTGGTGATGTCCGCGCACCCATGTCGCCAGGTCGGAGACTTCTACCCTGCGCTCATCCGGATAGGCCTTGCGTCCGAGCGATGATGAAGTGCCGAACGTCAGCCCCTGCGGCCCAATCGCCACCTCAGGCGCATATCCACCAGGCCCAATCGCGGACTCCTGCGGCAAGGGCTTTCCTGCGGTCTCGTACTGGAAGTCACGCCCATATTGCACGCGCACTTCGTTGCTCAACGAAGACGATAGAGTCCACAGCCATCTCCCGAGCAGAGAATCCACCTGCACATAGCTGCTGCCCAGGCTGCCCGTGCCGAAGCCGACGACAGGCTCCTGGCGCACACCATTCAACGCATTCGAATGTGCGCGGTTGTACTCGACGCTCAGTCGGTGGTTCGCCGAGGTCACCCAATCCAGCTTGCCGAAATTAACGATCTGGCTGGAGCTGCGAGGCACCGTGCCCGTCAGGCTGTTGAGATAGTTCAACGCTGCATTTGCTTTTGCCGAAGTCACGCCGCGCGTTCCGAGCAGAGCATTCTGCGTCGCTGTCAATGCGTAAAAGCTGGGATCGATTGGCGACGATATAGCTGGAAAGCCTCGCTGCTGCCGGTCAAACGTATAGAAGTAGAAAAGATGATCGCGCACAGCAGGGCCGCCCACGCTGCCGCCAAACTGCTGCCGCAGATCATGCGGCTTCACCACACCACCCGTCACTGCGCCGTTCACATAGTGCGTCGCAATCGCGAAGGGGTTCGCTGCATTGAGCGCGCTCGTGCGCACAAGATAAAACCCTGAGCCGTGCAGCACGTTGCTTCCACTCTTTGAGATGGTCGTCACAACGCCGCCAGCCGCGTGGCCATAGAGCGCGGAGTAGTTCTGCCCGCTCACGCGAAACTCGCGCACGGCCTCCTGCGAAAAGGTGTAGGAGGCGCCTGCGTGACGGCCATATCCTTCTCCACCTGTCGTCACACGCGCTGCAGCCGCATCCCCACCCTCTTTGTCGGGATCATCTTCACCGCCCGCACCGCGCGGAACGCTGCCGAAGCTCTGGTTGTCGTCCGAGCCATCGATGAGGCTGCTGTTCTGTGTCGGGTCAAGCCCACGGAAGCTCAGCAAGCCATCGACATCGGGGTCACGGTTTGCGGTTGGCGTCAAAAGCGCGAACGTCTGCCAGCGGCGGCCATTTACGGGCAACTGCTCAATCTCGTCCGCAGTAATTGTGCTCGCAACAGCGGTTGAGGAGGGTATTTGTGCAGTGCTTGTTCCATCAGGGGCCGCCGTGACCGTCACCGACGAGCTCACGCTCCCCACCTTCATCCGTGTCTGCACAGCCGTTGTGCTGCCCAGCTCGACCGTGACTCCGTTCAAAACCATCCGCTCAAAGCGTGGGCATTCGACATCCACTTCATACACACCCGCAGGCAGACGGGCGATTAGAAACCCGCCATCGTGGCCCGAAGCCGCACTCACCTCAGTTCCAGTCGCGGCATTGCGCGCATGCACACGCGCACCAGCCAGCGCAGCGCCGCCTGCATCCACGACATATCCGCCAATTGCTCCATCAACCGAAGTCTGCGCCGACCCACTCGAAAGCAGCGTCACCCATACTGCGAACGCAATCGCGCAGACCCTCGCGCGGCCCATACCCAACATGCACACTCCCGCAACGCTTCAGTACCCTCAGCCGCGACTACGGGAAGAGCTTGCTGCCAATGACTCCCGCGCGCACGCGAAACATCATTAGCACTGGATACCCCGGCCCAACGCCCGAACAATAAGGGATCAGCCGCAGATTAGCGAAGTTCCGCGAGGAAAGGAAGTAAAAAGGCGGCAGCCGAAGCCATCGCCTTCTGTTTATTGAGTAGCTGTTCTTTCTGCCTGGAGGCACGACCATTGTCGGCAGCCTACTAGGAGGTTGGCTCAGTGTTGAACTCGCCGAACGCATCAACGGCATCTGCAAGTCCTTTGCGTACACGCTCCATCGTTGCCAGGTAGAAATGCAGGTTGTGCACCGAGTTCAGCGTCAGCGCCAGCGGCTCGCCCGCCACAAACAAGTGCCGTAGGTAAGCCCGCGAGTACCTCGCACAAACCATGCATCCGCATGCGGCATCAATCGGGCCCTGATCCTCCGCATACTCCTTCCGCTTGATGTTCATCCGCACCACCGCTCCATCGCCGTCCCGCGCAAACAACAGTCCATGGCGCCCGGCGCGTGTCGGCAGCACGCAGTCCATCATGTCCACGCCCATCTTGGCGTACTCCTCAATCTCATCCGGGTATCCGACGCCCATCACATAACGCGGCTTGTCCTTCGGCAGCCACTCGAGCGTCCGCGCAATCATCTCCCGCGTCACCTCGCGCGGCTCACCCACCGCAAGCCCTCCGATGGCGTATCCCGGCAGGTCCAGCTCCATCAGCCGCTCAGCTGACTCCTTGCGCAGGTTCGCATACATCCCTCCCTGCACAATCCCGAACAAGCTCTGCGTCTTGCCGCCCCTCTCTGCGAACCACGGTACCCGCTCTTTGTTTGCTTCGAAGTGGCCGCGCGACCGCCGCGCCCACGCGTGAGTCAGCGCCATCGAGTCCCGCGTCCGCTCATATGTTGCCGGATGCTCCACGCACTCATCAAACACCATCATCACGTCCGCGCCCAAAGCAATCTGCACATCCATCGAGTGCTCCGGCGAAAAGAAGTGCTTCGACCCATCCAGGTGCGAGCGAAACTCCACGCCATCCGGAGTCACCTTGCGCAGACTGCTCAGACTGAAGACCTGAAACCCGCCAGAGTCGGTCAGCATCGGCCGCTCCCAACTCATGAACTTGTGTACGCCACCCATCCGCGCAACTAGTTCATGCCCGGGCCGCAGATAAAGGTGATAAGTATTCGCCAGAATAATCTGTGCGCCGCTCGTACCAAGTCTCTCGATCACGCCCTGCTCGACGGCTTTTACGCTGGCCGCCGTTCCCACCGGCATAAATACCGGAGTCTCCACCACACCGTGCGGCAGCACGAGCGCGCCACGCCGCCCGCCCCCATCCGCCACCTTGCCTATCTCAAATGAAAGCGACATCAAGACTGATTGTAGAAGCAACATATACACGAATCGCGTAGACTATCGCTCAACCATCCATCATCCGGCCCCAGATTGCGCTCGTATGTCCGACCTGTCGCACAACCCGCCGGACCACTCGCCAGACCGCATCTCTGACCTTGCGCCCGATCCGCTCCTGACCGAGCCGGAGTTTGTCCCGCCTGAAGAGATAGCAGCAACGTTGCCGAATGCACCCGACGCGCCCAGAGTTAAGCACCACCGCCGTCGCGCCGCGGCGGCCTTCATCTTCCTTACCGTCACGCTCGACATGCTTGCCCTCGGCATGATCGCGCCGGTGCTTCCGCGCCTGATCGAGAGCTTCCTCGGCGGCAGCGCCTCCAGCGCCGCACAGATGCTCGGCCTCTTCGGCACGGTCTTTGCTGCGATGCAGTTCATCTTCTCGCCCGTGCTCGGCTCGCTCTCTGACCGCCACGGCCGCCGCCCCATCGTACTGCTCTCGAACTTCGGCCTAGGGTTCGACTATTTACTGATGGCCTGGGCTCCCGCACTCAATTGGCTCTTCCTTGGCCGCGTCATCTCGGGACTCACTTCGTCCAGCATCCCCACTGCGATGGCCTATATGGCCGACGTCACGCCACGCGAGCGCCGCGCTGCTGCCTTTGGCATGTTGAGCGCGGCCTTCGGCCTCGGTTTCGTGCTCGGCCCTGCCGTCGGAGGTATCCTCGGCAACATCAGCACGCGCCTTCCCTTCTGGACAGCAGGTTGCCTCAGCCTGCTCAACGGACTCTACGGTATCTTTGTCCTGCCCGAATCGCTCGCATCAGAAAACCGCATGGCATTCTCCTGGAGGCGCGCCAACCCCGTCGGCTCGCTCTCCATGCTGCGCCGAGGGCCAATGTTGATCATGGCCGGAGTCCTTCTATTCGGCTACGTCGCGCAGCAATCGCTGATGAACGTCTACGTCATCTACGCCGATTACCGCTACGGTTGGTCGAACCGCACCGTCGGTCTCTCGCTCGCGGTCATCGGTGTCTGCAGCGCGCTCTACGGCGGCCTGCTCGTCAAACCTACCGTCGCGCGACTAGGTGAGTTTCGCACCATCGCCATTGGCCTCATCGGGGGAGCCATTGGCTACTCCATGTTCGGGTTCTCGAAGACTGGCCTCATCTTCTGGTTCGGCATTCCCATGCTCAACATGATGTCGCTCACCTGGCCCTCGGCCCAAGGCGTCCTCTCACACATGACGAGCGCATCTGAACAGGGTCAGCTTCAAGGCGCCATTAATAGCCTCCGCGGCATTGCTGGACTCGTCGGCCCCAGCCTCTTCACCTACATCTTCAGCAAATCCATCGGGACACATGCCATCATTCATCTGCCCGGCTCGCCCTTCTTTACAGCAGCGGGTATGCTTATGTTCAGCCTTTTACTAGTGCAGTTTGGTAGGAGTGCAAAATCCTCGCCTGCACCATCCTGATAATCCACTCGACAAAGAAAATGCCAGCCACTGTAGAGTGGCTGGCAGTGAAGATTAATGAACAGTCGCAAATGCGGATCAGTAGCTAATCTTCAAACCGAACTGAATAATGCGCGGCTCAAATGTGCTCGAGATAACGCCTCCGCTCGTCGGAATGCCCGCGTTGGCCACCGTGCCATTCGAGTTGAACGACTGCAGCGTCCCACCCAAACCACTTGATGGCAGATACAGGTTCGTGTGGTTGAAGAGGTTGTAGAACTCAGAGCGAAACTCAACCTTCAGTCGCTCGATCGGTGTATTGAACTTTTTGTTCAGGCTCAGGTCAGTCTCGTAGAACGCCGGCGTGCGGCCCGGGTTGCGCGTTGCATTACCGAACGGACTCAGCAGATTGCCATTGGCATCCTTCGTTGCGGGTAACGAAAATCCGCTCAGGTTTACATATTGAACATAGCCCGTGTTCGCCGCGCGGACCGTGCGCCCCTGCGTCACCTTCTGACCCGAAACAACATTTGGCCTATACTCGTTCGCTCCACGATAGGTAGCCGAGATCTGAGGCGAAACCGCTGTTGCTGAGTTCGGTGTATACGTCAGATTGAACGGCGTGCCAGCTTGCGCTGTGTTGATAGCGCTCAACTGCCAACCGCCCAGCACGCCGTCAACCAGCGGATTCGATCCGCTCAGGAAACGACGCCCGTGGCCAAACGGAAGCTCGTAGACAAGGCTGGTCACATTGGCGATCGGCAGATTGTAGTCCGACTGCGCATAGTCAGCGGCGATGTGGTTGCCATCCTGCGGCGAAGGCGTATTGCCTTCAAGAGATGCGCTTGCATTATCCAGTGAGTGCTCCCAGCTGAACGAGTTCAGTAGCGTTAGCCCGCCGACCATACGCTGTTCATAGCGCACCTGCAACGCGTTGTAGTTGGAGTAGAACTCATTCAACGCCTGGGTAATGTCACTCGGCCACTGCGTATAGGGGCGCGCAAACCCAAGCGCGGGGTTCTTCTGATTTGCGTTCAAAAACCCTTCCAATTTCAACCCGTGATTGCCGACGTACGCTATGTCCAGCAGCGTGTTCTTCGATATCTGCTGCTGCACGCTCAGGAAGTAGCTCTCAACATAGCTGTCCCGTTTGTTTTTCGGCACCCATGTGATGTTGTCCGTTGCCGGGTTGAACGTCGTGACAAGCGTCGAAGGATAACCCTGGTCCGAGGTTACATAGCAGGTCGTCGCCGGTGCACCGCTCGCGCACTTGTTGCTCGTCGTCGGCTTCGGCTGCGTTACAGACACAAACAGCGCCTGCGGAGCATTGATCCCAAGAATGTCTCCCGAACCTGCACGCGTGTAGTGCACATAGCTCATGCCAAATCCACCACGTATTGCAGTATTCGGCTGCGGAGCATATGCAAAACCTATGCGGGGGCCAAAGTCGTTCAGGTCAGGATTGACCAGCGTCTTTCCATAAACGCCGCCACCCTGATATGGCGTAATGCCATTGCCTGCAACTGCGCCGGGAGTGAGCGTCAACACTGTCTGCGAGACAGGATCGAAGTTCGAAATATAGTTGTGTTGCTCCGAATATGGTGAGCCATACTCCCAACGTAGTCCCAGATTCAGCGTCAGTTTCGGGCTCACTTTCCAATCGTCCTGCGCATACGCATTGTGCATCGTCTGCCGCAGGTGCACTACAAAGTAGTTGGCCAGCGAGTACTGATTTGTCGTTCCAAACAGAAAGTCTGCCCAGTAGCTGTCCGAGACGGCCGTCCCAACTGCGCTATAGCCGCCGCCATAAGTAAACGAGCCATACAGTGGATTGTTGTCGTTAACCGCCATCCAGATGTGCTCATACTCATAGCCAAACTTCAACGAATGATTTCCGCGAACCCAGGTGAAGTTCACCTTCGGGTCGATCAGCGCTGGGTCCTGCCACTGCGGGTTCGTGCTCTGACGTCCAAATCCTGTGAATCCGGTGATGCCCACTGACGGCAACCCACCAGCAACAATTGGGTTATTCGGCAATCCAGGAATGGTGAAGGCATCATCTCCGATTGAAAGCGTAAACTTGCCCGCCTTCGTCCGTGACAGTCCAAGACGCGCATCCAGCACTTTGTTCGAACCGAACAAGTGGGTATTCCCCAACGCAATCTGCTGGTCCAGAATTCGAATCGTCCCGTTTGTCTGTCCATCCAGTGGCAATGGAATCGCGGGGAAATTCACACCTGTTTCTTTGCGGTCGCTGATACGCAGAAACCATGAACTGTTCGCGTTCTGTTGAAAATCGAGCCGAAGATCACCTTTGTCCGACTTGTCCGTAAACGGCACCTGGACTGAATAATCGTTGGTAGCCAGTCCGGTCGAAGCCAAACCCGACACAGGCAACTGGTTATAAAGCTGCGGCTGTTTGAAAAACCCAACAATCTGCTGTGAAAGTGGATTGATTGCGCTGGCCGGAATTGGCGTTCCGGCAGCGTAGACCGTGCCTGTTGTTGCGTTCTGAACCGGCACCACCAGAATGCCGTTCAACTCATTCTGCGTCGGCAGCGTCAGCACGCTCAGCGGCTTGAGTGTCTGCCGAAAACCCTCGTAGTCAAGAAAGAAGAACAGCTTGTCCTTGAGAATCGGCCCGCCCACGTTGAACCCGAATTGGTTGCGATTGAACGTCGACTTCTTGAACTGCGTCACCTGGCCCGTGTTGCTCACCGTATTCGGCTTGAAGAAGCCAGCGGCGTTCAAGTCTGTGTTGCGAATGAACTCATACACAGTCCCATGGAAGATGTTCGTACCGCCAGCCGAAGCCGTGTTAATCGTCGCGCCCGAAGACCGTCCGTACTCCGCGCTCTCATTATTCGTTACGACACTAAACTGAGCCACAGAGTCCGGAGGAATGGCGATGATCTGGTTGTCGAATCCCTGGTTACTCTCGCCGTAGGCATTGTTGTCCATGCCGTCCAGCAGATAGTTGTTGAACATGCTGCGCTGGCCGTTGACGTTATACGCGCCAGCGCGAGTCAGGCTATTAATAGAGCTCGTCGTCGCCGCCGTTGGTGCCTGGCGCACACCGGTCACCAGCCCAAGCAGATCAGAATAGTTACGTGTCACCAGCGGCAGCGCAGCCGACTGGTACTGCGTCACGATCTGACCACGCTGGCTCGTGTCCGTCTCTACCTGCAGCGATACACCCGATACCTCCACCGTTGTCGCCGTCTGCCCTACCTGCAGAGTCAAGTCGATGCGTTCGCGACTGGCTACCGAAACCGTGATGTCCGTTGCTTTCGCATCCGCAAAACCTGGATGCGTCACCACCACGTTGTACTGCCCAACGCGCAGAGCCGGAACTTCATAGTCGCCGCTCTCGTTCGTAGTCCGGGTGCTCACCGCGCCTGTAGCAATACTGGTCACCGTTACCGTCGCACCGGGAACAACCGCACCGGTCGCGTCATGCACCGTGCCCACAATGCTGCCATTTTCGAACTGTGCAAAGGCTGATAGCGGCAGCAAAATACACAGTGTCGCCAGGAAAAATCCAAAAAGTATACGCATGTCTCCGAACGTATCGGCACAGCGTGTCTGTCTTGTAAACGAAGTGTAAACAGATAATTGCATAGCCTCACCTCAAGAGAATTTGAGTGACCTAATTTCGAGTCACCTAGATGAAGACAGCATCCTACCTGAAAATGGCGTAAGCGGTAACTAGAAAGCGCGTTGGTGCTTATTGGGATGCTTTATTTTGAGCTAACTATTTGCCCTCGAGTCCTTTTCAACCATCCCACCAGCTCTTTCCAATCCGCTTCTGTCTGATCGGCATATGTTTCGGCAAATGCCACCACAGCCTCATCGAATCTGCTCGACCGTCCCAGATATCCTGCCAGCACACACGCATCACCCGAACGTGCATGCCCTCGTGCCAGCAGTTCCCCGCAAACACCGGCATATTCCATCAACCCTGTTGCCGTAATGCCCTCCAACTGAATCGACGCTTTGTGGTCATTCAACTGCCGAACCAAATAGTCGCGTCCATCCATTGTCGTCCAGCCCAAAAATGGATCGGACTGCAGCTGCATCGCACGTTCGCCATCTACCACGCGGTGCCCCTGATGCTGCTTCCGTTTCGCTCCGCTCTCCAGATATGGTGCATATCCCGACTCCACCTCTTCCTTAACCTGTAGAAACAGCGGATCGTTTTCACCATTGCCTTGCATATATACGCAATAGTCTCGTAAGCCGACACTTCCCGTACCCACCACCTTGAATGCCACATCTAGCGGTCGGTACTGGGCCAGAAAGTGCCTCCGCTCTGGCTGTAATGTCGACGCATATGGCCCAAGCGCTGTGATCACTTTCTCAGCTATCTCACCCGTCACGCGCTTCAGACTCGGCTTAATCGTCTTGAAGATACGCTCTCCTTTGAGCTGATTCTCAGGAGCTTTTTTCTTGTTCTGTTTCGAACTCTTGCCCATCACTCCTTTCGGTTCTGTCAGGGCGAGCAGTGTATGCATCGGCGTTGCTCGTTCAGCCGCTCGCAAAATGCCCTCTACGGTCTCCACCATCTTCAACCGATGCACCTGATACCGCACAACATCCAACACGGTCATTTGTGCAAACTGAGTCATCATCGATCGATACTGCTCGGCAAAAACGGCAGCCGCGTCGCGACAATCTGCGCCCTTCACATTGGCTGTGCGCCCAGCCAGCACAAGGCTCGCAGCCATTCGCTTCACGTCCCATTCAAACGGTCCACGAATTGTCTCATCGAAATCATTGATGTCGAAGACCAGCCTTCCATCCGGCGCAGCGAATGCTCCCAGGTTGCGCACATGTGCGTCGCCACAAAGCTGGCTCACTATCCCCGTATGTCCCATACGCGACAGGTCGTACGCCATTACCGGCACTGCACCACGAAAGTATCCGAACGGTGACGCAGCCATAAGCCCATACTTCATCTTGATCAGATGCGGCACGCGTCCCTGCATTGAGCGGGCCATCAGCTTCAGGGGATCTTCCTTACGCAGTTTCACATCCCACGCCGAATGTTCCAGTCGCCGGATCTGTTTCCGTCGATCACGTCCTAACCGAAACCGCTCCTTCACGCTCAGCGCGCCATCTGTCACTGCATCCGCTCCTTTGCCCATGAAAGCACTCAGTTTACGATGTCCTAAACCATCTGCAAGCAAAAGAAGAGGCGCCCGTAGGCGCCTTGGAAGCAGTTATGAGATTTGTTGCTAGCTTATGGTTTATGAGCAGGGATGTCATGGCTACAAAGTCTGATTCTTCTCTCCACCTTTGTATGGAGAATGCTATCTTCCGCTATTTGTTCGCCTGAGGCAGCGATGCCAGACCCCCGAATATTGTGCTTGGCTACCCGCAAACGAATTGATATCAATCCATTAGGAGAAACAGGAATGATCTTTCTGTTGCGGAAAATTCGGTGAAACTCTTGCGGCCTGTTATGCCGTCTTACAATGCGATATGCAAGCGGCTCAGATTCAAGACCATCTTTACACGCTGGAAGAGCGCCTCTTTCACCCAGACCGTGAAGCGAACCGTGCGGACCTGATTCCTCTGCTTGCCGACGAGTTTCAGGAGTTTTGCAGCTCCGGCCGCATCATGAACCGGCAGCAGGCAATTGATGCGATGCTGAACAGTTCTGCTCGCACCGCTACGCTGAGCTATTTTTACGTCTCGCTGCTAGCCCCTAATGTCGCGCTAGCTACCTATCACGCTACAACTCTGCTGCATGTCTCACACCGCAGCTCTATCTGGATTGAGCGCGATGGACGATGGCAGATGCTCTTCCATCAGGGGACGATCGCTTCGTAACAAGCAGAGGACCTGAACTCATTCGTCGCGGCCGGGACGTGACATCAGGTCGCGGATAGCGATCTTGGGGTCTTTGTTGCGATGCAAAATGGCGTCCATCTGCTCGGTGATAGGCATCTCGATTGCGTAACGCGCAGCGAGGCCAAGCGCAGCAGTGGTGGAGCGAACACCTTCGGCCACCTTTCCATGCAGACCGGCGAGAATATCGGGCAGCTGGCGTCCGCGGCCTAACTCGACGCCAACAGCGCGATTGCGGGAGAGCGGGCCAGTACAGGTCAGCACCAGATCGCCAATGCCGGAGAGCCCGGCCAGCGTCTGACGATGCGCTCCACAGGCCACGGCAAGACGCGTCATCTCTGCGATACCGCGCGTAATCAGTGCAGCAGCGGAGTTGTGGCCGAGATTGAGCCCATGCACAACGCCAGCCGCCAGCGCGATGACATTCTTGAGCGCGCCGCCAAGCTCTACGCCAATGACGTCCTCATTGGTATAAATACGCAGGGTCGGCGAAGTGAACTCACGTTGAATGTACTGTGACAGATGTGGATCACTCGCCGCAGCAACGATGGCTGTAGGACTACCCGAAGCAACCTCCTGCGCAAAAGACGGGCCGCTGAGCACTGCAATAGGATTTCCCGTAGCCGAAGCGATGATCTGCGACATGCGGAGAAAGGTGCGCTCTTCAATGCCCTTGCTCGCGCTGAGCAAAACCTGGTTGCGCGTTAACAGCGGCGTAATCTCGGTAATGACGCCGCGCAGGTGTTGTGAGGGTGTCACGCAGAGGATAATGTCCATCTCGAAGATGGCGCGGGGCAAGTCGGAGGTGACGAAGATATCGGCTGGCAGAGTGAAGCCAGGAAGATAGGGCAGGTTTTCGCCATAGTCGTTGAGTTGCTCGGCGAGTGGAACGGAGTGCGACCAGAGGTTGATCTCGTGTCCGCCGCGGCGCGCAAGTGACAAGGCAAGCGCAGTGCCCCAAGCGCCTGCCCCAAGAACAGCGATGCGGCTCATGCGGATGCCTTCTTCGCGCCAAAGCGGTTCTCCGTTCCGGAGAGAAGGCGGCGAATGTTGGCGTGGTGTTTCACGATAATCAGCAGAGGAATAAAGATGAGGCCTGCGATGACAATGGGTGTGCGCTGATGGATGAAGCAGAGCGCAACAGGCGGCAGCAATGCGGAACCTATGATGGATGCCAACGAGACATACCGCGTAAGCAGGAAAATGACAATGAAGATGCCAAAGACGATGAGCCCTGAGGGCCAGTTGAGTGCAAGGAAAACTCCGAGCGCGCTGGCGACGCCTTTGCCTCCGCGAAAGCCGAGCCAGACGGGGAAGACGTGTCCGAGGATAGCGGCGACGGCAGCGAGAACGGCGAGGTCATAGTTGCCGGGCGCGAGGTGCTGCGCAATTTTAACAGCAGCAAAAGCTTTGCCGCAGTCGAGCAACAGCGTGGCGATACCAAGACCTTTTGCGCCGGAGCGCACGACGTTCGTCGCGCCGATGTTGCCGCTGCCAGTGGCGCGAATGTCCTGCTTGCGGAATATCTTCACGAGAAGATAGCCAAACGGGATGGAGCCAAGCAGATATGCCAGCAGGATGGAAATAGGCCAAGCGTTCATGGTCATCTCGAAAGAGTTTAGCAAGTGCAGGCGTGAGTTGTTGCGCTTGCCGCTGATTCAAGAGGCACTTTTTATGCCACAACCTCGAAGCATCTGCCGTAAAGCTGATTTGTACGCGAAATTTTTCTTTTCGATTTCTTAACGAAACTTTAAGGGAGAGCGCGGGTTCGGAAGAGCATCACAAGCGCGTTGCTCTCCTGGTAAGAGAGCGACGCCAAATACTGAAGATAGGCGCTGTCTCCGGTGTATCGACTCACCCCGGAAGCCTCTGCATTTTTCCGAGAACTACGAATTTTAACCAACAGCATCTGGCCACGTTGGCCTGCACATCTGACGTGTGCGCGTGTCACTTTGTTCCTGCAGAGGAGTTGGTGCGGCCTGTGCCGCAATGGATGATTTGTGCCCGGAAGCGCCGGAAAAGGATGTGTCTCATGATGATTCGACTGAAGCAAAACAAGACAACCTTACTCTCGATGATCTCGTTGCCGCTGGCTGCATTGCTGATGGCCGGCTGCTCTGGAGTCACGAACTCGCCAGCTAACACAGGATCGTCTTCGGCAACTGGAGCTGCATTCGTTGTGGGCACAGATGCGCCGATGGCCGCAGTTACGTCGTTCGCCGTGCAGGTGGACAGCGTGGTTGCTGTGGATTCGAATGGCAACCAGGTCTCGCTTCTGAGCGGCTCACCCACCGTGGACTTCGCACGGTTCAACGGCTTGCAGACTCTGCTCGACTTCAATGACGTTCCGATAGGGACCTACAACACGATCAACATCACACTGGGGAATGCGACGATTGGCTACTTGAACCAGCAAGCAGGTTCTGCGCCAACTGTTCAAAGTGAAAATGCAACTCTGACTTCCTCGAACGTCTCGATCACGCTGGCGAAGCCGCTGGTTATCAGCCAGACGGAGCCGGTTGGACTGCGCGTGGATTTTGATCTGCACAAGTCGATCCAGGTGGACTCGAACGGACAGATTACGGGGCAGGTGACTCCAACCTTCAACATCGCATCGGTCGCGATTGGAGATGCGGGCGGCTATATCGATGAGTTCACCGCAGGCGTGGTGAGTGTGAACACGACGGCGCAGTCGTTCGTGATTCAAGGGCCTCATGGACGCAACTTCACTGTCAACGTGAACGGGCAGACGGAGTGGGACAACAACGAGAGCCTGAGCAGCCTGACGACGAGCAGCATCATACAGATCTCAGGGACCATCGATCGCGCCGATGCGACGATTGACGCCGACGAGGTTGCGATTCTCTCGCAGAGCGGCTTCTACGCGCATGGGCAGATCACTTATGTTCAGCCTGCATCGGGCGTGGCGAACAGCTTTGATCTCTATGTCCGCGCGATCGAGCCGACAAGCACTGGACTGACGCTTGGACAGATCGCGCAGGTCGATCTTTCGGGCAACGAGAACTACTTCATCTACTGGATGCACAATCCGCTGACGCAGTTCCTGTTCAACCAGCAGAGCTTGTTGCCTGGTCAGGCGGTCACGATAGGCGGGCCGGCGACGGGTGCGGCCAATGCGCAGGACGTGACGGTGAAGCGTGTGGTTCTGCGGTGCTGGGGATTCGACGGTACTGTGGTTCCTGGAAGTGTCAGCGCGAATACCAACACGTTCAAGATGAACGTGAATGGCTTTGCCGGAATCCTGGTCCCTGGAACCGTGACCGTCTACGTGACGAACGGGACGCATTATCGGCTTGGGCCGAACACACTGGCGGATGTTTCGTCACTGACGAATGTCCGTGTGGTCGGATTGCTGATCAAAGATCCATTGAGTGGACAACCGGTGCTGCTGGCCCACTACGTGGATTCGCTGGATTGAAGTTGCAGCTCTGACAACCGGCCCGCTGCTCCCTTGGGGCGGCGGGCTTCTTTTTTGAAGTACCCCCTACCCCTACTTAAGTACCAAAGTATTCATTCTGAATGGTTTATTTTGACAAAAGTACGCCCCGGGGGATGTCTCTCCGGGGCGTTTGTGTCTCTGATTTAAGTGTAGCAGGTTCGGAAAACTAAACCGCCACTGCCAAGTGCTTTGGTTTGATGGAGTTATGCGCTTTGGGGGCTTGACAGGTCAATCTCAGCCGCGGCCACGGGCGGATGGCGCCGGCGGCGGGTAGCGTGGCTTCATCTTTGCCGATTCTGTGGGTTCAGGCTTGATGTGGATGGGACGATGCTCGGCGACCATTTCGGCGATCGCGTATTTCAGCTTTTCGACACCTTCGCCAGTAACCGCGGAGATTGCATAGAAGGGTAGCTTGCGCCGTTTAGCCATCGCGGTGAGCTTTTTGAGCTTGTCGGGATTGGCTACGTCGATCTTTGCTGCGACGAGGATGGTTGGCTTTTTCACGAGCGCAGGGTCGAAGCTCTTGAGTTCGTCGGTGATGATCTTGAAGTCCTCGACCGGGTCGGGGCGGTCGCTTGAGTCGGAGACGTCGACGAGGTGAACGATAACGCTGGTGCGCTCGATGTGCTTCAGGAACTGGATGCCGAGGCCCGCGCCGAGGTGCGCGCCTTCGATGAGGCCGGGCAGGTCGGCTATGGTGAAGGATTCTGTGTGGGGGTAGTCGCCTACCTGAACGACGCCGAGGTTGGGCTGGAGGGTGGTGAAGGCGTAGTTGGCGATTTTGGGCCGAGCGGCGGAGAGGCGCGAGATGAGCGTGGATTTGCCGACGTTGGGATAGCCGACGAGGCCCGCGTCTGCGAGCAGGCGGAGTTCGAGCCGATAGGCGCGCTCTTCGCCAGAACGGCCAAGCTCGTGCTCGCGTGGAGCCTGGTGCGTGGGGGTGGCAAAGTGCTGATTGCCGCGTCCGCCGCGTCCGCCCTTGGCGATGACGATGGTCTCGTTGGGGTGAGCGAAGTCGTGGATGAGTTCACCGGTCTCGGCGTCGTAGACGAGCGTGCCAACAGGGACTTCGAGGTTGGTGTGTTCGCCGGAGGAGCCGGAGCAGTTGGAACCGAGGCCGTGCCCGCCGCGCTCGGCCTTGTGCTCGGGATTGAAACGGAAGTGGACGAGAGTATTGTGGCTCAGCGATGAAGACATAAGCACGTCGCCGCCGTGGCCTCCGTCGCCACCGGATGGACCACCCCTGGGAACAAACTTTTCGCGCCGGAAGGCCATGCAGCCGTTGCCGCCGTCCCCGGCTTTGACGCGGATTCGCGCTTCATCAATAAACATTTGTGCTCTGTATTCAGTGTACTAGGATGCGCGGTACACTGTCGGCACGCACGATGGCCATGGCGCGCGGACCACGCTTTGTTTCAAGGGGCGGCGACGCGATGGCTTTGAGAAGGAAGTGGGCTTTCTCCCGGGAAACGTAACCATGCATTCATGATGGTGCGTCATCTTTAAATACACATCGAAGACTTGCAAGATGGGCTGGCAGGCGTCTGCGCGCAAGGCAGAGGCGCTTGTCACGAGTTGATTTCTTTTTTAAGGAGACCTGACATGCGGAAGGCAATGGTAGGGGTGTTGTGGGTGCTTGCGGTCGTTTGTCTGTCTGTGGTGCCCACTCTGGCACAGACGACAACGCAGGGCGCAATTGACGGTACTGTCTATGACGCAACGGGAGCGGTGGTTCCGGGCGCGGCCGTAGTGATTCAGAACAATGCAACGAACGCCACCATCAAGGTGACGAGCGATGCTGGCGGACAGTATCGCGCGCCACAGGTGCCTCCGGGAACCTACAGCGTGACCGTGAGCGCGGCGGGATTTTCTGCGCAGCGCACTGCGGGTGTGATCGTTGAGGTGAACATCGCAACGACTTTGGATGCGCATCTGGAGACTGGGCAGGCTGCTCAGACAGTTGAAGTGACGGCTACAGCTCCGGTGTTGAACTTTGAAGACGCCACTTACGGAGGGCATCTCTCGAACACGGAGATTGAGAGCATTCCGATCAATAATCGCCGCTGGTCAACGCTGGCGTTGCTGACGCCAGGCGCGACCGTGGACGTTAATGGCTATGGTCTTATCCAGTTCCGTGCGATCAGCCCACTGTTGAACAACGTCGAGATTGACGGCGCCGACGACAACCAGGCTTTCTACTCCGAAGAGCGCGGACGCACGCGCGAGGGTTATTCGACTTCACAGGCTGCGATTCGCGAGTTCACGGTGAATTCGGGTGTGTACTCGGCTGAGTTTGGCCGCGCAGTGGGCGGAGTGATTAACTCAGTGACCAAGAGCGGCGGCAACCAGCTTCATGGCGAGCTTTACTTTTATAACCGCGACAGCTCGCGGTCGGCGTATCAGTATGGCTCAACGATTCTGCAATACAACTCGACCACGGGGGCGTATTCACAGGTGCCGTACAAGCCTACGGACAAGCGGAACCAGTATGGGTTCGGCGTGGGCGGTCCGCTTATCCAGAACAAGCTGTTCTGGTTTTATGCATTCGACATCTTCCATCGGAACTTCCCCGCTGTTTCACGTGTGAATAATCCTGGCTCATTTTTTACGGCTCCTGATGCAAACCTGCCTGGTGGGCAGACGTGCAATACGACTACGGGCACGGTGACGGGAAGCGGTGCAAGCACACTCGACCAGCAGGCATGCCTGCTGGCCGCACGGCTTGGAGTGGGTTATAGCGTTGCGTCGGCGGACTACAACCAGCAGCTTCAGAACATTCTTCCGAACATCGGCAATGTGCCGCGCTTCGGCAACCAGGAGATCAACACACCGAAGCTGGACTGGCAGATCAACGGCAAAAATCACCTGAGCGTGCTCTTCCACCGGCTGCGGTGGGACTCGCCCGGCGGTGTGCAGACCAGCTCGTCGGCTGCGTACGCCATCGACTCTTTCGGTACCGACTTTGTGAAGCTGGACTATGGTCTGACGGAACTGGAAAGCCTGATTGGACGATACAGCAATGAGCTGCGCTATCAGTACGGTCGCGAGCTGAACGATGAAGGACGGCAGACACCTAGCGCATACACGAAGCAGTATCTGACGCCGAATAACTCTGGCGGCGTTCCGGTTGCTGTGAGTCTCTATACGACAACAGGCTTGACGGAGGGCACGCCTTATTACAGCTTCCGCTATGCTTATCCCGACGAACGCAAGTGGCAGATCGGCGATACGGCGGCAGCGATCTTCGGCCAGCACAACATTAAGTTCGGTGTCGACCTCGTCCACAACTACGACCTGCAAAACAATCTTTATCAGGGCAATGGCTCTTACAGCTACACCAGCAACATCGTGAACTACTTCAGTGACCTGATTGCGGGTCATGGAACCTGTAACTCGGCACTGAGCGGCGTGGGCAATCTACCCTGCTACAACAGCTATAGCCAGGGCTTCGGGCCCGCGACGTTCGACCTGAGCACGATGGATTATGGCTTCTTCGTGCAGGACGACTGGAAACCTTTCCCACGTCTGACCGTGAACCTCGGGCTGCGCTACGACTATGAGCGCCTGCCTGGACCATACACGTCGATTGCAAATACGACGGCGTTTCCGCAGTCTGCCGGCACGCCGAGCGACAAAAACAACTTTGGGCCGCGCGTCGGCTTTGCGTGGGACCCTTACGGGCTCGGCAAGACAGTCGTGCGTGGCGGCGTCGGTATGTACTACGGCCGCATCTGGAACGCGATGATCCTGAATGCGCGAATTGCAACGGGAGCGGCTAACAGTCAGCTTTCAGCCAGCTATAACAACAGCACGTCTGCAAATGGGACGCTGATTTCGCCGACATTCCCGAACATTGCGACCGTTGCTCCTCCCACCTCTGCTGGAGCATTGAGTGTGCAGTATCTTGATCCGCATCTGCAGAACCCGATGACATATCAGTTCGACCTGGCTGTGCAGCAGGACCTCGGCTCGGGACTTGTACTTTCGGTCAGCTACATTGGCGCACTTGGCCGCGAACTGCCGAACTACATGAACCTGAACTATGACCCGACCAAAACGTACACCAACAGCTATGTCGTAACACCGGCAGCAAACACTACCAATTGCGGACCGGTGGCGTGCGGCACGGTGTTTACCAGCAAGGTGTACTCGACGCGTACGCAGACGGCCAGTTGCGCTGCAGGCTCGGGCTGCGCGGGTACTTACACGCCGAACACGCTCAACCCTGCGTTCGCCGGTTTGACGGATGTGATCAGCAACATCAACTCCAGCTACAACGGCCTGACGGCGGAGATTGAGAAGCGCGCCAACAAGATGCTGGCGTTCGATGTGAACTACACCTGGTCGCATGCGCTGGACTTTAACCAGGGCAACGTGACCCAGGCCAGCACGAACAATTGGTACGATCCCTATGCCAATGCGAGAGCCAACTACGGCAACTCGATGTTCAACATTCCGCAGAGGCTGGTGGCATGGGCACTGTTTAACTTCCCGGAAGTGCATGGGAACGGAGCGTTGAAGTGGCTGGCAAATGGATGGTCGCTGAAGCCGCTGCTGCAGACACAGACGGGGCTTCCGTTCAGTCTGACCGTTGGCGGCTCCATCCCGAACCAGTGCTACTACACGGCAGGATGCTTTGAGGCGGCGGGCTCTGGTTTGAGCGGAACAGGTGTCAGCTATATTCCTCAGATCGGCCGCAACACCTTCCGCCAGCCGGCCACGGTACAAGCTGACCTGCGTGCGGAGAAGGACTTCACCTTCGCGGAACGCTATCACCTGCAACTGATCGGCGAATCGTTCAACCTGCCGAATCATCTGAATGTGACTGGAGAGACGACGCAGGGATATACGGATTCGATCTCGCAAGGATCGCCGACGCAGGCTCCGACGGCAAAGCTGACCTACCAGCCGACGTTCAAAGCCATCACCAACGCCAACTCGAACTATGCCTATAGCCCGCGGCAGATTCAGCTTGCGCTGCGGCTGTTGTTCTAAGCAGTTGTTGCCTGTCCGGCTGGCTTCAGGAGCTTGTTCGAGGACGTCGCTGATGCGATTGCAGACGAGTGCTCAGATGGCTGCTGCGGCGATGATGATCCGGTGCTGATCATCGTCGCAGCAGCCGGACCTTGCGCGGTTAGAGCGTGGATGGTGGACTGGTTTCTGCTGCTGGTGAGAGCTGCAATGGCTTGAGAGTGACAAGCCAATAGAGGATGGCGACGAGGTAGATGGCGGCTAGTAAGTAGGACCAGATTGCGTAGGCGACGAAGTTTTCGTGAAGCGCGGCGTAGGTGCGGCCGAAGCTGGCTGTTAGATTGACGACTCCGTAGAGCGCGAAGCCTGCGGCGATGTTGCGGGTTAGTGTTGCTGGCGTGGTCTGCGCCCAGACGAAGAGAAGGATCATCAGGAATGAGAAGAAGAGTTGGGCGCGGTCGGCCGGGATAGGTGCTTGGGGGGGCAGCATCGTGGTGGCGAGCGCGGTGCAGCTGACGGCGAGGGCGAGCAGGGCTAGTGGAGTGAGTCCGCGGCGAAGGGTGAGGTTGGGCTGGCTGTTGCTGAGGTGGATAGCGATTTCGATGGCTACGCCGGCTTGCAGCAGGAGGTCGACGATCTGGAGGTTGTCGTAGAGCGCGCGGTAGGTGGTGAGATCAATGTGGCCAAAGATGAGGTAGAGCAGGATCGAGCGCGCAAGGTAGAAACCGATTAGTGCGGTGAAGACAGGCACGCGGCGCGCAAGGCCTCGGGTGAAGAGGACGCTGAAGAGCGCTAGTTGTAGCGCGGCGCTGAAGAGCCAGACAAAGGTGTTGAGAGCGGTTTGCGCAGAGGGCGCGATGAGGGCGGCGAGTGAGTGCATGCGTTAGTCGTCGTCGGGTGGCCCGCTGGGTTTTTCGCGGATGAGGTACTCAGCGGTGTGGTGGGTGGGAACGGCGGTGTAGGGTTGGGGCGGCTGGGTGTAGTCGAAGCAGTCGGTGAAGCCTTTGGCGACGGCGTCGCGCGCGCCGAGGTTGGGCAGGCCGAAGTTGTGTTCGATGTAGGTGAGGAAGCCGCTGGCTTCGTGCGTCTGATGGGAGACGTATCCGTGGAGGGCATAGGGCGAGACGACGATGACAGGGACGCGGAAGCCGAGACCCATCTGGTCGATCATGGGTGGGCTGACGTGATCGTACCAGCCGCCCCAGTCGTCCCAGGAGATGAAGATGGCGGTGGAGTTCCAGAACTTGCTCTGACCGATGGCATTGACGATGGAGAGGACCCAGTCGGGGCCTTCGTCGCCGGAGCCGGGGTGGTCGGAGTGGGCCCAGGAGGGGACGATCCAGGTGACCTGGGCGAGCTCTCCTTTCTGAATGTCCTTGAGGGCTTCGGTCTCGGGTGAGATGACCTTGCCGACCCAGTCCTTGCCGTAGCGGATGTGGCGGATGGCCTGGAAGGCGGAGATGATGAAGAAGCCGTCGGTCGAGCCGGGGGCGTAGTAGCGCCAGGAGATGTGGTGGGCGTCGAGCAGGTCGGCCATGGTGGGGTAGTCGAAGCAGGGGTAGACGCCGGGGAGGTCGGTGCCGTTGGGGCCGATGAGTGCGACGCGGGAGTCGGAGGCGGCGTCGCAGCCCCAGGTGCTGCCGGAGGGGTTCTCGTCGGCGTTGCCGGACTGGCCGGCGATCATGTATTGATGCGCGACGAAGCTGGGGCCGGTGTTGGATTGGAACATCCGGTCGCCGATGGTGTACTGGGCGGCGAGGCGCCAGTAGGCGTCGACGTCGGACTCGGGGACGTAGGAGTAGGCCTTGGAGTTGAATCCGTCGAGGAGTCCGTTGTCCCAGTCGCGCCACCAGGCGTGGTGGGAATGGTCGAGGTCGAGGGAGTCGCCGAGGGCGCGGGGTTGGAGCTGGACGGTCTTGCCGTTGAGCAGGCCGGTCTGGGCGGTGTCGGCTCCGGGGTAGCCGTTGAAGAGGTTATCGAAGGAGCGGTTCTCCTGCATGATGATGACGACGTGGGTGATGGGGGAGCCGGCGACGGACTGCTGGATGGGAAGCAGGGGAGCCTTGACGGGCGGGACACCTCCGCTGCCGCAGCCGATAAGGGTGGCTGCGAGTAAGAGGGTCGATACCCCAACCGATACGCGGTACATGGCCCGTGCTCCTGGGAGACAGATGGTGCAGTACTACAGCGGGGAGACTTGTATGAGAGCACATTCCGGGTTGGGTTGTCTTCAGGAATTTGGTGCTGGGGCGGGTTACGTTGGTACTGAGATCCTCCCCCGTACTTTTTACGTAAAGTCTTCATGGCAGGTGGTTTGCGGGTTGGGTGTTTTGGTAAAGTCTTGATTTCGCGGGATTTATGCGCAAAGTCTTGCATTATCGTGGTTTAGGTTGGGTTTTCTGGTGCGTTGGGATTTTGTTTTCCCCCTACTTTTAAGGATAACGGATTGGGAAAACTAAACCGCCAAACGGATGTTGCTCATTCGGAATGGGTTGGATGGTTTTTGGGCTTGACATGCGATTTTTGGGCGGAAGTTTGTGGTGTTGTTTTGTAAATCATTTATTATCAATGTGATGCAAAGACAGGTCCCCCCGCTGCCTGCCCCAGCCAGCAAGCTGGCCGGGGACCCCGTTCGCGGAAGGATGACAGTTGTAAAGGGGACGCTTCTACTTGCAGCAACAGAACGACAACGACAACTGCAACGACAGATTCCTTCCCCTTCGACTTCGCTCAGGGTATGGGATGGAAATACAGGAACAAGGGAATGGCAGAAACAAGGGGCGATGGGACACCCGGTTCTTTGGCTGGGTTTGCTCAAGTGTTTTCTTTGTTCATACAATGGCGGACGTTCCGCATGTTGGCGAGGAGGTATCTATTGATGCATAACTGGAAGAGGACTGTTTGCGGGGTGGTGATGATGGCGGTTTCGGCGGCGGCTTTGGGGCAGGGTGCAGCGAAGGCTGCGGGTGATCCGCTTCATGCGTGGATTGCGGGCAATGATCCGGTGGCGTTCGATGCGTGGGTTTCGGCGCGGCTGGCGGAGGCGCAGGCGAGCGTCGACAAGCTGACGAGTGTGACGGGCGCGCACACGGTAGAAAATACGCTGCGGCCTTATGACGATGCGGTGAACCAGTTGGCGCTGGCGGGCAATGAGGCTTATCTGATGTTTGCCGTGGGCGATACGGCTGAGCTGCGGAATGCAGGGCAGGCGATGACGGCGAAGATCAGCTCCGCCGCGACGGACCTGAGTCTGAACCAGAAGGTGTATCAGGCGCTGGCCGCGGTGCCTGCACCAGCGGATGCGGGGACGAAGCACTATCTGGACCACACGCTGCTGGAGTACAAGCTGGCGGGTGTGGACAAGGATGAGGCGACGCGGGCGAAGGTGCGGCAGTTGCAGGACAAGATTACGGCGCTGTCGTTAACGTTTGGGCGCAACGTCGCCGATGACGTGCGCAAGGTGACGGTGACGAAGGCAGAGATGGATGGTCTGCCTGCGGACTATATTGCGCGGCACAAGCCTGCGGCGGATGGGACCTACACGCTGACGACGGACGCTCCGGACAGCCGGCCTGTGTTTAGCTTCGCGAAGAGCGCAGACCTGAGGATGAAGATGTTTCTCGCTTACACCGAGCGGGCTTATCCGAAGAACAATCAGGTGCTGCTGGACCTGCTGGCGGCGAGGCAGGAGCTGGCGACGACGTTGGGCTATCCGCGTTATGCAGACCTGGCGATGGCCGACCAGATGATTGGTTCGTCGAGCAATCTGAAGGCGTTTTTGCAGCAGGTGGATGATGCTTCGCGTGGACCGGCGGCGAAGGAATACCAGGAGCTGCTTGCGTTTGCGAAGTCGAAGCAGCCGGGGCTTGAGAATATCTCGCTGGCCGATGCGGGCTACTGGAGCGAACAGTATCGGCGGGCGAAGTATGACTTCAATGCGGAGAGTGTGCGGCCTTACTTTCCGTATACGGAGGTTGAGGCGGGGATTTTGAAGACGGCGGCGCGGCTGTTTCATGTGGAGTTCCGCGCGGTGCCGGATGCGAAGGTGTGGGATGCGTCGGTTTCGACGTATGACGTGTATGACGAGGCCGCGGGTGACAAGGGGCGGAAGCTGGGACGGATTTATCTGGACATGCATCCGCGCGAAGGGAAGGACAAGTGGTTTTCGAGCGCGCCGGTGGTGCCGGGGATTCGCGGGCGGCAGTTGCCGGAGGGTGCGCTGATCTGCAACTTTTCGGGCGGCACGGCGGGCGATCCGGGGCTGATGCAGTACAGCGAGGTGGTGACGTTCTTCCATGAGTTTGGCCACCTGATGCACCACATACTGGGTGGGCAGGGCGAGTGGTCTGGGGCGGGCGGCTTCAATGTGGAAGGTGATTTTGTGGAGGCGCCGTCGCAGATGCTGGAGGAGATGTTCCACGACCGGACGATTCTGCAGTCGTTTGGGAAGAACTATAAGACGGGCGAGGTGATTCCGGCGGATCTGATTGACCGGATGAATGCGGCGGATGCGTATGGGCGCGGCAGCTGGGTGCAGTCGCAGTTGCTGTACTCGACGATCTCGCTGGACCTGCATGATGAGGCCCCGGCGAGCGTTGATCTGGATGCGGAGCTCAAGAAGGACTATGCGAAGTTTTCGCCGTATACGTTTGTCGATGGCGACAGGATGTATGCGGCGTTTACGCACCTGACCGGGTATGCGTCGAACTATTACACGTATGTGCTGGATAAGGTGATTGCGATTGACTTCTTCTCGCAGTTCGACAAGAACAACCTGCTGGATGGGCCTACGGCGATGCGGTATCGGAGGACGGTGCTGGAGCCGGGCGCGACTGAGCCTGCGGCGGAGCTGGTGAAGAATTTTCTGGGGCGTCCGCAGAATATGGAGGCCATGAAGAAGTGGATGGATGTGCAGTTTGAGGGGACGGCCGGGACGAAGGTGAATGGGCGGGTTGGTGAGTGAAGGCGGTTCGAGCTTTGCGAATGTCCCATGTCCCAAAATCGGGACATGGGGCACCCGGCTTTGTGCTGCTCTTAGCGTTCGTTTCAATGATTTTCGCTGTATCGGCGTTCGCGGCTAAGAGACCTCGCTACATTTTTGAATTGCCTGATGATTACATTGGTTGGGTTCAAATTGTTTTCAACGATCCGAACGCAGCGCCACTGCAAGTCGTGGATGGAGGAGTCCTGCTGGGAGTTCCAGAGTCAGGTATCGTCCGAACTTCAACTCTGCGAATGTACTCAACGCAAGCGCCGGACGAGTTCTACTATAGGGTTACTGACAGGGTTACTGACGGAACCAAACGTAAACCCGTCCCTGCTGATTATGTTCTTCCTGGAATCAGCCACGGTGGCTTTGGCGTGATGGATACTGGTGGACATGGGAAAGGCTACTCGTGGTTCTTCTTTGTAGGACCTCCAGAACAGAGAAAAGAATTCCCGCTGGCGAACTGGGATGAGGTCGTCGCAGCTCAGAGAAAGCTTCATGGCAATGCCAAAGTCCCAGTTCCGAAATCGTATCCAATGCCAGGGCGAGTTCAGCTTAGAACTCCTGGCTTGCCTACACGTCCAAGAAAAAAATAACCGAGCGATGCGGTTTGTACTGCTTGCAGGCTCTCAAACTCCTGAGGATGCCATGAAGAAGAAGGCGGGAGTGACGGTGGCGGGGTATCGGCGGCTGGCTTTGAGTATGCCGGGCGCGGTGGAGAGTTCGCATATGGGCAATCCTGACTTTCGCGTGGATGGGCGGATCTTTTGCACGCTGTCGCTGGCGAAGGAGGGGTATGGCGTGCTGCAGCTGACTCCCGAGGAGCAGGCTGGGATGGTGGCGGATGCTCCGGAGGTGTTTTCGCCGGTGCCGGGTGGGTGGGGTCGGATGGGCATGACGCGGGTGCGGCTGGATGCGGTGAGTGAGGATGTGCTGGAGGCGGCGTTGAGGACGGCCTGGAGGCTGCGCGTGAAGAAGGCGGGTTCGTCGCGGCGATCTGGTTAGTGGCTTTCGTCGAACGCTATGAGTCGGGCCTACAGCCCTTTGGATTTCTTATTACCGCTAACCTGGGGCTGCGCCCCAGGCTGGTATGGAGCGCGCCTTTGGCGCTTGGATTTGTGCCGGTGCGAGAGGTTTTGAGTACGGCGGGTAATTGGTTGCGGAAGTTCGGGTGAAGAAGGGCAAAGCGGGTAGAGTGGAGGAATCTCGTTAGAGAAGCGGGTTTCTCCGCTGCGCGATGGACGAAGAAGCTGTCCATCGCTCCGGTCGAAATGACAGTCTGGATGAGAAGGAAGAGAATCCGCTGTTGCGCTACTGAATGAAAATACAAAGAGAAAGGCGTAAATAGGGCGGGTTGAGGGACTGCGGCGTCTTGACAGTGCTGGTGCGGTTACGCGATGCTTAGGGGCTAGGCACCCTTTCTGACCTGCTCCGAGCATGCTGCGCCGTTATGTGCGTCGACGGGCGTTGGCGCGTGGTTGATTGCGGTTTCAAATCAAAGTGCAGGACGGAGTTTTCTTTAAGATGCTGCTGGCAATGTGGGTTGAAGCTGCGGGAGGGTTTGGCCTGGGGGGCCTCGCGCTGCCGATTCTGTTTTTCGTGGCGCTTTTTGTTTTGATGATCGTGCCCAATCAGAGGAAACAGAAAAAATGGCAGGAGATGCTGGGTCAGTTGAAGGCTGGCGATAAGGTGACGACCAATGGCGGGATTCGGGGCACGGTGCTGACCGTGAAGGATGACTCGGTGATTGTGCGGGTGCAGCCGGATGGGCTGAAGCTGGAGTTTGTGAAGAGCGCCATTGCTGCCGTGACGACGGATGAGCAGGCGGCGAGTTCGAGTTAGGGATTTGGAAGTGGCCGCGAGCGTTCGCGGTTTGTTTTTTGGCTGGGCAGTTTTGGCTGTTCTATATAGATGAGGAATTGGCGGCGGCAAGCGGGATGATTTCGCGGGTCGCAGCCTCTCAGGAAGAATCGAGATCATCGGGATCATGGGTAACAAGAACATCGCCGGGAAAACGGCATTCATCATAGGCGTATTGCTGGTCTTCTGCTTCGGCATCTTCGGCATCCCGCGCGGCGGGCTGGTGGAGTCGATCAAGCGCAACATCAACCTGGGTCTGGACCTGAAGGGCGGCTCGCACCTGGTATTGCAGGTGCATGTGGCCGAGGCGGTGGGTTCGGAGACGGACCGCGCCGTGGCTGAGCTGGAGCAGGACTTCCAGAAGGCGAACATCAGCGGCGTGACGGTGGGCAAGAGGGACCTCGCGCATCCTGAGGTGATCTCGGTGACGGGCGTGCCGCAGAACCATCTGGCGGACGCGCGGCAGGTACTGGAAGGCAATGACTACCAGAACTACGATCTGACGTCGGCGCCGGATGGCAGCTACACGCTGACGATGAAGCCGGCGGCGATCAAGGACCTGGAGACGCGGACCTTGAATACGTCGATTGAGACGATTCGCGCGCGTATCGACAAGCTGGGCGTGACGGAGCCGGAGATTCAGCAGTATGGCCTGGGCGCGAACGAGATTCTGGTCGAGCTGCCGGGCGTGACTTCGCTGGACCGCATCGAGGACGTGATTCAGTCGACGGCGAAGCTGTCGATTCACGAGGTTGCAGGCGGGCCGTTCAACTCCGAGCAGGACGCGATGACGGCGAATCCGGGCGGCATTCCGATGGACGACATGCTGGTGCATGGCGTTGGCGAAGAGGGCGCTCCGGACCAGTTCTGGCTGCTGAAGCGGGCCAGCGTGGTTGAGGGAACGGACTTCCGCGATGCGCGGCCTTCGCAGGACGAGAATGGCAGACCGGACATTAATTTCACCTTGACGACGGATGCGGGCGACCGCTTCTGGAAGTACACGTCGGCGCACAGCAAGAACAGCTCGAGCCCGGGTTCGATGGCGATCCTGCTGGACAACCAGGTGAAAGAGGTTGCGGCGATTGATTCGGCGATCCGCGACTCGGGCATTATTCAGGGCGGATTTACGCAGCAGCAGGCCAATGACCTGTCGCTGATGTTGCGGACGGGCGCGCTACCGGCGTCGATCTCGTATTTGGATACGCGCACGGTGGGGCCGAGCCTGGGCGCAGCGTCGATTCACTCCGGCGTGGTTGCGGCTATAGGCGGAATGCTGGCCGTGATGATCTTCATGCTGATCTATTACAAGGGCGCGGGCATCAACGCGGACCTGGCATTGATTTTGAACCTGGTAATTTTGCTCGGGTTCATGGGGTTCTCGAACGCGACATTGACGTTGCCGGGAATTGCGGGCGTCATCCTGACGATTGGTATGGGCGTGGACTCGAATGTGCTGATCTTTGAGCGCATCCGCGAAGAGTTGCGCGCGGGCAAGTCTGCGGCGATTGCTGTGCAGCAGGGCTTTGCATTTGCCTGGACAACGATCTTCGATACGCACGTAACGACGATTGTCTCGGCCGCGATCCTGTTCCTGTTTGGGTCGGGGCCGGTGAAGGGGTTTGCAACGACGCTGGTGTTTGGTCTGTTGGCGAACCTGTTTACCGCGGTGTATGTGTCGCGCGTAATCTTCGATGCGCATCTGGCTGGCAAGGAACGTGGCGCGACGCTGTCGATTTAGATTTCTGGGAGATTGAGCGGGGCCTTCAAACACTCCGCAGAGGATTTAGAACGTGGAATTTTTTCGTGAAACAAATATCGACTGGCTGGGCAAGAAATGGTACTTCCTCGGCTTCTCGCTGATCTTCTCCGTAGCCGGATTGCTGAGCATCCTGTTCTGGCACCATATTCCGCTGGGCGTGGACTTCAAGGGCGGCACGCAGATTCGCGTGGCGTTCACGCAGCAGCCGAATGAAGACCACATCCGCCATGCGATGGACGCCGCGGGGATTCATCAGGCGACGATCCAGCGCATCAGCGATCCAAGTGGTCAAGCGGCCAATAAGGTCATCATTGGGTTGCCCGAGGCGGCGGATACGGCTCACGACACCGGGCGGCAGCGGGTGGAGTCGGCGTTGGCGGAGAATTATCATGACTCCGGGTTCACCATCGAGCAGGTGGAGATTGTAGGGCCAACTGCCGGTAAGCAGTTGCAGCGTCAGGCCGAGTGGGCGACGCTGTACTCGCTGATTGGGATGCTGGTCTATCTGTGGTTCCGCTTTGAATTGATCTATGGCGTGGCGGCGGTGGTGGCGGTGTTCCACGACACGCTGATTACGGTAGGCGCCTTCAGCTTGACGAACCAGGACATCACTCTTACAGTGATTGCTGCCATCCTTACGCTGATTGGTTACTCGATGAACGACACGATCGTCGTCTTCGACCGTATCCGTGAGAACCTTGGGGTCTCGCGGAGAGAGCCGCTGCACGATCTGGTCAATCGGAGCATCAATCAGACGCTGAGCCGGACGGTGATCTCGTCGGGTCTGACGTTTTTGACGGTGCTGTCGCTGTACCTGTTTGGCGGCGAGGTTTTGCACGGGTTTTCGTTCGCGCTGGTCATTGGAATTTTGATCGGAACGTACTCATCGATTGCTGTGGCCGCGCCGATGTTGGTTGCATACCAGGAGTGGCGGGCGAAGCGTGGTAAGACCGTTGCTTTGCCTGCGGCTAAGAAGCGGGCGCAGACCTAGGTATAACGTTTTCAATGCGGATTTGGGAGAATTTGCCCGGGAACAATCTGAAGTTGTGTGGTGTCTAAACAAAAATAGCTCTTCTTCACAGTAAAGAGGCTGCATATGTTTGAAGATTCGTTGATGGAATCCGGCGGAAAGATCAAGACCAAATCGAAGTACTGGATGATTGCGACCTTTGCTTTCAATGGGGTCATTCTGGCCCTGATGGTTCTGATTCCGCTGCTGTACCCGGAAGCGTTGCCCAAGACGGCGATGACCGCCATGTTGTCGGCCCCCCCTCCTCCTCCGCCACCTCCACCTCCTCCGCCACCGGCGCAGGTGTTGAAGCCGATCAAGATGGTTTCGGAGATTGATCAGGGTCTCCACGCTCCGACGAAGATCCCCAAGGACATCAAGATGCTGAAGGACTCGGCGCCTCCCCCCTCGATGGCTGGCGTGGCCGGCATGGGCGGCATGGGTAGCGGCAACGGCGTTCCTGGCGGCGTGATGGGCGGTATTGGTACTGCGCCGACTCCGGTGGTGAAGGTTGCTCCGCCAAAGGGGCCAACTCGCGTGTCGAGCGGTGTGGTTGCCGGTCTGAAGATTGGCGGCATGATGCCACAGTATCCGCCGATCGCCAGAGCTGCTCACGTGTCGGGTGCGGTTGTGTTGCACGCACTCATCTCGAAGCAGGGAACGATTCAGGATCTGACGGTCATCAGCGGGCCTGAGATGTTGCGCAGCGCGGCGACCGAGGCAGTGAGAACCTGGCGCTACAAACCATACATTTTGAATGGAGAGCCGACTGAAGTGGACACGACAATTACGGTCAACTTCAACTTCGGAGGATAAACCGAAGCGTCGCGAAAACGTCATAGCTGTGGGTGCCCCGACAGCGAACTTTCGGGGGATACACGGTCAATCTTTAGCAGGATACAGTTTTACCCAGGAGGAAATATCCAAGTGATTCTCGCTCATCTCTCTAACTTCGCTCACGTACACTCATCGCTGGCCATGTTCTTCGATGAGGCACAAGTCAGCTTCAGCGTCATGGGACTCTGGGGCAACATGGGCAATCTGGCGCGCGCCGTCGTGATTCTGCTCTTCATCATGTCGATCTGGTCGCTCGCCGTCATCATTGACCGTGCACTTTATTTTTCGGCTGCCCGCAAGCAGTCGCGTGAGTTTGCTCCGAAGGTTGCCGGCGCGTTGAAGGACGGCCGTCTGGACGAGGCGATCAAGGTCGCTGACCGTTCCAAGAAGTCGCACCTCGCCGAGGTTGTGACGGCTGGCCTGCAGGAGTTCCGCAGCTTCGGTTCGGGCGGCAACATCAGCGAGGAGCAGATCGAGAGCTCCAAGCGGGCACTTGAGCGTTCTGAAGCGATCGTTCACGCGAAGCTGAAGAGGGGCCTCGGTGGTCTGGCTACGATTGGTTCGACGGCACCGTTTATCGGACTGTTCGGAACCGTCGTCGGTATCTTGAACGCCTTCCAACAGATTGCAACGCAGAAGACCTCCGGTATCGGCGCAGTCGCAGGCGGTATCTCGGAAGCTCTGGTAACGACAGCGTTCGGTCTGCTGGTCGCCATCCCCGCCGTGATGACCTTCAACTACTTCACCGGCAAGGTTGAGGCGTTTGACGTGGAGATGGACAACAGCTCGAGCGAGCTGGTGGACTACTTCATCAAGCAGAGCCACAAGTAAACCCGCGCTTCGGCGCTATAACCAACACCTGCGAGAATCGTCACTCTATTGTTTCCCGGATGCCGGCCAAGCGAACGGCATCCGGGGAACAGAGCGAGAGAGGGCAGGCGAGAGATACAAGAACGAACCCGGGTGAACCCGGACGGAGCCGATCGGTATGAGTCTTGTAAAGCGGGATGAAGGCAGGAAGGTAAACTCGAACATCAACGTCACTCCAATGGTGGACGTGATGCTGGTGCTGCTGATCATCTTCATGGTCATCACCCCCATGTTGAACAATAAGGTGAACGTGAACCTGCCGACGGCCGATGCCGCAACGGTGATGGAAAACGCAAACAAGGAAGACGCCATTGTGGTCGCGGTGACCCGCGATGGGCGGACGTTCCTTGGAGCGAACCAGGTGACGATCGACGATATGGGATCGAAGATTTCGGCGCTGCTCGAAAATAAGACCGACAAAGAGGTCTACATGCGAGCGGACGAGCGCGCGAATTACGGCAAGGTGATGGATGCAATCGATGGCATCCGCTCGGCGGGTGTGAGCCAGCTTGGCCTGCTGACCGAGAAGCGCGATACAGACGATTCGACTCCCGCGAAGAAGTAGAGCGGAGTCTGGACCAAGATTGAGTTACCGCGGCCTGATGGCCGCCAGCGAATTACGGAAGGAGATCTGTTATGGGAATGGCAATGGGAGGCGGTGGTGGAGCGGTTTCTGAGATCAATGTGACCCCGTTGATTGACGTGCTGCTGGTGCTGCTGATTATCTTCATGGTGATCGTGCCCGTCACTCCGAAGGGTCTTGAGACGCTGGTTCCCCAGCCGCCCAAGAACAAGACCCAGGATCAGAACAACGACCGCACGATTGTGGTGCAGGTGCTGTCGAATGGCGCGGGAGCTCCGCCCTCTTACAAGATCAACGAAGATGCCTTCAACAAGTCAGACATCGAGCCAAAACTGGCTGAGATTTACGCCACGCGCGTTGAGAAGGTGATGTTTGTGAAGGGCGATAAGGACCTCGACTTCGACAAGGTTGCCGAAGTGATCGACTTTGGACATGAGGCTGGTGTGGACAACATCGGTATCATCACGCCGCGTGTTGAGGCTGGTCAGTAAGATTCTGTAGAAGCTATCGCTAAGGGGCAGTGGCCAGCGGCTGCTGCCCCGAAGCTTTTGCGGATTAAAGAACGCCGCGCTGATTGATGGCGACTCTTGCTGTAAGACATAGTTGGTGGAGTGCTCGCACACCCAATTCCAATTGGGAGATGATGCAATGGCATTCTCAACAGGCGATAGTAGCAATGGCCTCTCGGCTGAGATCAACGTAACCCCTCTCATCGATGTTCTGCTGGTCCTCCTCATCATCTTTATGGTGATTGCGCCTGCATTGCCGCACGGGCTCGACACTGCATTGCCTTCGAAAAATGCAAGTGATGCGGCTGGGGTGCGCCCGGTGCTGGTTCAGGTGAAACAGGCTCAGGATGGCATGAGTTATCTTGTCGACGGAAAACCATTCGATAGAGATGAGCTGCGGCCGCGTCTGGAGCAGTTGCTGGAGGGGAGGGCGTCGCGGGTGGTCCTGCTCGCAGGCGATGGATCATTAGACTTCGACGCAATCTCCGAAGCCATCGACGCTGGTAGTGCGACTGGGGCGAGAGTAGAACTGATTACTCCAGATATTGCGAAGCCATAGAGGCGTGGTCTTCAGGCTTGCGCGCGACTTCCACGAGGGCATCTGTAACCGGCCAGCATTAAAATGCTATGCTTTCACCACTTGATGAGGATTCGGCATAGTTGCTGGTTCGGAGAGGATGCTTGTTATGGTGCCGCTGCCGTCGATTGCGTGTCTTGAGGCGTTTGAATGTGTGGCGAGGCACAGCAGTGTTTCGCGTGCGGCCGCTGAACTGAACCTGACGCAGAGCGCGGTGAGCCGGCAGATCCATCAACTGGAGGACCTGCTGGATGTTGCCTTGTTCGAGCGGGTGAAGCAGCGCGTGATTATTACCGATGCGGGAAAGCTCTACCTGAAAGATGTCAATCGCGTCATTATCGATCTGAAGGATTCGACGAGCCGCATCATGGCGTGTGGAGGTAGCGCGAGCCTGCTGAACCTGGCGGTGCTACCGACGTTTGGCACGCGATGGCTGGTGCCTCGGCTGCCGGATTTTTTGAGTAAACATGCGGGCGCGACGGTGAATTTCTCTGCTCGGTCGTCGCCGTTCGATTTCAGCATAGAGCCATTTGACGCCGCTATTCACTATGGTTCGCCGATATGGCCAGGTGCGGCGACGCATCACCTGATGGACGAGGACACGGTGCCGGTGTGCAGTCCAGGATATGAGAAGTCGGAGCGGATCAAAAAGCCGTCCGACCTGGGACGAGTGGTGCTGCTGCACCAGTCGACGCGCACAGATGCGTGGGCCGAGTGGTTCGCGGCGATGGATACGGGTCACTCGCATCCGTTGCGTGGCCCACGCTTCGAGCAGTTTGGCATGATTGCGCAGGCTGCGGTTTCGGGCCTGGGCGTGGCGCTGTTACCGAAGATTCTGATCGAAGAGGAGCTGGCTTCGGGCAAGCTGTCGGTACTGTTCAACCAGTCGATTCGCAGTGCGAGTTCATACTATGTTGTGCTGCCGGAGACGAAGGTAGCTTCTCCCCTGACGCATGCGTTTGCGCGCTGGATCATTCGCGAAGCGAAGGTCGGCGCGTCAGCAAGTTATTCCTAAAATTCATCAACTCTTCAGTATTCGTCGATATGCTTCCTTGCAGCCGGAATGCTATTGTGTCTGTTCAAAGGCCAGAACAAATAAAAAGACAGATCATCTGGCTGGTTGGGGATGGGACCGTTACCGGCTCGGCACATGATGCGCCAGCAGGCTGAAAAGCGACAGGGGCTTTCATATTTGTGTGGAAAGGGCGGGCCGTCATGCGTTCAAAACGGACTCTTTGGATATCTGTGTGTTTTTTAGCTTTGTGCTTAACCCCGTATGCGTGGTCGCAGGCGACCACGTCGTTGTCTGGTGTTGTAACTGATCCAAGCGGCGCGGCGATTCCTGGTGCGACGGTCAACCTGCTGGCACCTCTGACTGGTGCGGCTCGCACGGAGACTACGAATCGCGCGGGCGAGTATTCGTTCCCTCAACTCGCTCCCGGAAAATATGAACTGACGATCGCGGCCCAGGGATTTACGACGGTGAAGAAGCCGCCGTTCGACCTGCTGGTGAGCCAGCCTGCGACGCTCAACTTTACTTTGCAAGTTGCGACGAGCGTATCGGAAGTGACGGTAACGGCGGGCGGACAGCCGGTGCTGAATACGACCGATGCCACGTTGGGCAATACGTTTGAGGGGCAGCGGATTCAGGACCTGCCCATCGAGGCGCGCAATGTGCCTGACCTGTTGAGTCTGCAGCCGGGCGTGACGTTCATGGGACGAACGGATAACAACATCGGTACGCAGTCGGTGGGAAACAACGGCAGCGACTCAAGGAGCGGAACGACGAACGGAGGGCGCTCGGACCAGTCGAACATTACGCTGGACGGGGTGGACGTGAACGACGTCAACAACGGCTATGCGTTTACCAGCGTTCTGCGTGCGACCCAGGATTCGGTGGGCGAGTTTCGCGTGACGACGAGCAATCCGAATGCCGAGGAAGGACGCTCTTCGGGCGCTCAGGTGGCGCTGGTGACGAAGAGTGGCACGAATAATATTCACGGTGCAGTGTATGCGTACAACCGCAATAACGTCTTCCACGCGAACGACTTTTTCAATAAGCAGACGCAGGCTGCGGAAGGTTTGCCGAATACTCCTCTGAAGCTTATTCGTAATGTGTACGGAGCGGATGTGGGAGGGCCGATCAAGAAGGATCGCGCGTTCTACTTTCTGAATTACGAGGGACGACGTGATACACAAGGCTTCGTTTCGAATGGCAACTCGGTGCCGACGCAGCAGTTTCGCAACGGATACATCGAATATCAGTGCGCAGTAGCGCCCGATTGTCCCAGCGGAAGCTATACGCTGACTCCGCAGCAATTGCAGAGTATGGACCCGCAGGCAGTTGGAGCGAATGCAGCGGTGCTGGCGCTGTTTCAGAAGTATCCACTGCCGAACAACCCGACCGTGGGCGATGGCTATAACACCGAGGGTTACAGCTTCTCCTACGATGCCAAGCGCAGCTACAACACGTACATTGCACGGCTGGATTGGACGATAGATGCCAATGGGAAACACACCGTCTACTGGCGCGGCAATTTGCAGAATGACTCGGAGCCGGGCGGGCCGCAGTTTCCGGGGCAGCCGGCGAGCACGACGACGCTGACCAACAATAAAGGTTTCGGAGCGGGGTATACGTATCTGATCAGCCCCAGCCTGGTGAATTCGCTGGTGTTCGGGTTGACGCGGCAAGGCTACAGCGACTCGGGGCTTGTTTCGAGCCCGTATGTCACTCTGCAGGGCGTGACATCGTTACAGTCGTACTCGTCGTCGGACTATACGATTGTGCCGGTGTACAACCTGGCGGACAACCTTACGTGGGCGAAGCACAGTCATAACTTTGCTTTTGGCACGAATCTGCGCTTCATCTCGGACAAGTCTTCGAGCGATGCGCTGTCGTACTCGAATGCGACCGGAACATATCAGTACCTGAATCCCGGATCGATTGCAGGCAGCAACGGACCATTTGATCCAGCGGCGTATGGTTTCCCCGCAGTGACTAACCACTTCTCGTCGAACTACAACTCGGCGCTGATGGGTTTGGTGGGCATCATCAACGTCGGCAACATTACGTACAACAATGACAAGAATGGAAACGTGCTTCCAGTGGGTGCTCCGGTCACGCGCAACTATCGCTGGAATGAGTATGAGTTCTATGGACAGGACTCGTGGAAGGTGAACAAGGACGTGACCCTGACGTACGGGTTGCGGTACTCGTACCTGGAGGTTCCGGCGGAAACCTCGGGCAACCAGGTGGGCATCTGCGTGTTGCAAGGGACCGCATGTGCGCCGGGCGATTACTCGCTCTCGCAGTTTGTAAACCAGAGCGGAGGGTTGGCTGCGCAGGGCAAGGCGGTGAGCGGAGTCGGTGAGCTGGCCTTCCCGCTGAGCGGAAGGTACAATGGCAAGCCAGATTACTGGACGCCGGATAAATTCGACTTCGCGCCGAGGTTTGCCGTGGCGTACTCGCCGTCGGTGACGACGGGCTTCTGGGTCAAGGTGCTGGGTAACAATCTGACCAGCATCCGCGCGGGCTATTCGCTGGTGTTCGACCACTTCGGTGCGGGCATTACAAATGGCTTCGACACAAACGGTTCGTTCGGTTTGTCATCGTCCCTGCAGACCAGCGCGGGCATTTTGAAGATCGCCAACGCGCCGCGCTTCACGAGCACGACCGCGGTCCCGCAAAGCTTGCTGCCGTCGGCGCCTGCGGTGGGCTTCCCGAGCGTCCCGCCGTCGATTGGAGCGATCTCGTGGGCTGAGGACTCGGCGGTCAAGACTCCTTATGCTCACCTGATTGACTTGTCGATTACGCGGCAGATCGGCAATGGATCGTCGCTGGAGGTGTCGTATGTTGGCCATCTAGCTCACCGTTTGCTCGAGCAGGAAGATGTGGCTATGCCCACGAACCTGGCGGCGGCTGGAACGACTTACTTTGCGGCCGCGGCACAGATGTCGGAGATGGCTCGCGCCAATGGCGGCAATGGTGTTGATCCCAAGACCGTACAGCCGAATGCTTACTGGGAACAACTGTTTGGCGCACTGGACGGGCAGGACATTGGGTTCGGGCCGGGTTGGACGGCAACACAGAACATCTATCAGCTCTACCAGGAAAATCTGTATAACGAAGCGAATGCGCTGTACGCGCTTGATATGCCGGACTCGTTGACAGGCGCTGGAATCAATCCGAATGGAGCGTATCCATCGAATCGCTTCTACCACGACCAGTTCTCTGCGCTCTATGCGTGGAGATCGATTGGCGCGTCAAACTACAACTCGCTGCAGGCGGTCTACCGGCAGCAGTTTGGGCTTGGGTTGCAGTTCGATCTGAACTATACCTACTCGAAGTCGCTGGACACGACGTCGCAGGCAGAGCGGCTGAGCAGTTCGGGTTCGACGAACTACGCACAGATCTTCAACACCTGGGAGCCGAACCAGCTCTACGGTGATTCGGATTTTGATGTGCGCCATCAAATCAACGCGAACTACGTCTGGAATCTCCCGTTTGGGCGGGGACAGCGGTATGCATCCGGTATTGGAAGGCTGACTGACGCGCTGATCGGAGGCTGGCAGACGACGGGGATTGTGCGCTGGACCAGCGGGTTTCCATTTGAGGTCAACAATGGAAACAACTTTCCGACGAACTACGATATTCAGGGATTTGCCACGCAGGTGGCGCCGATTCCTGGCGGACGGGGCAAGCTACAGCAGCGATTCGCCAATCCCAATGCTGTGTTTGCAGCGTTCGATTTCACCTTGCCAGGCTTCTCTGGAACTCGGAACCCGCTGCGAGGCGATGGGTATTTCTCCGTGGACTCGGGTTTGGGTAAGACTTTCAACGTGACCGAGCGCTACAAGCTGAAGACCGGCATTGAGGTCTTCAACGTAAGCAACAGCGTACGGTTTGATTCGCACTCGATTTCGGCGAGGGTGGACAACTCGAATGGCTTCGGCACTGCCAAGAATGAGCTGACGAACCCAAGGCTGGCCCAGTTTTATGCGCGGGTTCAGTTCTAGGTAAACCAGCGGAAGTTGAGTATATCGGGGGCTGCACGGATTTTCGTGCAGCCTTTTCTTTTTGTGCGGCAGCAGAGCCCTTTTATGACATGAATTATCCCAAAATTGAAGGCATATTTCGCATAAATCTGCCGGGTTTATGGGATAGCTATCACATTGTCCCATGGAGGTGCACAGTGCTTCGCTAGCGGTAACTTTATGATGAAAATGTCAAAATGTTGTTGACAATGCCTTCATCGAACGAGTACTTAAAGGGGACGATGTGGGAGCGCAATCATGCGTCTCACACGCGCTTCCTTCAAAAATCGGCCACGCAAGAAGCTTCAACCTATGTTTCGCTCAAAAGGAGTTGCCATGCAAAGAGCCACAAAAGCAACGCTAGGTTTCCTGTGCGCCATGATGACGGTCTGGGTGTTGATGACCGTCTCGGCGTATGCCCAGTCGGACGTGGGAACAATTACAGGCTTTGTGCGCGATCAGTCCGGCGCTGTGGTGCCGGGAGCGCAAGTAACGATCCTCAATGAGGCCACCGGCGAAAAGCATGCTGCTACGGCAGATGCGAGCGGGCACTATACGGTGACGAATTTGTCGCCGGCTGTGTACACCATGACGGCGGAGTCGAAGGGGTTCAAGAAGTTCACCAGCACGAGCAACAAGCTGAATGCCAGCACGACGCTTTCGCTGGATGCTGCGCTGGCAGTGGGCGCTGCGACCGAGACGGTGGAGGTGACGGCGACGGCGTCGGTGCTGCAGACCGAGTCAGGATCGGTGCAGAGCGAGGTGACTGGGCGGCAGATCTCGGACCAGGAGTTGAATGGCCGTAACCCGATCTACATGGGTTCGCTGCTGCCGGGGTTGCGCAGCGGCTCGACGCTGGGCGACTTCAACTTTGCGGTCGGCGGCGGCGTTCCGTTCCAGATCAACGGCGCCCGCACGCAGGATACGCTGGTGACGTTTGACGGCGCTCCCGCGGTGCGCACACGTGGCAGCGGCGCCATCATCGGCGTGGCCAGCGTGGATGCGACGGAAGAGATGCAGGTGCTGACGGCGGATTATCAGGCTGAGTATGGCGGCGCGGCGGGCGGCCAGGTGCGACTCGTGACGAAGAGCGGTACCAAGGACTTCCACGGTTCGCTGTATGAGTACCTCAGGAACTCGGCGATGAACGCCAACACGTGGTCGCGTAATCAGAGCGCTACGACGCGCTTTGCTTCGCCGTTCCGCTACAACAACTTTGGCTTTACGGCTGGCGGTCCGGTCTGGATTCCGGGCTTCCATGCGACCGATCCGCTTCGCAATAAGCTGTTCTGGTTTGTGAACGAAGATTGGATTCGCTATCGCTTTACCGATACGCAGACGCAGGCTGTTCCTACGATGAGGATGCGGTCGGGCGACTTCAGCGAACTGCTGAGCGCGAATTATTTTTATTCGGGAACGCATCAGATTTATGAGCCCTCGACGTGTCCGACGGTTGGGGCAGCGACCTGCGTAGCGTACACGGGCAACATTATCCCGAATGGTCTGAGCCCGAATGGCATAGCGATTATGAATGCCTATCCTCAGCCGACTCCGGGATATGTGTCCAACAGCAATCAGAACTGGATCGCGCAAGCGGCCCACCCGATCAACCAGCGCAAAGAGGTCATCAACGTTGACTTTGTGTTGAATGATCGTAATCACTTTCAGTACCGTCGGCAGGATGCGACGTATCTCGAGTATCAACCGTTTGATCAGGGATCTGGACTGACGGGGAAATACTTCAATCGGCCGAATCAGACGAACGTGCTGGGCTGGACCTGGACAGTGACGCCCACGATCGTCAACGAACTGCGCGGCACAGTGAGTATCGACCGCGTGTATATTCCAGTGAATGATTCCCTGCTTGGTTTCAATCGCCAGAAGCTTGGAATCAACTACCCGTATCTATTTCCGGCGGGCAAGCTGGAACCGAACAAGATTCCTACAGTGACCGTTCCCAACTTTTACGGCTTGGCTGGCGGCCCGTATCCTTCGCACTCGCAAGGACCGATCTATACGCTTTCGGACAGTCTCACGAAGGTTTGGGGGAACCACACGGTCAAGGGCGGCGTTTATATCAACTACCAGGGTGAAAACGACTTCGACCAGATCAACGTGTCGACCGTTCCAGGCGGCGCTAACAACCAGAACGGATCGTTTGTCTTTACCGATACGCGGAGTGGTCTTGGCGGAACGACTGGCATTGGAATGGCAAACCTCGCTCTGGGGCTAGCCGACAGCTATACGGAGATTGGCCCGAAGGCTTACACGGTCTGGACGGGTCAGCAGTATGAGTTCTTCTTGCAGGATTCGTGGAAGGTGACGCCGAAGTTCCATATCGACTATGGCGTGCGCTTCACTTCGATTACGCCGTACAAGCCTTCGTGGGGCAATTCGGTCTACTTCGACCCGGCTTCTTACAGCGCCAGCAGTGCACCTAAGGTTGATCCGAAGACGGGTTTTGTGATCCTGGGTACGGGCAACCCATACGAAGGCATGGTGATTCCAGGGTTTAGCCAGTTTCCAAGTTCGGCTGCGGCGCACGGTGTAATTGGCGCTGGTTCGAACTCGAATGCGTGCGACGGTGGATCGTGCAACGGCCTGTTCGCTCCGAAGCTTAACAAGGGCTACGTCAATGTTGAGAACACGTGGCAGCCGCGTTTGGGCATCGCTTATCAGGCCGATGAGAAGACGGTGTTCCGTGCAGGCGTGGGCGAGTTTGCGACGCGTATGGGCCTGCTGGACAACATCTTCCCCGGCGGCAATCCTCCATTCCAGCCGTTTGTGACGGTGGCTGCGGTTACAGGCAACCTGACCGGGATGGTAGACAATCCGGGTGCTTCGCTTAACTCGACTGTCGCGCCTTCCCTGACGGTGACGACGTTGAACAAAGACCTGAAGGCTCCGGTGCGATGGAACTGGAACTTCTCCATCCAGCGTGAGCTGCCGTTGAGCTCGAGCGTTTCAATCGCATACGTCGGTGCGCGCGGTACACATAACTGGCGCGTCATCGATATCAATCAGCCTACGATCGCTGCTGTCCAGGCGAACATTGTCACCAAATACAACGTGAACTACATCCGGCCGTATCCGGGCTACGCTGAAATCCAGCAGGAGCAGAGCAACGGCGGTGCAAAGTACAACTCGCTGCAGGCCTCCTGGAACCGTCGCTTTACCAACCGGTTGATGTTCGGAGTGAGCTATACGTGGTCGAAGAGCCTGGACGACAGCTCGAACTACCGCGACATCGTTCCTGATAGCTACAACACGACCAATCTGTGGGGGCCGTCGGAGTATGACACCCGTCACATGGTCGTCATCAACTACCTGTATGCCCTGCCATTCTTTGTCAATCAAAATGAGCTGGCTGGCAAGTTGCTAGGCGGCTGGCAGTTGAGCGGAAGTGCGCAGTTCCAGACGGGTGTTCCGTGCGGTATCGGAACCAACAATGACTACGTTGGTATGGGCGGCGAGGTAGGCAGCTTCGGCTGCGGCTCGGAAGGCCAGTTCTGGGTGATGAATGGCACGCCGCGTATCTCGAAGACGTTTGCGGGATATCCGGGGCAGAGTGGAAAGTACTTCTCGACGACCAATCCGGATGGTTCGGCAATCTTCACTGCTCCTCCATCTGGAACGTTCAACCTGCAGAAGGGCGTGCGTGACTCCATCTACCAGCCTGGATTCCAGAACTGGAACATCGCGCTCAAGAAGAGCTTCCCCATCAATGAGAGGAGTGGCTTCGAGTTCAACGCCGAGGCCTACAACTTCATCAACCATCCGAACTGGTCTGGTCCTAACCTCAGCCCAACGTCTGGGCAATTCGGCGAGGTGACGGGCAAGTCGACCAGCAACCCCCGTAACCTGCAACTTGGCTTGCGGTATAAGTTCTAACTGCAACTATCTATCGAGGCCCTTCTCCAACAGCGAAGGGCCTCATCACTTCACAACAGAATTTTCATGGCGGACTTCCGGTTGCGGGAGTCAGTGGGTAAGACATCATGCGATTTGTGGGCTCTTTGCGTTCCAAGGATAAGGCTCGTTCCGGATTCCGTGCAGCGAAGGTATCGGCGATCGTGGCCGCGTCGGCTTTGCTTGCGCCGGCGATTGGTCAGACGATGAAGGCGCCGGACATTACGACGACGCCAACGTTGTATGTGGTGCCGTATGCGCACCTGGATACGCAATGGCGGTGGGAGTTTCCGCAGACCATCAGCGAGTATCTGCTGAAGACGATGCGCGTGAACTTCGACTACTTCGATAAATATCCGCACTATGTTTTTAACTGGACAGGCGCGAACCGCTATCGGCTGATGAAGGAGTACTATCCCTCGGACTATGCGCGGATGCAGAAGTATGCTGCCGAGGGGCGGTGGTTTCCGGCGGGCTCGTCGGTGGAAGAGGGTGACGTGAATCTGCCGAGCGCGGAAGGTATCTTCCGGCAGATTTTGTATGGCAACGACTACTTCCGCAAAGATTTTGGCAAGGCGAGCAATGAGTTCATGCTGCCGGATTGCTTTGGATTTCCGGCTTCGCTGCCGAGCATTCTGGCGCATGCGGGAGTGAAGGGGTTTTCGACGCAGAAGCTCAATTCGGGCTGGCAGCCGGCTGCGCAGGTGGGCGGGTCTGACTCGCCGGAGCAGACGCCGGAGGGAATTCCGTTCAATGTGGGCCGCTGGATTGGCCCGGATGGAAACACCATAATCGCTGCGCTCAATCCTGGTGGCTATGGCAGCAACGTCTACACGGACCTGAGCAAGGAGCCGACGGCGCAGGTGATCTCGGCACCGCAGCTTACCAGCGAGGAGCGTGCGCGGCTGACGCCGCAGCAGTTGCGTATGCTTGCGCGTCCGCGCCAGACGGAGCCGGATTGGGTGAAGCGCATCGATCTCGACGGCAAGGTGACGGGTGTTTATGCGGACTATCACTACGTTGGCACGGGCGACGTTGGAGGCGCGACACAGGAGGCGACGGTCAAGCTGCTTGAGGCGATTGTGACGAAGAGCGAGACGGTGCTGCCGACGCCTCCGCGGTTTGCGTTTGCGATGGGCGAGGTGCCGAAGGCGCAGGAGAATGGCCCGATGGTGCGCGTGGGCGATGGGCCGGTGCATGTGATTGAGTCTGCCGCCGACCAGATGTTCAACGATATTACGCCTGCGATGGCGACGCGGTTGCCCTCTTACAAGGGCGACCTGGAGCTGATTAATCACTCGGCGGGCTCGCTGACTTCGGAGGCGTATCACAAGCGTTGGATTTTGAAGAATGAGATGCTTGCCGATGCAGCGGAGAAGTCGTCGGTCATGGCGGAGTGGCTTGGTGCGAGGCCGTATCCGATGGAGCGGTTGAACGATGCGTGGATGCTGGAGCTGGCTGGGCACTTCCACGATATCGGAGCGGGAACGGCTACGCCGCGCGCGTATCAGTTTGCGTGGAACGATGACATTATTGCTGCGAACCAGTTTGCGGGAGTTCTGGATAGTGCCACGGAGGCGGTTGCCTCTGGACTGAATACGGATGTTAAAGGCACTCCGGTTGTGGTCTTCAATACGCTGAATGTTGAGCGTGAAGATCTGGTTGAAGCGAAGGTGGATTTCCCGAATGGGCTGCCGAAGGCTGTGCGTGTGACGGGTCCGGATGGGAAGGATGTGCCCGCGCAGATTGAGGATGGCAAGGTGTTGTTCGTCGCGAAGGCGCCTTCGGTGGGGTATGCGGTTTATAGCGTTGCTGCTGCGGAGAAGGCGGAGCGGTCTGGGCTGAAGGTGACGAGTTCTTCGCTTGAGAATGCGCGCTATCGCGTGCGGCTCGATGCGAATGGTGATGTTGCCAGCATCTTCGACAAGTCGCTGAACAAAGAGTTGCTGGCTGCGCCGATGCGGCTGGCCATCTCGAACGATGTGCCGACGATCTATCCGGCGTGGAATATGGACTTCAATGATGAGCAGGCTGCGCCGCGGGCGTATGTCTCGGGCCCGGCGAAGATTCGCATTAAGGAGAATGGTCCGGCGCGCGTCTCGATTGAGGTCACGCGCGAGACGGAGGGTTCGCGGTTTGTCCAGACGGTGAGCCTCGCCGCTGGAGATGCCGGCAATCGTGTCGAGTTTGGCGACGTGATCGATTGGCGGACGCTTTCGGCTAATTTGAAGGCGGTCTTTCCGCTCACGGCCTCGAACGAAGATGCGACCTATAACTGGGGTGTTGGTACGATCCAGCGTCCAACTGCGATGGAGAGGCAATTCGAAGTGGCCTCGCATCGCTGGATTGATTTGACGGACAAGAGTGGCACGTTTGGCGCGACGATTCTTACGGATCTCAAGAATGGTTCGGATAAGCGTGACGACCATACGATTCGCCTGACGCTGCTGCGTTCGCCAGGGATGCACGTCTCGCCGAATGGACGTCCTTCGAACTATAGCGATCAGTCGAATCAGGACTGGGGGCATCACGAGATTCTTTATGGGTTGGCTGGGCATGCTGGCGACTGGCGCTCGGCGCAGACGGACTGGCAGGCGTATCGGCTGAGCGATCCGATGATTACATTTGCTTCTCCGAAACATGCAGGCGCGCTTGGCAAGGAGTTTTCGTTGATGCACCTGAGCAACTCGCGCGTGCGTGTGCTGGCGCTGAAGCGTGCCGAGGCGAGCAACGAGGTCATTGTGCGGATGGTCGAGTTGAGCGGGAAGCCTGCCGATGATGTGCGTGTGTCGTTTGTCGCTCCGGTGAAGGGTGCGCGTGAGGTGAATGCGCAGGAGCAGCCGCTGGGTTCGGCGACGGTTGACAATGGTGCGCTGGTGGCGTCGTTTACTCCGTATCAACTGCATACGTTTGCTGTGACACTGGATGCGCCGCAGGCACAGCTCGATACCGTTCATTCGCAGCCTGTGGCTTTGCACTACGATCTCGCTGTTGCCAGCAATGACGATACAAAGACAGTGGGCGGAGGCTTCGATGGCAAGGGCAATGCGATGCCGGCGGAGATGCTGCCCGCTGAGATTCACTATCACGATGTGATGTTCCATCTTGCGCCGGCGAAGACGGGTGAGCCGAACGCTGTTGTCGCGCATGGTCAGACGATTCAGTTGCCAGCGGGGCACTTCAACCGTGTCTACATTCTTGCCGCCGCTACGGGTGGAGACCAGAGTGCTGCGTTCCGCGTCGGGAGTCGCTCGGTCAATCTCACGATTGAAGATTGGGGAGGCTTTATCGGCCAGTGGGACACGCGCGAGTGGAAGCCTACGGATGAGCGCGATTGGGCCATCTCAGCCAATCATGCCGTGTGGCCCGCGCCTGATGTTGCGGAGCGCGAGCGGCGTGCGCCGTCGCCGCGGTATCCCGAGGACTACATTGGCCTGACGCCGGGTTACATCAAGCCTGCAAACCTCGCGTGGTATGCGTCGCATCATCACACGGCGGATGGGCTCAATGAGCCGTATCAGTACTCGTATCTGTTTGCCTACTCGATTCCACTGAGCGGCAGCGAACACACGCTGACGTTGCCTGATAACGACAAGGTTCGCGTGCTTGCTGTTTCGGTTGCGGATGAGAATCCGAGAGTGACGCCGGCAGCGCCGCTCTACGATACGCTTGGACGCACGGAGCCGACTGGCAAGTTGGAAGCAGCCCTCCCGTAGTTTGATTTGAATTTTCCCCTGGGCCTTGCTGTACGCTTTGAGCGTGTGGCAAGGCCGTTTTTAGTTGTTGCCGGAAGTAGAGGAGTCGAGCTGTCCGGCGAAGTAGCTTTCGCGGAAGCGTATGCGGGCGTCGGGGTAGTCGGGCACGTGTACGCGGATGCTGTGCATGCCGGGTGATGGTTCGCCGTTGGGGCCTGGCTGTGGCGTGAAGCTGAGCAGGTAGTAGTTGTGAACGTGGTTGGTGAGACGGTTGAGGCCCTGCTCGAAGCCCTTCTGCGTGGTGAAGTTGATGTACTCGCCGCCGGAGAGCGCGGCCAGCGTGTGTGCAGCGTTTTTCTTGAGCGCGTTGATGGCCATGACGAGCAGGCCGATTGGGCCGCTGCCGCCGCCGTAGCGGAGATCGTTGAGCACTTCGGTTTTGCCTGGGCCGAAGGCGACTGCATCCACGATGGTGTTGGTGCGGCCGAGCATGGCGATGACCTGCGCGGGTTTGGTGGTGCTGCCATGATCGCGCGTTTCGCTGATGAGGAGGATGGCGTGGCGGTTGTGATCGTTGCGCGCTTCCAGCATGCCGGTCGCGTAGGATACGGCGTCGTAGGTGGAGGCGTCGGGGTCGTTGTCGCAGGGCTGAATGCGTGAGAGCGCGCTGGCTGTGTGGTCGGGGTTGCGGGTGAAGCCGTCGACGAGCACGGGTTTGCCGCCGTATTCGACGACGGCGACTTCGTGTGGCGCGCCGCCGACCATGGCGTTGATCAGCGTGCTGAGCCCGCCGAGTTTCGCGTACTCGAAACCTGCCGAGCGGCTGCATTGCACGACGACGACGAGTGAGAGGCCGAGCGAGTCGGTGTCCTGATCGAGGTGGATTTTTTGGGGAACGCCGTCGTCTTCGACGACGAACTGGTTTTCCTTGAGGGTGTAGAGTACGTCGCCGTGTCTGGTCTCGACAGTGGTGGGGACCAGCACGATGTTCGACTGGGTGCGGAGCGTGTAGCCGGGGTTCTGCGCCAGTGCAGTGGAGGTGAGTAGCAGCAGGACAGGCAGGATGGGCCGCATGGGGAAAGTTTAGCTGAAATACGAGACGCTCAGGATTTCGAGCGCGCTGCGTTGATAAAGGCGGCGAGCTTGCTTGGGTCTTTTTTGCCGGGGGTGGATTCGACTCCGCTGGCTACGTCTACTCCCCACGGTTTCAGGCGCGAGATTGCTTCGGCTACGTTCTCCGGGCGGAGACCGCCGGCGACGATTAGCTTGAGTGGCCTCGAGTTTTCGGCGAGCGTGGCGCGGGCTTGCTCCCAGTCGAAGGTGATGCCGGTTCCGCCGGTGGCTGCGCCTGCTTTTGAGTCGATGAGGACGCGGTCTGCGATGTTTTCGCTCGCGATTTCGCGGAGTTGTTTTGCTACCGTGGTCGAGTTTGCGTCGTCCGCGTCTACCTTCCAGTGAACTGTCTGGATGATCTTCACTTCGCCGTGGAATAGATCATGGAGACGGCGAGCCAATGCGTGGTCGGGGTTGCTGTGGAGTTGGATAGCGTTGAGTCCGGCGGTGCGGACGGCGCGTGCGATCTCTTCTGCGTCGAGTGAGTCGAAGACGCCGACACGCTCGACGCTGGTGGGAAGATGCGGCGTGATGGCTGCGACCTGTTCGGCTGTGACGCGGCGTTTGCTTGGTGCGAAGACGAAGCCTACTGCGTCTGCGCCTAGCTGGGCGGCCAGTTGCGCGTCTTCAAGGTTGGTGTTGGCGCAGATCTTGATCCACATGGCTCAACCTGCCTGTGGTGCGCGCTCGCGACTGAGCAGATGTGCGAGCGCTTCGCCGGGGTCGGGCTGGCGCATCAGCGATTCGCCGATGAGGAAGGCGCTGTAGCCGGCGGTGCGAAGTGCGTTAATTTCTTCGGGCGTGCGCAGGCCGCTTTCGGCCACGAGCGTGACGTTGGACGGGGCGATTGCTGCGAGTTCGTGGAGCAGCTCGGGGTGCATGGTGAAGGTGCGGAGGTCGCGGCTGTTGACGCCGACCAGGGTGAAGCCGAGCGAGAGTGCGCGGTCCATCTCTTCGCGGTTGTGCGTCTCGCAGAGTACGTCGAGCGCGTGAGTGCGCGCTTCTTCGCCCAGGGTGCGGAGTTCGGTGTCGGAGAGCGCGGCGACGATGAGCAGGATTGCGTCTGCGCCGGATGCGCGCGCTTCGAGCACCTGGAAGGGATCGACCGTGAAGTCTTTGCGCAGGCAGGGAATCTGGACGGCTGCGGAGGCAAGTTCGAGATTCGCGAGCGAGCCTTGAAAAAACTTTTCATCGGTCAGAACGGAGAGCGCGGCGGCTCCTGAGGACTCGAGTGTGCGGGCGAGTGCGGAGGGGTTGAAGTCGGCGCGGATGAGGCCCCTGGAAGGCGATGCCTTTTTGATCTCGGCGATGATGGAGGGGCCGGTCTCGGCGACCTTTTTTAGGCCCGCGGTGAATCCTCGCGGCGTGCGTGCGGCGGCCTTCTGCTCGAGAGCGCGGTGGTTCGCGGCGGCTTTGCGGGCAGCGACTTCGATGCGCGTGTTGGCGACGATCTCATCAAGCCGGGTGGGCATGATGCTATTTTACCGGCTGGGCTAGTTCTGCGCCGGTGTGGCGGTGACGATGGCGTTGCCTGCGGGCACGTGGTACATCTCGGAGAGCTGGTGTTTGTAGACATCAATCGGTGGCAGCAGGGCGCGGGCGCGTTCGTGGTCGAGCGAGCCGGGGTCTTCGACGCCGTACATGGCGAGCGAGCCGTTGATGTATTTGAACTGCGTTCCATAGCGCTGGAGTTTGCCTTCGGAGACGAGTTCTTTGTCCACCACCAGAGCAAGACTAGATGGGTCGATTTTTCCGGCGTCGGCGAGTTGCTCAAGCTGGGGCAACATCTGCCGTTGCCAGGCGTGATCGGGACTGTGGGTAAGGACCAGCATGGCTGCGTTGGAGGCGTCGATGCCGACCATGGAGATGGTGGGCCAGCCTTTTTGCTGGACGATCTGCTTCAGCTCGGCGGTCAGATCGGCGTCGGTTGCGGGCAGCTTCTGCACCATTTCATGTTTGCTTGCGGTGGAGGGCGCGAAGCCGCGGGCGGCCTGGTCGGTGGCGCGCATCTGCATCAGCTGAGTGCGCAGTGCGGCGTCGGTGCCGTAGCCGTTCTTCTGGATGAGTTGTTGGCGGCGGGCTTCGATGGCAGTCTTCCACGCAGGCTCGGGTGTGGCTGGCTTGCTTTGTGCCGCGAGTGGGACAGTGATGGCGGCGAGTGCGACGAGGGCGGCAAGGCGTGGGTGCATGATGACGTATTCTAACGGTGTTGCCTGTCTGGAACGCGCGGCTTCTTGTGAGAGGTGCCGAGTGTGGAACCGCTGGGCCTGGAGGGTGTATTGGCCAAAGACTATTTTGCTGTGTTCGATCTGCCGGTGAAGCTGGGGATTGATGTGGCCGCGCTGGAAAAGTCGTTCTATGCGATGAGCCGGCGGCTGCATCCGGACCGCTTTGCCTCGCGGCCGGTTGAGGAGCAGGAGGAGGCGCTGGCTGAGTCGTCGCTGCTGAACGATGCGTATCGCACCCTGAAGGACCCGGTTCTGCGGACGCAGTATTTGTTGAAGCTTCAGGGGGTGGAGCTGGAGGAGCAGTCGAAGGCTGCGACGGATGCTGCACGTTCTACGGGTGTCGAGAAGAAGCAGGTCGTCCCTCCGGAGCTGCTGGAAGAGGTCTTTGAGCTGAACATGCAGTTGCAGGAGATGCGCGCGGCGAAGCAGATGGGTGAGGACGATCCTGACCTGCGGTGCGATCTTGTGGCGGCGAAGGAGTCGTTCGACAGGAAGATGGCCGAGACGCAGCAGGAGCTGGAAGGGTTGTGGGCTGCGTGGGACGCGGGTGTCGATGCTGGGGACGAGGCGGCGAAGGCGCGCGCGAGGGACGCGATGGTGGCTCTCCTTAATAAGAGGAGCTATCTTCGCAACCTGGTTCGCGATGTGAATGACGCGCTTGAGGCTTAGCTACTCGCTGGCTGCGAGGCGCTCGATCTGCTGCAGGTGGTTGATGTCGTGGCCGGCCATGGTTTCGACGATGGTCCAGAAGGTCATGGTTCCGCGCTCAGGGTGGGTGATGGGCTGGCGGCGGTCGGACTCGGTGACGGATGTGAGGAAGCGCAGGTTCCAGTTGCGTGCGGCCTGGAAGAGGGCGAGCGCTGAGGCGGTGTCGTAGGCGGCGTAGCGTGTGGCCCAGCGTTCCTGGTCGAAGGGCTGAATGATGTGGTGGTCTTCGGCGAGTGTCTGGCGGAGGCGAAAGCTGAAGACCAGTTCGCAGTCGGCCAGGTGCGCGAGTATCTCGCGAATGCTCCATTTGCCTGGTGCAGGTGTGCGGTTGAGTTGCGCTCCCGACAGGTTCGCAGTGAGGGCGTGAAGCTTTTCTGCGGTCGAGGTCAAGACCGGAATGGGGTCCTGACCGCCGAGGAACTGCGCATAGGGGTTGAGGTCCATGTTGACGACGGTATCACGGTAAGTGGCCGGGGGCTAGGGCTTTGGCGGTTCCCAGGGATCGTAAGTACCGATACTGAAGAGATGGCCCTCGGGGTCGCGGCAGGTGAAGGCGCGGCCGCCGTAGTCCATGTCGCGGATGTCGAGGACCATGGTGGCTCCGACGGCTTTGGCGGTGGCGTAGACGGCGTCGGCGTCGGGGACGACGAGGTAGATGCTTTGGGTATTGCGTAGCCCGACTTCGCTGGGGTGGACCATGAGGTGAGCGGTTTCGCCCCCGTTATCTGCGGAGCCGAGCATGATCATGCCGCCACCGAGGGTAAGCTGCGCGTGCATGACGGTCTTGTTGTCGGGGCCGAGGTAGACGGCGTTCTTCTCGAAGCCCAAGGCGCGGACGAGCCAGTCGATAGCAGCGAGAGCGTCGCGGTAGCGGAGGCTGGGAATGACGGTGGATTTGGCTGCGGTTGTCAATGATGCCTCCCGGTGCTTCGAGTGTCACGATTGTAGGACAATAGAAAGATAAGGATAAAGGGATTTTGAGATGGCGGAAGAACGGGTTGTAGGAATTGATCTGGGCACGACGAACTCCCTGGTGGCGTTCATGCAGGGGGATACGCCGACGGTGATTCCGGGCGAAGACGGCGACAGGCTGGTGCCGTCCGTGGTGGCGTGGACCGGCGATGGCGTCGTGGTGGGCAATGGCGCGCGCAAGACACTGATCGAAGATGCGGCAAGCGCGGTCTATTCGGCAAAGCGGCTGATGGGCCGTGACATCGCCGACGTGCAGGATGAGCTGAAGCTGTTTCCGTTCCGGCTGGCCGACGGATTGAAGCCGGGCGAGGTGCTGCGGGTGAATGTCGGCGGGCAGGTGCTGACGCCGCCGGAGATATCGGCCCATGTGCTGATGCAGCTTAAGAAGAACGCTGAGCGGTTCTTTGGTGCGCCGGTGACGAAGGCTGTGATCACGGTGCCTGCTTACTTTAATGATGCGCAGCGGCAGGCTACGAAAGATGCGGGGCGGATCGCGGGCCTTGAGGTGCTGCGTCTGGTAAATGAGCCGACGGCAGCAGCGCTGGCTTATGGGCTCGACAAGAACCGCGACGGCTTGATTGCTGTCTACGACTTTGGCGGCGGGACATTCGATATCTCCATTTTGAAGCTGCATGAGGGCATCTTCGAGGTCATTGCCACCGGCGGGGATACGCACCTGGGTGGCGACGATATCGACAACCTGCTCATTCGGATTGCGCTCGATGACATCGCGGGCGACCTGGGCGAGGATGTGCGCGCGAATGGCGAAGCGGTGCAGGCGATTCGCAAGGCCGTGATTGATGCGAAGATTGCGCTCTCGAGCGCGGACGTGGCACGGCTGGATGTGGCGCTGCCTTCTGGCAAGCGGTACACGCGCGAGATTTCGCGGACGCAGTTTGAGGAGTTGATTGCTGGTGTGATTGCGCGGACTGCCGGGCCTTGCAGGCAGGCGCTCAAAGATGCAGCGCTATCGCCAGAGCAGATTGACGAAGTGGTGATGGTCGGCGGCTCGACGCGGATTCCTGCGGTGCGTGCTTTGGTGGATGACCTCTTTCGCCTGAAGGCGCGAGGTAAGAAGCCGCACACGGAACTGAATCCTGATGAGGTCGTTGCGCTGGGCGCGGCGGTGCAGGCGCAGATTCTTGCCGGCGGCTCGAAGAAGACGGAAGACCTGCTGCTGCTTGACGTTACTCCACTCTCGCTCGGCATTGAAGCATTGGGCGGCGTGGTGGCGAAGATTATTCAGCGCAACTCGACGATTCCCGCGAGCGCGACGGAGCACTTCACCACCGGCGTGGACGGGCAGACGAATGTTGCTATTCATGTGGTGCAGGGCGAGCGCGAGATGGCGAAGGACTGCCGCTCGCTGGCGCGGTTTGACCTGAAGGGCATTCCACCGATGGTGGCTGGGCTGCCGCGCATCGAGGTGAAGTTTCTGATCGACGCGAATGGCATCCTGCATGTTTCGGCGCGCGAGCAAAGGAGCGGCAAAGAGGCTGAGGTCGAAGTGAAGCCGACATACGGGTTGACCGATGAGCAGGTGGAGTCGATGATTCTTGCCTCGTTCGATAATGCAGAGGAAGACCTGCGCGAGCGGCAGGTTGTTGAAGCGAGGAACGAGGCTGAGACGATTCTCGCTGCGGTAGCAAAGGGCAGAGGTCATGCAGTCTGGGCGATGCTTTCGAGCGACGAGGTTGCGAAGATCGAACGTGCCGAGACTTCCTTGCGCGAGACGATGAAAGATGCGGATTACAAGGTGATTCGTGCTGCGATCGAGCAGCTCGACCAGGCAACGCGCCGCTTCGCCGAGTTGATGATGGACTCGGCTGTTACCGGCGCGATGAAGGGCAAGACGATGGAGTCGGCGGGCGCGGACATGGGTGAAGGGCCTTCGGCGCCGCATCCGTTTGCGAAGGCGCAGATTGAGAGCACGAAGAAGTAGCGTTGCGATTCAGGAAAGAGTGAAGATAAAGATATGTCTGAGACAAACAACACTGAAGTCGATCTGTCGAAGCCCGTTGGCGAAGGCATGGTGCGGGTTACATTTTTGCCTGAAGGCAGGACGGTTGAGTTTCCGTTTGATTCGCTGCCCTACGATGGGCACGGCGAGCCGATGTCGTTTCTCGATGTGGCGGAAAACTACGGGATCTTTCTGGACCATGCCTGCGGCGGAGTTTGTGCGTGCACAACCTGTCACCTGTGGGTGAAGGAGGGCGAATCCGGTCTCAGCGAGGCCGAGGACAAAGAGCTCGACCGCATGGAGACCGCTGCCGACGTGCAATTGAACTCACGGCTCGGTTGCCAGGCCGTGATTGAGAAGCCCGGCGCTTATGTTGTGGAGATTCCCAAGTGGAATCGTAACTATGTGCAGGAAGGCAAGCCTGCTCATGGGCCTGGAGCGTAAGAGCGAAGATTTTGCCGAGAGGAGTTTGCGATGCCGCGTGAGATTGATTGGATGGATTCGGAAGAGATCGGGATTCTGTTGCAGGAGAAGTATCCGGAGATTGAGCCATACTCGGTGCGGTTCACGGACCTGCACAAGTATGTGACTGGTTTGCCAGGGTTCGTGGGCGACCCGGCGAAGTCGAACGAAGGCATTCTGGAGGCGATTCAGAGTGCGTGGAATGAGGAGTACGAGGACGCGAAATAGCTCTGTCTGACGGCCCTCCGGGCGAGATGTCTGTCATCTGGCTGTGAAATAATCGCCGGACAGCAGATACGCGCGCTGGCTGGAGTCCGGAATTCGGCGATGCACCTTGAACTCTTCACGGTCCTTATCTTTGGCGGCGCAGTTATCGCAGGGCTGCTGGGCGCGTTGACGGGACTTGGTGGCGGTGTCGTTCTCGTTCCGCTCCTGACGGTTCTCTTCCATGTGGACATTCGCTATGCGATTGGGGCTTCGCTGGTGTCGGTCATTGCGACCTCATCGGGTGCTGCTGCGGCGTATGTTCGCGAGGGGTTTTCGAGCGTTCGTATCGGGATGTTTCTGGAGATGGCGACTACGGTTGGCGCAATCTTCGGAGCGTTCCTGGCCGGTCGTGTTCCGACACGCGCTCTGGCGATGATCTTCGGTGTCGTGTTGATCTATTCGGCATGGCTTTCCTGGCAGCAATCCCGCCGGAAGCAAGAGGTGGATCATCCTGAGAGTCCGTGGTCGGATCGGCTTCGCCTCTCGGGTAGCTATCCCGACGGCTGTGGCGGGGAGCAGCATTACAAGGTAGACCGTATCACTGCGGGCTTTGCGACGATGTTTGGAGCGGGGACACTCTCGGGACTGCTCGGCATTGGCTCCGGCGCGGTGAAGGTGCTGGCGATGGACCAGGTGATGCGCATCCCGTTTAAGGTTTCGACGACGACCAGCAACTTTATGATTGGCGTGACGGCTGCGGCCAGTGCGGGGATTTATTTGCACCGTGGATATGTTGATCCCGGGCTGGCTTTTCCGGTCATGCTGGGGGTTTTGATTGGCTCGCTTGTTGGTGCGAAGTACCTGGTGCGCGCGCAGGTCTCGCTGCTGAGGACTATCTTCACGCTTGTCATTCTTGCCCTGGGGGTTGAGATGATCGTCAACGGTTGGGTAGGGAAGCTATGACCGGCCAAAGAAAATTCGACGATCAGCGGATGGAATACATCATGGGCCGGCTGTTGCAGGCTGGCGTGATGCTGGCCTCGGTGGTTGTGCTGGTGGGCGGCATCTTGTATGTCCGCGATCATGCTGCTGCGCCGATGAACTATCGGATATTTGTGAGCGAGCCCGCGTTCCTGCGTCACCCCGGGCAACTCTTTCGGCATCTGGCGGCGGGCGATGGCGCGGCCATTGTGCAGTTCGGCATTCTGCTGCTGATTGCTACACCGATTGCACGCGTTGTATTTGCGGTGATTGGGTTTGCCATCGAACATGATCGGCTCTACGTTGCCGTGAGCGTGTTTGTCCTGATGGTTTTGATGGTGAGTCTTCTTTATCTCTCCTGATATGTTGAGTCAGGAGCGAGCATCGAACTTGTATGAGCGGTCACTGGACAATCTCGGACATTCCTTCGCTGGCAGGTAAGCGCGTTATCATCACGGGAGCCAACAGCGGCATTGGCTACTATGCCGCGCTGGAGCTTGCGCGCAAGGGTGCGCAGGTTGTTCTTGCGTGCCGCGATCGCGACAAGGGTGAAGCTGCACTCGCCAGCCTGAGGCGCGAGGCTCCGGGATCGAGTATTGGGCTGGAGCAACTGGATCTGGCTTCGCTTGCTTCGGTGCGCGAGTTTGCCGCCAAGGAGTTGGAACAACGCCGTCCGCTCGATTTGCTCATCAACAATGCCGGGGTGATGGCTCCTCCGCGCCGGATGGAGACTGCGGATGGCTTTGAACTGCAATTCGGCACGAACGTCCTCGGGCACTTTGCCCTGACTGGCTTGTTGCTGCCTGTGCTTCAGCAAGCGGCTGCAGAGAGCGCGGAACGTCCGCGCATCGTTACGATTGCTTCGATTGCGCACAAGCGGGGGAAGATCAACCTTGCCGATCTGCAATACACCACGGGTTATGCGCCGATGAAGACGTATCAGCAGTCGAAGCTGGCAAACCTGATGCTTGCGTTTGAGCTGGATCGGCGCCTGCGCGCCGCTGGATTGCCTATTATGAGTGTGGCGGCGCATCCGGGTGTGGCGCACACGCCGCTCTTCAGCAAGGGGGATTATTCTGCCATGGAAAAAATTGCGCGCAGGATGCTGGGGGCGGCTATCGAGATTTTCCTGAATACTGCCGCGGATGGCGCGCTGCCTACGCTCTACGCGGCGACATCGCCTGAAGCCAAAGATGGCGGCTACTATGGCCCGCAGGGCTTTGAGGAGATGCGCGGTAAGCATATCGGTCCTGCAAAGGTGGCGGCGCAGGCAAGGGATAAGGCGGTCTCTACTGAACTGTGGCATCGGTGCGAAACTCTGACGGGTGTTCGCTACCTTGAGGGTTCGGAAGCGGGTTCCGGTTTGCGGCGTTGATCGAATTTTGGAACCACGGCAGATGAGAGCTTGACTGAAGGCTATGCGGTTGTGGTGTACTGCGAAAACGGTTGCATGGACGGTGCATTGGAAAGTGAGATGGGATATGAAGTTTGGCAGAGTGTTGGCGTGGACGTTGGCAGCAACGGTTTTGTCGGCTTCGGGCTGGTCGCAGGCTTCGTCTGGACGATGGACGGAGCAGAAGGCGAATGAGTGGTATGCGCAGCAGCCGTGGCTGGTTGGGGCCAATTACATTCCGTCGAGCGCGATTAACGAGTTGGAGATGTTTCAAGCCGCTACGTTTGATCCGGCTATCAACGATCGCGAGCTGGGGTGGGCAGAGTCGATCGGGATGAATACGGCTCGGGTGTTTCTGCAGGATCAGCTCTGGCAGCAGGACCCTGAAGGTTTCAAAAAGCGCCTGAACACCTTTCTTGACATTGCCGCCAGGCATCACATTCGACCGCTGCTGGTATTGTTTGATTCCTGCTGGGAGACGAACCCGCATCTGGGCCCGCAGCATCCGCCGATTCCTGGTGTGCATAACTCGGGATGGGTGCAGAGTCCGGGCAAGGAGCGGCTGATGAATCCGGCAGACGAGCCGCAGTTGAAGGCCTATGTGATGGGAGTGGTTGGGGCGTTTGCCAAGGATGATCGCATTCTGGGCTGGGACATCTGGAACGAGCCGGACAACCGGGGAGGCGATGTTGCAAAGGATGTGCCGGCCAAGGTGAAGCGCGTGGATGAGCTTCTGCCGAAGGCCTTTGCCTGGGCGCGCGAAGCTGGCGCAACGCAGCCTTTGACCAGTGGGGTCTGGACTGGAGACTGGAACGACCCGGCCAAGGAGAGCGAGACGACGAAGATCCAGTTGGCTGAGTCGGACATTATCACGTTTCACAACTATGGCTGGCCGGAGGAGTTCGAGGCGCGAATCCGCGAGCTTGAGCCGCTGCATCGGCCGATCATCTGCACGGAGTATATGGCTCGCGGTGCGGGCTCGACCTTCGACAATGATCTACCCATTGCCAAGCGGTACCATGTGGGTGCGATCAACTGGGGGCTGGTGGCGGGAAAGACGCAGACGTATCTGCCGTGGGATTCATGGCAGCGTCCGTATGTGCTGATGCAGCCTACGGTGTGGTTCCACGATGTCTTTCATCAGGACGGCACACCGTATCGTCAGCATGAGGTGGACCTGATTCGAGAGCTGACGGGTCGCGGTACAGCGGTGGCGGTTGGGGGAGCGGTGCGGTGAAGGCTGGTGTGATTCAGCGCAGGAGAAGCAGATGGGTGAATGCATGGTGGGTCATGCTGACGATCTGCTTTCTTCTGCGAGGTGTGACGACAGCTCTGGACGCGCAGAGCCCTGCGAATGATACGGCTGCACAAGGAAGCTCAGGGCCTCCGGGATATTTTGTCGATTCGACTGCAAAGATGGGGGTGAACTTCACGGGGGTCGCTCAACACACTCCTTCGAAGTACCTCATTGAGACCATGGGTTCAGGCGTTGCGTTGTTCGACTACGATAACGATGGTCGGCTGGACATTTTTCTGGTGAATGGAGCGTCGATCACTGACCCGGAACCTAAGGGTGCCGTTCCGGTGAAGAAGGGACCAGCGGAGTGGAACCGGCTCTACCACCAGCGCAAGGATGGCACCTTTGAAGATGTGACTGCCAAGGCTGGGCTGCAGGGCACGGGCTACGATATGGGAGTTGCCGTTGGAGACTATGACAACGATGGATACGATGACCTCTACGTCACGGGTTATGGCGGCAACCATCTATATCACAACAACGGCAACGGCACGTTTACCGATGTGACGGCGAGCTCGGGTACGGGTGGCGTGACGACTCCGGGGGAGACGTGGTACACGTCGGCTGCATGGGTGGACCTGGACAACGATGGCTTGCTGGACCTAGTGGTTTTGCGCTACGTGAAGTGGGATTGGGACGATGTGTGGTGTGGTGAACATCGTCCGGGGTATCGAGCGTTCTGCCATCCTGATGTCTTTCCAGCGATTGCTCCGCTGGTCTACCACAATGATGGAAACGGCCACTTCACTGAGGTCTCGAAAAAGATTGGCCTGAACTTGCCGGGCAAAGGGTTGGGTATTGCCATCGCGGACTATGATCGCGATGGGAAGATTGATTTAGCCGTGGCGAACGATTCGATGCCCGAGTTTCTTTATCACAATAAGGGCAATGGAACGTTTGAAGAGACCGGCATGATGTCGGAGATGGCTGTTGATGGTGACGGCCGGACCTACGCCGGCATGGGGATCGATTTTCAGGATTACAACAACGATGGCCTGCCAGACATGGTGATTACTGATCTTGCCAACCAGAAGTATGCGCTGTATCGCAATAATGGCGATGGCTCCTTCAGCTACGACAGCTATGGAAGCGGGCTGGCGAGGGCTACGCTGCTGCACTCGGGCTGGGGCATCAGCTTTTTGGACTATGACAATGATGGGTGGAAAGACCTGCTGGTGGCGCAGGGACACGACCTGGATACGGTGGAGCTGAACTATCCGCAACTTCATTACAGGGAACCGATGCTGCTGATGCGGAACACCGGCAAGGGTTTTGTGGATGTTTCGAAAGAATCGGGTGCGGTGTTTTCCGAGCCATGGGTTGGTCGCGGGATGGCTGTGGGTGATCTGGACAACGATGGGCGTGTGGATGCTGTAGTGACGACCAATGGTGGGCCGGTTCACATTCTGCATAACGAGACGCCAACGAAGAATCACTGGATACTACTGGAGCTCGTTGGACACAGATCCAACCGCGATGGGATCGGCGCGGAGATTACGATCAAGACCAGCAAAGGGATTCAGTTCTACACGGTAACTACTGCAGGCAGTTATCTCTCTTCAAATGACAAGCGGGCGCACTTTGGTCTGGGTACGGATACGAGCGTGAAGGAGATCAAAATTCGCTGGCCCAGCGGAATTGTTCAGATTCTCAAAGACGTGCGAGCGGACCAGGTGCTCAAGGTGGACGAGCCCGCAAAGTCAGAGGCGGCCTCGCAGGGAGCCAGTTCGAAGTGATAGCCGCCCACTTGCGTAGCTTGTGGTTCTGGAGATAGCTCCGGTAGACACCATCTAACTTGCAATGTGCGATGCAGAAGTTTGCTTGTTGACGGCTCTACTATACATGTAGTAAATATTCCTATACGCATAGGAGATTGAATTGCCTGAGCCAAAACTGTCGAAACTGGAATTCCAGATCATGGAGGTCCTGTGGGCCAGGGGAGAGACCTCGATCCGTGAGATTCAGGAGTCTTTTCCAGCCAGAAAGAGACCGGCCTATACCACGGTCCAGACGACCGTGTACCGCATGGAGACGAAGGGTGTCGTGCGCCGGGTAAAAAAGGTTGGGAACTTTCATCTTTTTGCCCCGTATATTTCGCGGGATGCGGCACAACGGCGACTTATCGATGAACTGCTGATGATCTTTGGTGGCCGGCCTCAGCCAGTCATGGCCCACTTGATCGAATCAGGCAAGTTGTCGTTGGAGGATGTAAAGGAAGCGGAGAAGGCCCTGAAGCAGTTATCTGCAAAGGAGAAGTAGCGATGGTGTTCGCAGGATTCTGGAGGGAAGTCTGGACGGTGGCACTCGTGAATCATCTCTGGCAGTCGACGCTCGTGGCGTTGTTGGCGTGGCTGCTCACATTGGCGCTGAAGAACA